>CANQAA010000008.1 GCA_947589395.1 uncultured Clostridia bacterium
AGGCAAACGCAAGTTTCAAGTGAACAAGTTTTGACTTAGATGATTGAAATCGGCTTGAAAAAAGCCGATTTTGTTTTATTAGATATCCGAAATATTCACTTTATACGGCGGTATTAGCAAATTAGTGAGAAAAAATACAAATCGTGTGAAATTTTGTCTCGGTTTTATTAGACAAACCGTTTTGTAAGGCGTATAATAGTGAAAGACTTAAAACTTAGAGGTGTCAAATGGACAAAGTTGCTCTTCAGGCAAAGCTCGATTTGCAAAAATGGTACGACAGCCAGACGATGAACCGCGATATGTGCGGCGCGTACGCGTTTTGCGTGTATTGCGACAAGAGCGTTCCGCTGCCTTGCGCTACGGCGTTTGAAAAGCTCGGCGCCCCGCCCATGCCCATCCGCAAACCCAAAAAGCCCGTCGAAAAACAGGACGCCAAAAAGCAGAGCTCCTCTTTGGGCAAAAAGTTCAACTACGACAAGGTCATGGCGAAAAAGGCGGCGAGAAAGAGCCTGACTTTTGCGGAAAAATACGCGCTTTCGGACAGCATTTTGAAGGAGAGATATCTGAGGCTTCAAGAGGAGCTGACGTCCTCTCTTCCAAAGCAGGCGCAGATAAAGAGCCGCATAAGCAAACAGTGCGACACATATCGTTGCGACGGCGAGATAGTTGCAAAGATCACGATCATCGGGACGTCTCTTCGCATCAACCTCCCCCTCGACCCCAACGCGCCCGAGTATAACGACGGCAAGACTCCGCACGTCGACACTTCAAACAAAAAGGTCTACGAGGCGGTGCCATTCCAATTCAAGGTCAACAGCCGTCTCGCCCTCAAGCGCGCGCTCGACCTCATCAACAAGGTCAAACAAACCGTCAACGAAACGTATCAAAAAAAGCGCGGACAAGCCGAGTAAATCGATATCCCACGCCTTGCGACGTCGTAAGGCGTTTTTTTTATTGTTTTTTCCTCTTGACATATATACCTTGCGGGGGTATAATACTATCGAAAATGCGAATATGAGTGCAAATTTGGGAGATAGTTATATGGAAAATTGTTGCGAAGTGAGAAAAACCATTCGTCCCGAAGAGGACAAAAAACAGCTCGTCAATCGCGCAAGCCGCATTGTCGGGCAAATGAACGGCATAAAGAATATGCTGATCGAGGACAGATATTGCGACGACATCCTCATTCAGCTTAGCGCCGTCGACAAGGCGATAAAGAGCCTTGCGTCCGAGCTTTTGGACAGGCATTTGCACAGCTGCGTCGAAAACAGGCTGCGCGAGGGGCACGTCGAGGTGCTGGACGAGATCGCGGATCTTTTCAAGAGGTTTCAATAGATGAAATATGACTTTGACGTCGAGGGTATGACTTGCGCCGCGTGTCAGGCGCACGTCGAAAACGCCGTGAAAAAGCTGAACGTGGACAGCGTGTCGGTCAGCCTGCTTTCAAACAGTATGCAGGTCGAGACCTCTCTGCCGCCGTCCGCGATAGAAGAAGCGGTGAAAAAGGCGGGCTATGCGGCAAGGCTAAAGGGCGCAAAGACGCCCGTCCCTCAAAAACGCAAGGACTTTGCCCTTGTCAAGCTCATTTGCAGCATCGTTTTGCTGCTCGTTTTGATGTACTTTTCAATGGGCAACATGATGTGGGACTTCCCCGCCCCCGCGTTCGTCGATCACAGCCGCTCGCCGATGGGATTTGCGCTCATTCAATTCGTGCTTGTGATCCCCATACTTCTCATCAACAAACAATATTTCACGAGCGGATTTCAAAAATTGTTCAGAGGAAAGCCCAATATGGACAGTCTCATCGCGATAGGCGCGAGCGCAAGCGTGCTTTACGGCGTGTTCGCGCTGTTTATGATGAGTTACTCCCTCTCCATGCTTGCAAACGGAGGGGGCGACGTATATCGCGAAAGGCTCATGCAATATCACGACAGCCTTTACTTCGAGTCCGCAGGCATGATCCTCACCCTCGTGAGCTTGGGCAAATATCTCGAAGGTCTGTCAAAGAAGCGCACTACGGACGCGGTGACGAGGCTCATCGACATGTCCCCCAAACTTGCGATAATTCTTAAAGACGGCTTGGAGGTGCAGATATCGGCGGACGAGGTCAAGACGGGCGACATCGTCGTGGTCAAGGCGGGGGCGGATATCCCCGTAGACGGCGTCGTCACGGCGGGAGTTGCGTCCGTCGATCAGGCAAACATCACGGGCGAGTCCATGCCTGTCGAAAAAAGAGAGGGGGACGAGGTGTTCTCATCAACGACGGTGAGCGCGGGGTATCTCGAGCTTCGCGCAACAAAAGTGGGCGAGGACACGTCCTTTGCAAACATAATTCGCCTCGTCGAAGAGGCGGCGAACTCAAAAGCGCCAATCTCCCGCCTCGCGGACAAGATATCGGGCGTGTTCGTGCCCGTCATCTTTGTTATCGCTCTCGTGACGCTTGTCGCCAACTTGCTTGCGGGCGCGCCGTTTGAGAGGGCTCTCAACTTTGCGATAACCGTCGTCGTCATCGCCTGCCCTTGCGCGCTTGGACTTGCGACCCCCGTCGCCATAATGGCGGGAACGGGCAAGGGAGCGGAAAACGGGCTCATAATCAAGAACGCCGAGATCCTCGAAAAGGCGCACAACATCGGCGTCGTAGTGCTGGACAAAACGGGCACGATAACGGAGGGAAAATCGCAGGTCACGGACTTTATCACGCTGAACGGAGCGGATAAAACCCGCGTTTTGAGCGTTGTGTACTCTTTGGAGCTGATGTCCGAACACCCGCTTGCAAGCAGTCTCACGGCGTATTGCGAGAAAAATAACGCCGTCAAACTTCCCGCTTTCAACTTTGAGGCGACGCCGGGTCAAGGCGTCAAAGCGACGGTGGACGGGCAGGAAGTTTTCATCGGCAACGCAAGGATAACAGATGACGAAGAGACAAAAAAACTTCTCTCTTCCTTATCGAGCGAGGGCAAAACTCCGCTTGCCGTGCTGATAGACGGCGCGCCTAAGGCGGTCATCGCCGCAAAGGACGAGGTCAAGGCGGGAAGCAAAGAGGCTGTGAAAGAACTCAAGGCAAGGGGCATTCGCGTCATCATGCTCACGGGCGACAACGCTCAAACGGCAAAGCGCATCGCGGACGAGGTGGGCGTGGATGAGGTCATCTCGGACGTGTTGCCTCAGGACAAACGGGAAGTGATATCCTCTTTGAAAACGGACGAAAAACGCCTCGTGGCGATGGTCGGAGACGGCGTGAACGACGCTCCCGCGCTTGGCGCGGCGGACCTCGCGATCGCAGTGGGAGGCGGCAGCGACGTCGCGATCCAAACGAGCGACATCGTGCTCTTGCGCAAGGATCTTTTGGACGTCGTCAATGTTATCGCCCTCAGCAAACGCGTGCTGTTCACGATCAAACTCGGCCTGTTTTGGGCGTTTTTTTACAACGCGGTGTGCGTGGTCTTTGCAACGGGCGCGTTTTCGTATATCGACCCGAAGATCGCCATCAACCCGATGATAGGCTCGCTTGCGATGAGCATATCAAGCGTGTCGGTGGTGCTAAACGCCCTCACTATCAATCTCTTCAAGGTGAAGAGAACTTCCCCGCTTAAAGAAGAGTTGCCCTCTCAAGCTCAAACGCTACTTTCTCAAGCGGAAAGCGAGTTGCAAGGGAGTGAAAATACATTGCAAGAGAGCAAAAATGCAGACCTGCATGAAGTTTCAGCCACTCAAAAAGCCGAAAACGAGGGGGATGAGGAGACTCTCACGATCAACGTGAAAGGCATGATGTGCGAAAATTGCGTGAGGCATGTGAAGCGCGCGTGCGAGAGCGTGCAGGGAGTCCGCGAGGCGACGGTCAATCTTGAAAAGGGACAAGCCGTCATATTGGGACATGATCTTGACATTGAAAAAATTTCCGACGCCATACGAAGCGCCGGCTATGAGGTGATAAAATGAAAAAAATCGTAATGACAGTGGACGGAATGATGTGCGGCATGTGCGAAGCGCACGTCAACGACGCGGTGCGCAAAGCCGCCGCCGTGAAGAGCGTGGAGTCCTCCCACTCCCAAAACAGAACGACCGTGATCGCCGAAGACGACGCGGACGTGAACGCGATCTCCCAAGCGATAAAAGCTGAGGGTTACAACGTCACGGACGTGAAAGTCGAGCCGTTTGAAAAGCGAAGCGCGTTTTCAAAGCTGTTTTCAAAAAAGTGAGGCTGCTATGACGACTGTGAAGATCAAGATCAAACGTTTGAAACCAAACGCCATCCTTCCGCATTACGGGACGGAATTCTCCGCCGGCGCGGACCTTCACGCCCTGCTCGATGGGGATGAGCTCGTCATTCCGCCGCACGGCACGGAGTTCGTGCATACGGGACTATCCGTCGAGATCCCCGAAGGCTACGTCGGACTCGTCTATGCAAGAAGCGGCATTGCCTCAAAGCGCGGCCTCGCCCCCGCAAACAAGGTGGGCGTCGTGGACAGCGACTATAGAGGCGAGATAATCGTGTCGCTTTTGAACCACACGGACATGCCGCAAACGATCTCGAACGGCGAGCGCGTCGCTCAACTTGTGATCGCGCCGTATCTCAAGGCGGACTTTGTCGAGGCGGACGAACTCGCAGGCAGCGTGCGCGGCGAAGGCGGCTTTGGCTCAACGGGGGCGTGATTTCCTACGTTTTGTTGAACTTCCCTTCCCCGCTCGCTTTTTGCGGACGCAATTTTGTTTGCGATATATTATGTAGACGCGCATATCTTTTTTGATCGTGCGATTTGACAGGCTTTTTCAATATCAAAAGCGAACGCGGCTCGGAAAATTCCGAGTCGCTCCTTTTTTGTTCCTATTTTCTATCGTAGATTTATGACGCCGCAAGGTCTATGCTCTAAGCTAAAATCAGGCAGTCTCAGTTTTTGAAACCGCCCTGCTCGTCGGGAACATAACAAATGATGTCCTCGACCTTGCAGTCGAGGATCTTGCAAAGGTCGTCGATTTTGGAAGTGCTTATACCCTCGTTTTTACGCAAGCGGTCTATCGTCGCGCTGCTTATCCCGCGCTCTTTGATGAGAGTATAAGTCGAGACCTTTCTTTCCCTTATTGTCCGCCAAAACGGCTCGTAGGTTATCATACATCTATTATTATTTATAGTTATAATATTGACAATAGTCATAATTATGACTATACTTTATATTTAGTATTACACCGGGCGCGCGCCCGAAAGGAGAAAGCTATGAAACGTACAGCAAAAATTTTATTTGTGTCGATTGCTGTCGCGGTGTTGATCGCGGCTCTTGCCGTGACTTTTGCCGCTTGCAACAACAAAACGACGCATCGTCACGCCTACACGCTTGTTGAGGCGAAGAGCCCTTCGTGCACGGAGGACGGCAACGTGCAATATTATACTTGCACCTGCGGAAAGTATTTCGACAGCGAGAAACGGGAAATCGAGAAGTCTCAAACCGTCATCCCCGCAACGGGACACGACAAGGTCACGACAAGTTGGGAGAGCGACGCTAATTCGCATTGGCACAAGTGCAACAACTGCAATGAAAAATTCGACCTCGCATCTCATACGCCGAGCGACGAATGGGTAGAGGACGGCGAGGCGACTTGCAAGGCAAAAGCGCATCGTCACAAGGAGTGCCCCGTCTGCCATTATCATATCGAAGAAGAGGACTACGGCGAGCTTGCGCCCCACACCTGGAACAGTCAAACGGGCAAGTGCGACGTGTGCGGCGCGACGAAACCAATTTATGAGGAGCGCGAGGGCTTTATATACTTCGGCGAATATCCTCAAACGAAAGAAACGGACAACGGTATAACCGCAACGCTCGCGCAGATGTCGGGAGCAAGACCCGTCAAAGGCAACAGCGGCAAGTGGACGGACTACGGATATTACATCGACGGCGAAGTGGACGAATACATGTGGTACATAGACCTCGAGTACAGCGGGGCAAGATATCGCGGAGTTTATTTCACAAGTTACAGACCGTCTTGGACATTAGATAACAGTTCAACAAGCAAAAGCAGACAAGACGACAACGGCTATGAGATAAACACGCTTTATTGGTTCAAGTGGGAACCCATCGAGTGGCGCGTACTTGAAAAGAAAGGCGGCGAGGCATTCCTCATGAGCAACCTCATAATCGACAGCTATCAATTCTATAATAACGGAACGGACAGAGACGGCGACGTGCACCCAAACAACTACAAGGAAAGCGATATACGCGCCTGGTTGTCGGAAACTTTCTTAGCGCAGGCGTTTGACCAAGCGGCGCAAAATATCATTCTCAACACTCTCGTCGACAACAGCGCGGAAGTCTCCGCCGCTGGTGCGGACAATACTTGGGCTTGCGAAAACACAAACGATAAAGTGTTCCTTTTGAGCTATGCCGACGTCAAAAATCCCGCGTACGGCTTCTCGTCCGACGACGAGTCCGATGAGGCAAGAAGGCTCAAACCGACAGATTACGCGCTTGCGCAAGGTTTAAGTCCCCTCAACGGCAGCGGCACTTGGTGGTTGCGCACGCCCAGCTACAGCGAATTTCAATCTACCCAAGCGTTCCGCGCAGACGTAGCCAACACCGCAGGAGAGATAGGCGGCGTCAACGGCATCACGGTGGTACAGTCCGACTTCGGCGTTGTGCCCGCCTTGAAGATAACCCTATAAAAACTTACGATAAAAAGGCGGCTTGAAAATTATAATCACGCTTGAAAAAAGCAAACACTTAAAAGCGGATTGAAAGCACAATCCCGCTTGAAAAAAAGCGAACGAGCGAGAGCGGCTCAAAATTTTGAGTCGCTTTTGCTTTCAATGCGTCAGAAAATACGCATACAACTTTTTGGTCGCGCGTATAGTAGACGACTTTTGTAATATCAAAGAAAAACTCCTCCGTCTTGGAAGGAGTTTTTCAAAAATGCGCACCTGTGTTGGTTATTTTATCGGTTCGAAGTCGCTCGCGCCGTGTTTGCAGAGCGGGCAGACGAAGTCTTCGGGAAGATTTTCGCCCTCGTACACATAGCCGCAGACCTTGCACACCCAGCCCTTTTTCTTTTCGGTGTTGGGGCGGGGCTTGACGTTTTGCTGATAATATGTATACGTCATGGTCTCGACGGGCGAGATCACCCTCGACTCCGTGACGGTGCAGACGAACAGCCCGTGCGTTTCGAAGTCTATGTATCTTTCCACCTTCAGCGACATGAACGAGTTGATGTATCTCGGCAAGAACACGAGCCCGTTGTCCGAGCGAAGCAGTTGCTCTTCGCCCTCGAACTTGTTCACGTCCCTGCCGCTTCTGAAACCGAAATTTTCAAACACGGAAAAGGGCGCTTCGACCGAGAGACAATTGATGTTCATTTTGCCCGTCTGCTTTATGATGTGGTGCGAATAGTTTTGCTTATTGATCGCCACGGCGACGCGGTTCGGGGTGCTTGTCACCTGGCAGACCGTGTTGACGATGAGACCGTTGTCCTTGTTCCCCTCGCGGGAAGTCACGACGTAGAGCCCGTAGCCTATGTTGAACAGCGCCTTGAGGTCATTTTTGTCCGCCGCGTCCGTTCTTGCGACGTAGTCAACGGAAAGCTCGTTTGCAAGCTCCTCTATTTGCGCTTCGCTCTCCGCGTTCATCGCGGACGTTATGCGCACGCCGTGCTCGAGATAGGTCAGGTTTTTGCACCCCTCGAGCATGCCCTTCATAACGCGCGTCGCCATAGGCGCCCAGCTGCCGTTTTCGATGAAAGCGACGTGCCTGTTTTGGAAGTTGCGCTCCACGAGATGGTTGATGAACTCCCTCATGAACGGGAATATGTCCGCGTTGTACGTCGTTGTCGCGAGCACGATCTTGCCGTAGCGGAACGCGTCCTCGACAGCCTCCGCCATATCCTCTCTTGCGAGGTCCGTGACGACGACCTTCGGGCAGCCCTTTTGCTCAAGCTTTTTCGCGAGCAGCTCGACCGCCGCCTTCGTGTGTCCGTAAACGGACGTATAGGCGATCATCACGCCGTCCGACTCCACGCCGTAGGACGACCAGATGTTGTACAAATTGAGATAATAGCCGAGATTTTCCGTGAGCACGGGACCGTGCAGCGGGCAGATGATCTCTATGTCAAGCGCCGCCGCTTTTTTTAAGAGCGCCTGCACCTGCGCGCCGTATTTGCCCACGATGCCGACGTAATATCTGCGCGCCTCGCACGCCCAATCCTCCTCGACGTCGTTCGCGCCGAACTTGCCAAATCCGTCCGCAGAAAAGAGGACTTTGTCGCGGCTGTCGTATGTGACGATGACTTCCGGCCAGTGCACCATCGGCGCGGTCACAAAGTGAAGGGTGTGCTTGCCAAGCGAAAGTTCGCTGCCCTCCCCCACCACGAGCTGTTTTGGCTTGAACCGGGTGCCGAAGAATTGCTCCATCATCTTGAACGCCTTTTGAGAGGAGACGACCGTCGCGTTTGGATATACCTTCAAAAACTCCTCGATGTTGGCGGAGTGATCGGGCTCCATGTGCTGCACGACGAGATAGTCCGGCGTCCTGCCCTTTAGAGCGGACGAGAGGTTGAAGAGCCACTCCTTTTTGAAGCGGGCGTCCACCGTGTCCATGACGGCGATCTTGTCGTCCAAAATGACGTAAGAGTTATACGCCATGCCGTTTTCGACCTTGTATTGCCCCTCGAACAGATCGACGTCGTGATCGTTGACGCCGATATATCTGATGTCATTTGTTATTTTCATGATATGCCTCCGAAATTTTTTTCATTTCAAAGTCGCGGGAGTGTAAAACACCTTGCCCGCATACGGTCTCATGACCGCCGCGAAGCTGCCCTCGTAGATGGAGACGAGCTCCTTCGAGCCCTCCGCGATATACTTTTTGAACCTCTTGCAGGGCACGGGCTTGTCGCTCACGTTTACGACGACGGTGAGTTTCGACCCGTCCTCGCCAATCTTGTCATACACCAAGAGGTGTCTGTCGCGCTTCAGATGCAGCTTGAACTCTCCGTATATCGCAAGCTCCGCGTACTCCTTGCGAAGGGCGATTATCTTGCGATAGAAGTTAAGAAGGGAGTTGGGATCGTTCTGTTGCGCCTCCACGTTGACTTCCGTGTAGTTGGGATTGACCGTATACCAAGTCTCGGGCCCGTCCGTGAAGCCTGCGTTTGCTCCCGCCGTCCATTGAACGGGGGTGCGGGCGTTGTCGCGCGCGGCGTTGTGAGCGAGACGAAGTATGTGCTTTTTTGTGAAGCCGAATTTTTTGAGCAGATCCCTCACGCAGAAGGTGTTGACGTCCTTGAATTGCGCCCACGCGTCCGTGCCCTTAGGATATTTGTCAAAATAGAGGTTGGTCATGCCTATCTCCTGCCCTTGATAGACGAAGTGCGTGCCGCTCAAGAAAGTATACATGATCGCAAGCGCCTTGCCGCTCGCGTCCCTGTACTCCTCGCTGCCGTATCTTGAGATGGTGCGGGGCTGATCGTGATTTTCGAGGTAATTGACGTTCCACGCCTTGCGATAGAGCTTGGTCTGCCAATTGTTGTAAACTTTTTTGAGTTTTCTGAGACTAAACGGGTGATGCAGCCAACTGATGAACATGCAGTCCGCCTCCATATGCTGGAAGCCGATGAGCATATCGAGCTCCTTGTGGTCGCCGTTGACGTACTCGAGCGCCCTCTTGGGAGTGAGAAGCGGAGCTTCGCCCACCTGAAACGCGTCATAGTCCTTCAGGACCTCGCGATATTCCTGCAAATATTTGTGGATGTTGGGCCCGTGATTGTAGTGCTCCATTCCCCTCGAAGCGGGCATGAGCGGAAAACCGTTGGGCAATCCCTCCGCCTTGCTGATCTCGGTGATGACGTCCTCTCTGAAGCCGTCCACTCCCATATCCAGCCAAAAGCGCATGACCTTTTTTATCTCCTCTCTCACGAGCGGATTGTCATGATTGAGGTCGGGCTGTTCTTTGGCGTAGAGGTGCAAATAATATTGCCCTCTTTCGGGGACGTACTCCCACGCCGAGCCGGGAAACGTGGACATCCAGTTGTTGGGGGCCTTGTCGCCGTTCTTGCCCTTGCCGTCCCGCCAGATGTAAAAGTCCGTGTACGGCTCTTCCCTTCTCACGCTCTTTTTGAACCACTCGTGCTGATCGGACGTGTGATTGATGACGAGGTCCATGATGACCTTCAGCCCGTGCTGATGCGCGGCGCTGAGCACCAATCTGAAGTCGTCCATCGTGCCGTACTCGGGATTGATCTCTAAGTAGTCGGCGATGTCGTAGCCATAGTCCGCCTGAGGCGAGACGTAGAGCGGCGAAAACCATATCGCGTCGACGCCGAGACTCTTGATGTAGTCCATCTTTGACAGCACGCCCTTGAGGTCGCCGATGCCGTCCCCGTTGCCGTCCTTGAACGAGCGCGGCCAGATCTGATAGACGGACATTTCTTTATACCATGTTCTTTGTTCCATAATTCCTCTCTTTTTTGATCGTTATTTTTGCGGCGATAAGCCGTTTGTTTATTGCGCTTCGTCGCCTGAAGCGGGCTGCCACTTCGCCACGAGCACGACGTCCTCCTTGAGCCCGGAAAGCAGATCCGCAAGCGTCGCCTGCTCCCCGTCCGATTGATAAAACCAGCCCAAAAACACGTCCGAGCCGCGCGAAGGATCGTCGGGCAAGGGGTCGCCCTCGTGCCAGACTATGTTCTTTTCGCCGTTGCCCAAAACGAACGTGACGGTGAAAGTCTTTTTGTTGCACGCAAAAAGCGCGATCGCCGCCGTCGCAAGCAAAAGAATGCAAATGACGATACGTTTTTTCATTTTGCCCTCACGCGTCTTACAATAATTTTAACTGTATTATATTATGTTTGCAAGTCCAATTTTCAAGTTGAGGGCAAATTTTTTTGATTTTTTGCCTTTTGAGCGCAACTTTTCTCGTTTTTTTGATCGAATCGCCCCGAACGCTCCCACTGTTTTGCGGGAAATTTTCTCACAAGGAGCAAATTTAATATTGTTTTAATGAAAAATGATACTATAATTATATGACGACTTTCGGGAGGCATATATGAGAGTTCTTTTGGTTGAAGACGAAAGAGAGCTGAGCAGAGCGCTCGCCAAAATGTTGACAAAAGACGGCTATGATGTCGATTGCGTCTACGACGGAGCGGACGGTCTCAGTTTCGCGTCGACGGGCATGTACGATCTCATTTTGTTGGACGTCATCATGCCAAAGCTCAACGGCTTTGAGGTTTTGACCGAAATCAGGCGAAAAAAACTTGACACTCCCATCATCATGCTCACCGCGCTTTCGGACGAAAACGACAAGATCTCCGGGCTGGACAAGGGCGCGGACGACTACGTTTCCAAGCCTTTTTCCATCAACGAGCTGCTTGCGAGAATGCGCGCGGTGCTCCGCCGCAAGGGGAAGCTGGTCAGCGACAACAAGTTGGAGTACGAGGGCGCGACGCTTGACATAACCACCCACGTTTTTGCCACCGCGTCGGGAGAGATCACGCTCGCCAACAAGGAGTTCGAGCTTTTGAGATATATGTTTGAATACCCCAACTTCGTCGCCGCAAAGGACGACCTCATCATGAAGGCGTGGGGGCTGAAGAGCGAGTTCGAGTCCAACAACCTCGAAGTTTATATGTCGTTTTTGAGAAAAAAGCTCAACCATCTCAACGCTTCCTTCACGATCGAGTCCGTGCGCGGCGTGGGCTATAGGCTGGTCAGGCGCTGATGGACATCATCAAACATCAAAGGATAAGTTTCACCGTTGCGACGACTCTCATCATGTCGGTGTTTTTGCTCGTGCTCTTGGGCACGTTTTTTGCTATGACCTTCATCTCGAGCGACGTCATGCTGGACAGGGCGATACACCGCGCGGTGGACAACCCCGAAAGCTACAACGACTTCGCCCAGACGAGCCTCAAAGCCATCTATGTCAAAACGGACTGCTACGGCGAACCAAAGGTGCTCGAGGGCGGCGGGGACAATTTGGACAAGATCGTGAACAAAGCGATCGATGTGAAAGACGGCAAATTCCATGTGGACGGAAGATATTTTATCGTCGCAAGCAAATCCGCCGTTGAGGACGCAACGCTTTATGCCGTCATCGAGCGCACGTCCTATCACAATCAGACCGTCAACTTTGCGCTTCAGCTCTCCCTCATATATCTTTGCGCGGTCGCGATAATCGCGCTGCTTGCGTTCGTGTGTTCGGCAAGGCTGCTTCGCCCCGTCGCGGACGCGTTTTCAAAACAAAGGGATCTCGTCGCAAATGCCTCGCATGAGCTCAAGACCCCTCTCACCGTCATCTCGACGGATATGAGCGTGATAAAGTCCGAGCCTTCTTCGACCATAGAGGAAAATCAAAAGTGGATCGAGAGCATAGACGCGCAGATATCGAGGATGAAGTCCCTCATACAAAATATGTTGGAACTTAGCAAACTCGAGCACGCGTCCGTGCAAAAGGAAGTCCTCAACTTCAGCCTGCTCGTGGAAGGCGCTTGTCTCACGTTCGAGCCCGTGTGCTACGAAAAGAACGTGGAGCTCGTCTCGGAAGTGCAATCGGGCGTCTTTATACTCGGAGAAAAGAACTCCATAGACAGGCTTGCGATCATCCTGCTCGACAACGCCATAAAGTATTGCGGGGAGGCAGGCAAAGTGGGCGTGCGCCTCTTCAAGGACGGAAACAAGGCGATTTTGAGAGTCATGAACACGGGCGAGTCCCTCTCGAAGGAGGAGACCGAGCACGTCTTTGACAGATTCTACAGAACGGACGGCGCAAGAAAGAACGCGGACAATCAATCCTTCGGCTTGGGGCTTTCCATCGCCGCCGCAACCGTCCGCGCGCACGGCGGAACGATCGTCGCAAAGGGCGTCGAGGGCAAGGGTACGGTGTTTGCCGTCACCCTCCCGATAGACAAAACCCTCCGCCCCAAAAAGACCAAAAAGAAATAACATATTTTTCCATTACATATCGAAAGCGACGTTTTATCGCCGCTTTTTTGATATGTCAACGCCGTGTTTTGGCATTATACGAACGGGTTGCGTCCCATCGAGCGAATGAATTTCTCCGCTTCGGTGACGGCGCAGGTGAGATCGAAAACGCGCTTTGGAAGATCTCTGCAGAACTTGCTCGAAGCGATGATATCTACGCCGTCGACGATGACATCGAACCTGTTCAAAATTCTGTACAGCCCCACGCTGTTGATGACGTCGTGATATTTGCCGTCGAGTTTGCTCAAGGGATATTCGCTATATACGAAATTGCCCGTGCACGTCTGCCCGAAGAGGAATTGCGTCTGCTCTTTAAGCTCGGGAAGTTCCACCGTGATCGCGACGCGCTTCGAACCTTTGACCTCGATGGGATATTTTTTGCCGAGCCTAAAGCTGAGTATGCCCGCAAAGTCCTTTGAAAGGTTCTTTTTCTTTCCCGAGAGCACGGCGTCCTCCTGCGCGCGGACGCGGTTGTTCTTTCTCATCGCGCAAAGTTCATATCTCCAATCGAAATAGCCGTCCAAAACCGCTCTGTCGTCGAGGATATCCTCAAAGTCGATGTCGTCGATCACGTTGCCCGTGCGCCTGACATAGTCGTAATACAACTTTCTGAAGCGCGCGCTCTTTTCGAAGTCGTTTCGGGGCTTCGCGCTCCCGCTTTCGGTCGAGAGCACGCTGAACTCGAGCCCGTCCGCGTAAGCGATGACGCCCTCTCTTGAAAGCTCGTTTATCGCCTCTTCCGCGTCCGCAAAGCCAAGCCCGAACTCCCGCTGTATCTCGGGGAGTGTGATCGAGCTTTTCTTCAGCACATACCTTCTTACCTTGTCAATGCTTGTCATAGCCCGCTCCCGAATCAACGCGGCATATACGAGCCGAGCTTTGAGCAATCGTAAAAGTAGCGATCGTCAAAGACGTCCACTTTCACCTCGTAGGGGGCGCTCTCTTCGCTCACTTCGCACATCTCTTTGAGCTTGTAAAATCTCTCGAGTTTCGACCACAAAACGTAACCTGTGTTGGCTTCTGTCACCACGCACTCCCCTTCCTCGAGGTGGGCGAGGCGGCTTATGGGCACGAGTTTTTCGGTGTCGACGTCAAAGCGATCCATCTGATCCTTGTCGCCGTTGAGCGCGCTCTCGATCGTAACGCGGGTGGTATAGCCGCACTCTCTCGAAAACTCTTCGAGGGTCTCGGGATTGTTGCTGCCGATGAATATGTGCAAATTGAGGTTGTCCTTGATGATCTGCGCCGTATACTTGTCGTACACACCTTCGAGCTGCGCATAGCTTTGTATGATGAGCTCGAAAAAGATGTTGCGCCCTCTGCACGCGCTGATCACCACGTCGAAGTCATTTTGCTTTGGGAAGTTGCCGAACTCGTCGAGGACGAAATACCACGCCCTGTCCAGCTTGCCCGTCTTGGTCTTGTTCGCCTCGCCTATCAAAAAGATGTAGAGGCTTTGAACGAAGAGCGAGATGAGAGTGTAGTTGGTCTTGACTTCGTCGCGGTAGTTGACGAAGATCGCGACGGGCCCGTCCATGAGCTCCTCGAAGTCAAAGGAGTTGCAGGAAGTGATCCTGTCCGCGCTCTTGAACGCGGCAAGCTCCGTGTTGAACACCGCCATAAAGCTCGCTCTCGTGTTGGAGGCGGGACCGATTATCGTGTTCGCTGCAAAGCTGTAGCTCTTCATGTTTTGTCTGCGGCGGCTGAAATAGCCCTTGTCGTAGTCGCCCATATCCCTGTCCCCGACGAACGTGCTCGCGATGCTGAGAACGGTAGCGAGGGAATATGTGTCCTCCGTTATGCGCACGCGGCTGTGTCTTGTTTCCTCTCGGCTATCCTCGAGCATCGCCCACAAAAACGCCTTGAGGACGTCCTTTGCGCCCTCCTCCCACAACTTGTCGTTGCTTGCGCCCGTAGGCTTGCATATGACGGTCGCGATCGCGTCGATGTCGCAGCCGACCTCTTCGAGCACCACTTTTTTCATGCGCTCGATGTCGTGGTTGAGCTTTTGCTGATTTGTGTATATCCTTCCCACAAACCTGTTGCGAGGCCCTTGAGGCGTGTCGACAAGCTCCACTTCGGACTTCAAATTGAACGCCCGCTGATACTTTCTGTATATGGGTGTCAGCGGATTCCAGCACTCGCTCTGCATGATGTTGCGAAAGTCCAGCCTCAGCACGCGATAGCCGCCCTCGACGAGGTCCTTTTCGCACGCGCGCCTCACTTCCCCTTTCGGGTCCGAGATGACGAGGCTCTTTTTTGTCTTTTGTCTTGCGTAAGATTTGATCGTGGGAATGACAAATTGCGTGGTTTTGCCAAGTCCCGTGCCCGCAACGACGACGGCGTGACAGCCCTTGCCTGAATAGATCTGTCTCAGCCTGCCGTTGACATAGTAGTTTGCCTTGAGAACGCCTTCGACGTCCGAATTTTCAAGTTCGTCATACCAAACTCCGTTTTCAAGATCGTCGAGACCGTCCGTGTAGGAACGGAATCCCATATTCTCATAGCCGTTGCCTATTATCGTTTCAAATGCGTTCGTCATAGTTTCCTCCGAATCCCAATTTTTTCGTGCTTCCGAAGAGCTGTTCCTTTGCCTCTTCGAAGGTTTGTTCGCTCGCCGAAAGGTCGCCGTTGAGACAGGCATTTTGCAGCGCCCTTTGCATGAGCTCGTCCGCGCTCTCTATCTTGAGCGCTTTGAATTTGTCCAATATTTCTTCGCTGAGCGTCACGTCCACGCCGTAACGGCGGCTGTAGACGCCCGCGAGTCTTTCGATGACAAATCTCCTCTCCTCTTCCGTGATGGGATCAAGAGGAAGCGTCATCACTTGCTTTTGCAAACGCCTCTTTGTTTTGGCGTCCGCAAACATGACCACTTTGATCGCGCTGAGATCGAGCTCGACGTTGAGGTCCGCGATCTTGAAGCGCTTGAGCGCGTCCTTGTCGACGTAGCTCGCAAAACCCTCGAGCGCTTCTTTCCCCGCCTCGCTTTTTGCCGTGACGAGAAAGAGATTTTGTTTGCTCTCGTTGATGGAGCGCAAGATCACGTTGCATCTTGCGGGGCTGAAATCGTCCTTTTTGATGTCGTCAAGGTCGATGTGCGTGACATTGCAATCTCCCGCGCTCTCCTCTATCGCCTTGAGATAGGAGCTCAGAAGATAGGCGTCATCCGCGCAGATGAGCAGTCCGCTCACATCCGCGAACTTGTCCGAAGTCAAAAATTTTTCCACCCTTTTTTGCTCCTCAACGCGGTTTAAGGGCGTGACGATGGGGCGAGAAAGCTTGATTTCGGTCGCCTTCGGCGAGAGCCTGAGCGGAAGCACCGCGATCTCGTCTTTGACGTAGGGCTCGCTGTTCATCACGACCCTCGTCTTGTCCTTCAAAGACAATATGTCGCTCGTGCATATCCTGAAAATCGCGGGGTTGACCTTGTTTTTGTCAACAACGCTCTTTTGCGTTGCCTTGACGAGCATGCGAATGGTGTCGTTTTCTTGCTCGCCCTGCTTGTTGAAGGCGACTTTGAAGAGCTTGTACACGCGCTCTTCGGGAAGTCCCTTCGTCACCGTGAACAGGCTGTTGAGATGCCTATCCACGCTTTTGCCGTCATAACGTATCGCAAGCAACAATCCGTCCACGTCCGTCCAATTTGCAAGTTTTGATATGATCTTTGAGGCCTCCGCGTCGTTTTTATCGACGATTATCCCTTCTTTTAGCATGACCGCCGTCATGAACATCGCGAGCACGCCCCCGCTTCGAGCGGCGCTCGTCAACCTTTCCGTCATGTTCGAAAGAAAGAGCTTGCGCCTCTCGTCTATGAGATTCGCCTCGCGCATATCGCTCATCGCCTCGACCTTGAGCGAGAGCGCCTCGAGCTCCTCTTTTGAGATCTTCAGCGCGCATTTGTTCATCTTTGACAACTGAATGAGGCGCATATGCTGAAGATATTGCTCCTCAGTTTCTATTTCCCTGACCGGCGCGCTTTCGAGCGTGGAATAAAGCGCGCGCGCGTCTTCGTCGCTCAAAAGATATATCTTTGCGAGCGCCGAAAAAAGTCTGCTCCTTTCATCCTCGCCGAGCTCCGCGTCAAACGCCGAGACAAAGTGCAGATAGCTTTTTGAACACATGATTTTCAAAATATCCAATGTCGTATCCTCCTTTTTCCGTTCTGTCCCGAGCGGGACGACTTCTTTGCGGCGCGGGGCGCGCCCGCGCCGCTCTTTTGTGCTTTTTACCTTTTGTTTTTCAAGATTTCCTCTTTTGTGTTTCTGATTTACTTTTGTTCTTTTAAGCCTTCATCTTTTGCGGTTTTTTTGAAAATATCCGCAAATCGACCCTTGTATGACCATTTTAGCGCAAACAAAAAGCCGAGTTGTTGCTTGAGCGACAACCTTTGCAATTTTCGAAAGATTTTTTGATGAGGGTCAAATCAATATCTGAACACTACGTCGTCGGTGAAATATCTGTCGTCGCGACACGCTCCCGTGAGCATTGGCGCGCCAAGAGCCACAAGCAGGCTGTTGACCTCGTCAATGTTGTAGATATGCCTCTTAAAAACAAGAAATTTCACAACCTGCTCCTGTACGCTGTCCCCAAAAAAGTAACCCGCGCCTTTCATGAGTTTCTCAAACTCGTCCTCGTCGAGTCTGAGTCCCACGCCGAGCGCAAGCACCGTGTTTTTGGACGGAGTGTAGTTTTCATAAGCCTCATTTTGCGAATCGTTCATGATCTTGCAAAGAGTTTCCTTTGTCACTCCGGATCTTGAGGTGAGCTCGGAACGCTTTTTCACGCCTTTTTCTTGCATAAAGGCCCTCAAAACGTCTCTGAACTTTTCCTTCTTTTCGGTTTCGACAAAGCGCTTGAAATCTTCGTAGTATGCGCTGAGCGATTCGTCGTTGCTCTTTCGACTTACAAACTCGAGGTTGACATCTCTTAAGACGGGCGAGGTCATGTCGTAGCACACCCTCTCGCGCGAGAAAACTTCCCTTTGGAAGTCCTTTAGCGCGTCCCCCATCTGCTCGCGGCTTTTGAGTCCTCTTGTCACGACGTCCACCTGCGCGTTGCCGCCTATCTCAAGCAGCGTTTCCAAAATCAGGTTGACGGCGTAAGAGGGGCTCGCAAGCCCGAAACTATCCAACTCGAGCAACACCCTGTTCAGCCTCTTTGAGTACACGACGTCAAACGCGCGTCCCAAAAGAAGTTTGAGCTCGTTCTCGTCCTCGCCTTGCAAAAAGGAGGGGGCGAGCGCCATCACGATCTTCGTGGGTCTGCCAAAAAGCGTGACGACTTTCATCTCGCTTGCCATGCTAAAAGTTTTCTCGGCGACTATTCTCGTCTCATAATCCGAGACTGCCGTCGGTCGAATGGTGATCTTCATGCTCTCCTCCTTTTGCCCGCAAGGCGAAAAAATCCCCTTGCACGAGCCGAATTTTTTGATCGCGTTTGATTTTTTTGTACTCAATTTTGTACAGTGAGTGGTTAACTTAGCTTGCTACCGGGACCGATAAAAAAGTCGGTCCTCTTTTGTGTGGCATACATATTAACAGACATCGACAAAATTTGTCAACAACTTTTAAATAAATTTTTTTCATCATTTTTTTTGAAAAATACTTGACATATAAGAGGCGTTATCGCATATTTAGCGTCTTAATATAGTTATGAAATTTACTAAAAAAATTTTTCGCGCGCACGCGCGAAAATTAGTTTACTTGGTTTACTTTGTCTTTTTAATTTTCCAATTTGAAGTCCTTGCCCTCGATCTTTTTGGCTTTGATGAGAAGCTCGCTGACAAGAAGGCTGACGAACGCCGGGATCAAAAACATGCAAATTATGATGGCGACGGCTATGCGCCAAGCGGGCAGCCCCGCCGCCTGAGACGCTTCCACCGCGCCGAATATGCCAACGAGCCCGCTCGTGCCCATGCCTCCGCCGGATGCGTTGCATCTCAGCCCCAAAAGCACCGCCGCCAAACCCGCGAACGCGCTCGCGACGACTTCGGGCAGCATGATGAGAGGCTTTTTCATTATGTTGGGGATCTGAAGCATTGACGTGCCAATGCCCTGAGATATCAGCCCGCCGACTCCGTTTTCCCTGAACGTCGCGACCGCAAAACCTATCATGTGCGCGGCGCATCCCGCGACCGCCGCTCCGCCCGCAATGGCAAACACGTCCGGGTTGCCAAGTCCCACTTGCGAGCCTGCGATCGCCACCCATATTGCGGCTGAGGACGTGGGCATCGTGAGCAAAACGCCCATGACGATCGCAACGACAATGCCCGTTATCACTTTCACCGCCGTGCCCGCCTCGATGAGCAAAACTATCGCTTGAGCGAGCAGGTCTATGAGCTTGATGAACGGCCACGCGACAAAAATTCCCGCAAGCGAGACGACGATCATGCCAAGCGGCACGAGGACTATGTCCAGTTTTGTCTTGCCCGCGTAAAGAGAGGCGAGCTCTATCGTGATGAGAGAGACGACGTACGAGCCTATCGGATTGCCGGGAGCTCCGAGCGAAAACGCAGACGCGCCCTCTCCCGTCATAGTTGAGACCAAATTTCCCGCAAACGCTCCGACCATGCCCGTCACGGCGGCGGAAAAGATGACGAGGGGCTTTGCCCCGAGCTTGTGCGCTATGCCGATCCCTATGCCCGCGCCCATCAAAGACTTTGCCACGTTCGCGATGAAACTTAGCGCGTCCTTGAAGCCGCCGCTCGGAAACCAACTTGCGATCTGCGCAAGGATAGTGCCGATGATGAGAGTGCAAAACAGCCCCTGCGCCATGCCCGTGAACGCGTCGATGAAATAGCGCTTGCAAATCGCCTTGACGATCCTTACAAACTTGCTCTTGCGCGCGTTTTTCGCGCCGTCCTTGCCCCCCGTTTCGACGCTTTCCTCGACCTGTCTCTCGCCGCTTTCCTCGTTCGCTTCGTCCTCGACTTGTCCTGCGATATCTTCCGCGCTCATATCGTCCATATCGACTCGTTCGGGTGCTTCGCCGCTTGCGCCCGTTTCACAAGTTCCCCGCTCTATGAGAGCTTCCGCTTCCTCTTGAAAAGTTGCGCCTCTCACGCCCTGCGGCGCGTCGCTCAAATTTGCGTCGTTATCATCAAAACTCATAGTTAAACCTCAGTTTTGCGCATATAAAGCGCTCATTCTGCTATTTTCGTTTGGCATGCGGGGGTCGCTGTTTTTTTTTCATGCCCGCGCGAGATCGTTTGCCGCTTCCGCTTTCGGCTCACGCTCTCGCAGCGTTTGAGACTTCTCTAAAACCTCACGCCATCTCGCCGTTTTGCGTTTTCTCTCTCCGCCCCGCGCTCTCGCCCGAGACCGTTTGATATTTCTCTAAAGCCTCGCGCTTGAGCGGTTGTTCTTTTCTGATCCCGCTTTTAGCTTTTATCGCTTGCAAGACCTGCATTTTACGCCACGCGGAACACTCGATTTTTTCTCTTGTAAATAATATTATATCACATCGCGCGATATTGACAATCGATTTGACTTGAATATTGGGATTGACTTGAATATTTGCATGTTTTATAATATTTATAATATAAAGATACTTTGTGAGGAAATTATGAAACAAAACAAAATGTGTCCGATATGCTACCTTCGTAGCCTCTTTCGCCGCCAAAAGCCGTCCAGCGTGAAGCCTGCGCTCGACGATTATTACGTCGGCATGGCGAAAACTCCGCCTATGGGCTGGTCGAGTTGGAACACCTTTCACAATCACATAAACGAGGAGCTCATCCTCGAGACCGCGCGCGCGATGAAGGACAAGGGGCTCATCGACGCGGGCTACAGATACATCAACCTCGACGACAATTGGCAGTCCTCAGAGCGCGACGAAAACGGCGAGCTCGTCGGGGACTACGAGACCTTCCCGAGCGGCATCGCGCACTTGGCTGAAGAGGTCAACAAATTGGGGCTGAAACTTGGCGCGTACACCTCCAACGGCACGCACACCTGCGAGGATCTTCCCGCCTCTTTGGGCAGGGAGGAGTTTGACGCGTACACCCTCGCGAAGTGGGGAGTGGAATATTTCAAATACGACTTCTGCCATCACGAGTACATCTCCTCCTACGCTCCCCTCGTATACAGCGTGTCCGTCTCCCGCTTTGACGGCAAAGCGACGGAATATTCCGTGCAAAACGCCGTGCTCAGCGGCTTTGCGAAGTTCATGACGGACAAAAACCTGCCAAACGGGCAGTTCGTTTCGGGATTGGACAAAAATCTCGGCGCGATCACCTTCAACAACATAGAAGTCCCCGAAGACGGCAGATACGTTTTGACAGTCAACATCAAAAAACACGGACAGTATGAAAAATATCTCATCGCCAAAGTCAACGACGGCGAGGAATATGAAATTCTCTTCCCGCCTCAAAAGCCGTACAACGTGACCGCGCGCTTCCAAACCATCGTTCAGTTCAAGGCGGGCAAAAACAACGTCAAGCTCTTCAACCCCGTGACCTCGAAAGCGGACAGCGAGATGTATCAATATCGTCGCATGGGACGCGCTCTGAAGCACGCGACCGAGCGCGTCGCAAAGGAGCGCGGGACTGAGGTCAAACCCATCGTGTTCTCCATTTGCGAATGGGGCTGGGGCAAACCCTACAATTGGGGCGCAAAAGCGGGCAATTTGTGGCGCACTACCCCCGACATCAGGGCGTGGTGGTTCTGGATCAAGATGATCTACGAGCACAATGTCAAACTGCACGCCTATGCGAGCAAGGGACACTACAACGACCCGGACATGCTCGAAGTCGGCAACGGCAAGCTCACATATAATCAAAACGTGTCGCACTTCTCGCTTTGGTGCATGATGAACTCCCCTCTCATTTTGGGAAACGATCTTAGATCGATGCCCGACGACGTCAAGCGCATCGTCACAAACAAAAATCTCATCGCGATCAATCAGGACGGGCTTGCAAAACAGGCAAAACGCGTGAAAAAGGGAGGCGTGGACGTGCTCGCAAAGCCCCTCGAGGACGGCTCGACGGCAATATGCTTCTTCAACAAGACGGGGCGCAAGCGCAAATTGAGCTACGATTTGAACCGCTTGTCGCAAGATAGCTACGTTTCAATGAAAAAGCAGGCGAGCTACTCGCTTGTCGATCAATGGACAAACGAGCACACCCAAACGGACGGCAAGCTCTCCCTCGCCTTTGACAAGCACGAGAGCAAGGTGTTTATAATAAGATAATGCAGCCTCGCCACGTCGTACATCCGTTTGAACCGATTTTCGACGCGCGCTCCCGAGTTCTCATACTCGGGAGCGTGCCTTCCGTCAAGTCCGTCGAAAACGACTTTTATTATATGCATCCCAAAAACAGGTTTTGGCGGGTGGCGTCCATGCTCTTTGAGGTCGACCTCGTGAGCGCGGATAAGGTAGAGAAAGCACAAACTCTGCTCTCGCACGGCGTCGCGCTCTTTGACAGCGTGAAGGAGTGCGACATTTTGGGCTCGAGCGATCTGCACATCAAAAACGCCGTACCGCAGGATATTCCCGCCTTGATCTCGGGCAGCGAAATAAAAAGAATAGTCTGCAACGGCAAAAAGTCATACTATTATCTCACAAAATTCTTTCCCGAGCTAAAAGAAATGGCGGTCGAAGCGCCTTCCACTTCCCCCGCCAACGCGCAAAAATCTTTGGACGACCTCTTTGCCGCCTACAAAGCGGCGCTCGAGCCGTTTTTAATTTGACCCTTTCTCTCTTGCTCTAAGCGCCACTATCAGCACCGCGATATCTGCGGGAGAGACCCCCGAAATTCTCGACGCCTGCCCCAAATTGAGGGGGCGAACGGTCGAGAGTTTTTCTATCGCTTCAAGTCTTAGCGCATGAACGGCGCTATAGTCGAAGTCGGCGGGAATTGCCTTGCCCTCAAGTCGCTTTTGCTCCGCGACCGCCGCCTGTTCCTTTTTGAGATAGCCCTCGTATTTCAGCTCTATCGCCGCCGCACAAAACGCCTCTTCGGAGACCTCTAACGGCAAAAATGCATATATGTCTTTTGTTTTTATCTCCGGACGCACGCAAAGTTCCTTGAGAGTGGGCGCTCTGTCAAGCTCGGGAGTGAGACGCCTTGCGTCCTTCATCGAAAGTTTTGCGTTTCTCATGACGAGCTCTATCTCTTCCCTCTTTTTTTCAAAGCGGAAAAACCTGTCGTCCTTCACCAGTCCGATTTTTCTTCCTATCGGGGTGAGGCGCACGTCCGCGTTGTCCTGTCTGAGCATTATGCGATGCTCCGCGCGGGCGGTCATCATCCTGTACGGCTCTTGCGTGCCCTTTGTGACGAGGTCGTCTATGAGAACGCCTATGTACGCCTCGTCTCTTGAGAGGATCAACGGCTCAAGAGAGTCGACGTATCTTGCCGCGTTTATGCCCGCGATTATGCCCTGCGCCGCCGCTTCTTCATAGCCGCTGCTGCCGTTGAACTGCCCCGCGCTGAAGAGCCCTTTCACCTTTTTGACTTCGAGGGAGGGCTTGAGCGCGAGCGGGTCTATGCAGTCGTATTCTATCGCGTAGCCGTACTTTTTGAAGCGGCATCTCTCGAGCCCGCGAATTGAGCGATACATCCTTTCCTGCACGTCTTCGGGCATGGACGTGGACATGCCCTGAACGTACATCTCCTCGCTTCCTATGCCCTCAGGCTCTATGAACACCTGATGCCTCTCTTTGTTTTGAAAGCGCATGACCTTTGTCTCTATCGACGGGCAATAGCGAGGCCCGACGCCCGTGATCGTGCCGTTATAGAGGGGGCTTCGGTCTATGTTTTCCATGATTATTTTGTGCGTGAGTGCGTTCGTGTAGGTCATATAGCACGGCTCTTCAACGAATGTCGCGCGCTCGGACATGAAGGAAAAGCGGTCGAGTCCGTCGCCGTCCTGCCTCTCCATCTTGTCGTAGTCTATGCTGTCGCGATATAGCCTCGCGGGAGTCCCCGTCTTGAATCGGCGCATGGGAAGTCCGAGCTCAAGCAGACTGTTTGTGAGTTCCGTCGCCGCAGAAAACCCCGACGGCCCCTCGTTTTTGACTTTGTCGCCGACGATTATCGAGGAGTTGAGATAAACTCCCGTCGCAAGCACGACGGCTTTTGCAAAATAGGACTCGGAGCCGCAAAACACCTCGAGCCCGCCGCGCCTTTCTTCTATTTTCGTTGCAAATTTGTCGTAAAGAGTGAGATTTTTCTCCGCGCGGAGGGTCGAAAGCATGATCTCGTGATAGAGCTTTTTGTCCTCCTGCCCCCTCAGGGAATAGACGGCGGGGCCTTTTGTGAAGTTGAGGGTCTTGATTTGAACGAGCGCTTTGTCCGCCGCAATGCCCATCTCGCCGCCGAGCGCGTCGACTTCTCTGACGAGATGTCCCTTTGCCGTGCCGCCGATCGAGGGATTGCAGGGCATGTTGCCAACGGTCCCTATATCTCCGCACAGCATAAGCGTGCGCTTGCCGAGTCTTGCCGCGCCGAGAGCCGCTTCTATGCCGGCGTGTCCTCCGCCGATCACTATAACGTCAAAGTCCGTCATTTGCCCACACAAAATTTTGAAAACACGGCGTCGATCACGTCCTCCGTCGCCGTCTTGCCCGTGATCTCGCCAAGCGCGTCGTAGGCGCGTCTAAGGTCTATGAGAATGCAGTCGACCGTTTGGTCTTTGTTCAAAATCGCGCTTTCAAGCGCTTCTTTTGCTTGATAAAGCGCCGATATGTGCCGTTCGTTGGTGATGAGCTCTCCTCCGCCGCTTTGAAATTGCGAGGCGATGGCGTCCAAAATTTCATCGATCCCCGTCTTGTCAAAAGCGCTCGCGGCAAAGGTGTACGCCATTTTGTTTACGCAATATCCGAACAGGTCGCTCTTTGTATAAACGTTGAAGATCGGCTTATTTACGGGAAGTTCGAGCTCTCGCACATTTCCCCTGTCTATGACGTTCAAGATGACGTCCGCGCCCTTTGCTTCCTCGAGAGTGCGGCGTATGCCTTCCGCCTCGACCTCGTCGTCGCTCTCCCTTATGCCCGCCGTGTCCACGAGGGTGATCTTGACGCCCTTCCACTCTATATCCGCCTCGATGGAGTCCCGAGTCGTGCCGGGAATTGCCGTGACGATCGCCCTGTCTCGCTTGAGCATGGCGTTAAAGAGAGAGCTTTTGCCCGCGTTGACGTTGCCCACGATCGCCGCGCGTATGCCGTATTTTGCGTACCTGCCTTGCTTTTCGGTGCCCAATAGCGCGCCTATCTCGTTCAGCACGCGCCGCATGCCGTCCTCAAGCGAGGGGAGCACCTCGTCCTCCGTCTCTTCGGGATAGTCGAGAGTCGCCTCCAGCCCCGCGATGAGGGTCTCGAGTTCGTCGAGGATGGCGTTCGTCTTTTTTGCAAGCTCCCCGCTCATCAACCTGTACGCGGCGTTGAGAGCGGCGGCGCTTTCGGCGTTGATCATGTCGATGACGCCCTCCGCGTCCGCAAGCGAGAGCCTTCCCGCCAAAAACGCGCGACGGGTGAACTCCCCGCCTTCGGCGAGTCTCGCGCCGTGCCTTAAGAGCGCGTCGAGCGCTCCCTGCATTATCCTGACGCCGCCGTGAAGATAAAACTCCACCGTGTCCTCGCCCGTATACGCTCTCTCTTTGGGGATATAGACGGCGTAGCCCAGATCGCAAAAGTCCTCCCCCTCGAACTTGCCGAAAGTGAGGCGCATTGGCTCGAGCCTTTTCGCCTTATATGAAAAAACGGCATCGGCTATTTCGAGCGCGCCGTTGCCCGAGACGCGCACGATACCTATGCCGCCCACCCCGATCGGAGTTGATATTGCCGCAATTGTGCTCATTTGATGCCCTTCTTTCCTCCGAAGCTCTTGAATTTGGGAGGTCCGCCCTGTGGCGCGGGCTTTTTGAAGTCGTCGTCGAGGATATAGCCGCGATAGACGTTGCCGTCCTCGACTTCCTCCTCTTCTTTGCGCTCCCTCTTTGCGCGAGGTTTGCGATCCTTGTTGTCCCTATGGCCTCTATCGTCTCTTTTTCCCCTGCCGCGCCTGTCGTTTTTTTCGTGCTCGTAGCACTTGATGGGACGCGCGTCCTTGAGCTCCACGCCGACGGGAATGATCACGACGTATCTGTTGGGTTCTTCGCCCTCGCTCATCGTGGTCACCGTCTCGTCCTCGCTGAGCGCGCTGTGAATGACCCGCCTCTCAAACGGATTCATCGGCTCGAGAGCGACCTTTTTTCTGAGTCTGACCGCCTTTTGAGCGAGCCTGTGCGCGAGCGCGGTCAAGGTCTCCTTGCGCTTTTCGCGATAATTCTCCGCGTCGATGACGACCTTTTTGAACTCGCACTTGTGCTCGTTCAAGAATGTCAGAGCAAGATATTGGAAGGCGTCGAGCGCCTCTCCTCTGAAGCCGATCGCCGCTTGGGTGTCCTCGCCCGAGATCGTGACGTAAATCGTGCCCTCTCTCTCCTCCGCCGTAGCTCTCGATTTCAAACCCATGCGCTCGAGAGCGCCGTTGATGAACTCCGCGAGCATATCCTTTGCGCCGCGCCTCAAAGTGACTTTGACTTTCGCCTTTGAAAACAGCCCGCCCTTTGAAAGCACTTCGACCTCGACCTCTTCGCGGGAGGCGTTGAGCTCGGCAAGCGCTTTTTCTATTGCGAGTTCCGCCGAAGCGGCTTGCATTTCGATAACCTTTTCCATATTTCTCCTATTTCTTTACCGTCGCGCCCTTTCTCTTGTCGATGATGCGTCCGATGAGGTTGAACGCAAGCTGGAAGAGTATCGCGACAAGCGAACTTGTGAACATATAAAGCGCGAACGCGCCCGAGTACAGCAATCCGAAGACGCCCATCATGATGGGCATGATCCATTGCATAGCCTTCATCGAGCTTTGCGCCGCCATCTCCTTTTCGCCTTGTTTGTTTGCGGGTTTCGGGGGCTGACCTTGCGCCGACGAGAGCAGCTTTGTGGACAAAAAGCTCAAAACTATGGACAGCACGGGAAGGATGAGAAGCCCGTTCCACTTGCCGCTCTTTTTGTTCCAGCCGCCCGTTCCGAGCACCGCTCCCATGACGCGGTTGTATTCCTCCGCGTCAATGCCCTTGAGGCGGGAGGTCGCAAATCCCTTTTGCCCCGTGACCGTCGTAAATCCCGGAACTGCCTCCGACCAGTTGTCGCCGACGAAGATGTTTTTGATCCACAGCCAACTTCTGACCTTCGTGCGCTCTTCCGAATAATAGTCGTCATAGACGGCTTGCTGAGCCACAACGTTTGCGTCGAACACGAAGTTTGCGCCCTCCGCCGTGTCGCGGGGAACGTCGTTTATGTCAAACTTTCCGTCGCCGTTGACGTCGCCGTACTTCTCCTCGACTTGCGCGGAAAACGCGGTCTCGTACGCGTTATAGCAATTTTTGTAGTCCTGCCCGAACTGATAGCCGACCATCTCTCTGAAGCCAGCGAAAACCACGAAGAACACGACGAACGAGACGATCGTGGGCAAGCACATGCCCATCATGGAATATTTTTCCCTCTTGTAAAGCGCCGCCTGTTCCTGCTGAAGGCGCTGAGGATCGTCCGCGTATCTCGCCTGAAGGGTCTCGAGTTCCGGCTTCATGCGCTCCATCGCCTTGCTGTTCTTGCGCCCGATGACCTTTTGCCATATGTCGAGCGGCGAGAGGATGAGACGCAAAATGATCGTGAAGATGATGACCGTCCAGCCGAAACTCTGCGTGCCGCCGCCAAGACTGTCGTTGATTTTGATCATGAACTTCGCCATGAAGTGGCTCGGCTCTTGCACGGTGGGACCCTCGACGTTCGTCGAATAGTCCTTGTTGCACGCGACCAGCATCAAGCAGCACAAAATCATGAGCGCCGCAAGCAGATATATCTGAAGTTTTCGCTTTCTTTCAAAGCTCAGATTAACCATTTGACCTTTCCCCTATAATTTTCTTTGACAGGGTCAAAACCGCCCTTTGCAAACGGCGTGCATCTTAAGAGTCTGCCCGCCGTGAGAAAAATGCCCGCAAAGACGCCGTATTTCGAGATCGCGTCATAGCCGTACATCGAGCAAGTGGGGGTGTAGGCGCAATGCCGCCCGAATATGGGAGACAAAAACCGCTTGTATATGAGCAAAAGCTCAAGACAAATCGCCTTCACCATTCAACTTCCCTGCCTTTGAAAACAGCCTGCCAAGCTCGTCGCGCACCTCGAAATAGTTCTTCTTCGCGAGCGAGGGCTTTGCGACTATGACGTACATATAACCTCTGTCAAGCCTGTCCGTCAGCGGGACGAGCCCCTCCCTTAAGAGACGCTTGACCCTGTTGCGAGTGACCGCGTTGCCCACCTTTTTTGACACGGAAAGCCCTATCTTGAGCCCCTCGCGGGAGCGCGCCGCAAGCAAGATCATGTCCTGCACGGCGCTCTTTTCCCCTTTTTTGTAGACGTACGCGAACGCCGCCCGCTTTTTGAGACGGAATTTGCGCTGCATATTACGCGGACAGTTTCTTTCTGCCCCTGTTGCGACGACGCTTCAAGACGTTTCTGCCGGACTTCGTGCTCATTCTCTCGCGAAAGCCGTGCACTTTGCTTCTTTGTCTCTTTTTGGGTTGATAAGTCTGTTTCATGTTGTTCCTCCGTCTAAGACTTTATATTATTCATTTATTTATCATAAATTTTAACAATACGCTTGATTATTATAATTAAAACATTTCGCCCTGTCAAGCGGATTGACGATAAAACCGCTCGCCCGCGTATATTTGCCGCATCATATCGCATACTACGAAAAAAAGGAGGTGCTCAAATGGAAGACCGTAACGTTGTGAAAAAGCTGGCGCAGCTAAGCAACATGAATATCATGGTCATCTTCGTGCTCATGGCGTTTTTAGCGCTGTCCATCGGTCTCGCCTTTTTCTTCCTCGTTGACGGAAGAGTCGGCTACGGCGTGGGCGTGACGATGTTTGTCGTCTCCGCTTTGACGTTTGCCATCGGCGAGATAAATTACTTTTCGAAGATGAAAAGAATCGAAATGTGGCAATGACCGTCACACAACAAAAACGGCTGTTTATCAGCCGTTTTTGTTGTTATAAACGTTTTGTTTTGTCAAATTCTTTCAAGCGTGCT
>CANQAA010000009.1 GCA_947589395.1 uncultured Clostridia bacterium
ATTTCGGACGACGACCTCACAAAGGTCGTGACAAAGGTGTTTGACATGCGGCCGCTTGCGATCATCAGACATCTCGGGCTCGACAAGCCCGTCTACCGCGCGACTTCCAACTACGGACACTTCGGAAGGAAAGGCTTCAGCTGGGAAAGGACGGACAAGACGGACGAGATCTTGCAGGCTGTAAAAGAGTATCAATTTTGAGTAAAATGCAAAAACGGTAGGTTTACCCTGCCGTTTTCTATTATAAAACTCCGTTTTTGGCAGGTGAACATGGAACTGAAGGGCGAAATCAAGAGCGTGATCTTCCAAAGCTCCGACACGGGATATACGGTGCTCGATCTCAAGTGCGAGGACTCCGTAATTCCCGTCGTGGGGTTGTTTCCGCCTGTCAGCGAAGGGCAGATAGTGAGAGTGGAGGGCAAGTTTCAAACCAAGACCCTCTACGGCAAGCAGTTCTGCGCGGAAAAAGTGTACGTCAGCGCTCCCTCGCGGCTGGAGGGGATAAAGCGATTTTTGTCCAGCGGTTTGATCGCGGGGCTGGGTCCTGCGACGGCGGAGGCGATCGTCGCCAAATTCGGGGTGGACAGTCTTGACATGATGCAATATCCATTCGAGCTTGCAAAAGTTAGGGGCATTTCCTTGAAAAAGGCGACGGAATTCGGGCTGAGCTACGTCAAGATCGTCAAAATGCAGGACGCGATAATGTTTTTGCAGGAGCTTGGCATAACCATAAATATGGCGCTCAGGATCTACAAAATTTACGACGTCAAGACGGTGGACAACGTCCGCAAAAACCCGTATATGCTCGTGGACGACATCGACGGCATAGGCTTTCAGACGGCGGACAGGATCGCTGGCGAGTTGGGCATTGAAAAGAACAGTCAGTTCAGGATATGCGCCGCGATAACCTATGTTTTGAAGGAAGCCTCGCAAAAGAACGGGCACAATTATCTTCCCGAGCACGAGCTCATCGACAGCGCGGCGTCGCTTTTGAACCTCGACGAGGAAGCCGAAGAGCGCATATCCGAAGCCATGCAGGACATGATCTTCTTGGGCGAGCTCAAAAGATACGACCTCGAGGATTTTTCAGCCATACTTCTGAAGCGAAACTTCAACATCGAGCGCAACATAGCTCTCAAGCTCTTACGACTTCGCGACGAGGCGCTCACGTTCAGGGTGGACGTCGACTACGAGGTGGGAAGATTTGAAAAGGAAGCGGGCTTTTCGCTTCACGAAAATCAAAAACAGGCTGTCAAAAGCTCGGTGGAAAACGGCGTGCACGTCATCACGGGAGGACCGGGCACGGGCAAGACGACCATCGTCAAGTGCATCGTGCGCCTCTTCAAGGACTTGGGACAGCGCGTCGCCCTTTGCGCTCCGACGGGCAGGGCGGCAAAGCGGCTCTCTCAGGCTACGGGCGAGGAGGCAAAGACCATTCACCGCCTTCTCGATCTCGACTGGAAGAACGGGGAGGGCAGGTTTGCGTATAACGAATACGTCAAGCTCCCCCTCGACGTCGTCATCGTGGACGAGGTCAGCATGGTGGACGAGTACGTTTTCAACGCGCTTCTCAACGCCCTCGACAGGGGCACGAGACTTATCTTGGTCGGCGACAAGGACCAGCTTGCGTCCGTCGGAGCGGGCAACGTGCTCAACGACCTCATCAAGTGCGGCAAGTTCGGAGTGAGCTATCTCACTCAAATTTACAGGCAGTCCGACAAGTCCAAGATCGTGCTCAACGCGCACAAGATAAACGACGGCGAAATGCCCGATCTCGACAACAGATCCATAGACTTCTTCTTTGAGGAGAAGGAGACCTCGCAAGACATTTGCAATTGCACTATACAGCTCGTCATCAACCGCCTAACGAAATATCTCAATATGGACGCGCGCGACATTCAGGTGCTGTGTCCGATGAAGAGAAGCCTCGCGGGGACGGTCAATCTGAATCGCGAACTTCAGGACGTCATCAACCCCAGAGCCCCCTACAAAAAGGAGCTGAAAAAGGGCGACACCCTCTTCAGGGAAGGCGACAAGGTCATGCAAACGCAAAACAACTATCAGTTGGAGTGGACGCAGTCCGACGGCAGACGGGTGGAGAGAGGCAGCGGCGTTTTCAACGGCGATATCGGGACGATCGAGAGCATCAATCCGCAGATCATGCAGTTTACCGTACGTTTTGATGACGATAAAGTGTCGATTTATCAATATAGCGACATAGACCAGCTCGCGCTCGCGTACGCCGTGACTATACACAAATCGCAGGGGTGCGAGTTTGACGCGGTGGTCATCGCGCTCGACTCAAACTATATGTTGCAAACAAGAAACCTGCTCTATACTGCGGTCACGAGGGCGAAAAAGCTCGTGGTCATCGTGGGTTCGAGAAAGACCGTGTTCAGAATGGTCAAAAACAACGAGACGTCAAAGAGATATTCGCTGCTCATCAATCTTTTAGAGGAGGAGGACAGGGTATGAAAAAGCCTAAGGACTTTTTCATCGGGATCGGCGCGAGCCTCAAGCGCGCTCTCTTTCCCGAAAACATCACCTGCAACCTCTGTTCGGAAGACTTGCACGAGGACTCGAGATACGGACTTTGCGAGAAGTGCCTTGAGGAGCTTCCGTTCATAGACGGGCACTTTTGCGCGGTGTGCGGAGTGCCTCTCGACGCTGAGGAGCAATATTGTCTGAGGTGTCAGAACCTCGAGGCGTACTATATGCTCAACCGTTCCCCGCTCCTCTATGACGGCAAGACGAGGGAGCTCATCCATCAGCTGAAGTTTGCAAAGCGCAAGTATATCGCCAAAACTCTCGGCGCGATGATGGCGGATGTGTACATCAGGGAGAATATCCCCGCAGACTTTGCGGTCTATGTGCCCATGACGGAGTCCGAAGAGAAAAAGCGCGGGTTCAACCAGTCGGAACTCATCGCCGTCGACGTCACAAACAGGCTGAATATGCCGCTTCTTCCTGCTCTGAGGAAGATAAAGGACACCTCTCAGCAAAAGGAATTGGGAAGAGCGGACAGGGCAAAGAACCTCGAGGGCGCGTTCGTGTGCGGCTTCGAGCAGGTCAAGGGCAGAAACATCTTGCTTGTCGACGACATCTTCACGACGGGCGCGACTTCGAACGAGTGCGCAAAGACTCTCCTCAAGGCGGGAGCGAAAAAGGTCTACGTCCTGACCGCCGCGATAACCAAGCCCAAGATCCCCGTCGAAGTGGAGTAATCGTCACCTGCATTGAGTTTTTTGTCAAAAAAGCGCGAATGGGAAGGGGCAAAAAACGAAAACCGCATATATCTTGCATTGAAGCGTGATATGTTGTATAATATAGTTTACTTTGAAAAACAAAATATAAGGATATAGCTATGTCAATTTTTAATGAAAACGACAGAAAGCTCAAAAAGTTAAAGAGGATCGCGGGCAAGGTCGAGGAGCTTGCAAGCGTGTACTCGGCTATGAGCGACGAAGAGCTGAGGGGTCAGACCGCGAAATTCAAAGAGAGGCTCAAGGGCGGCGAGACCCTCGACGATCTGCTTCCCGAAGCGTTCGCGACGGTGAGAGAGGCGAGCACCCGCGTGTTGGGGCTAAGGCACTATCCCGTTCAGATCATCGGCGGCGTCGCGCTTCATCAGGGCAGGATCGCCGAGATGGGCACGGGCGAAGGCAAGACGCTCGTCGCAACACTCCCCGCATATCTCAACGCGCTCACGGGCGACGGCGTGCACGTCGTGACAGTCAACGACTATCTCGCCACCCGCGACGCGAACTGGATGGGCAACGTGTACAAGTTTTTGGGCTTGACGGTGGGCGTCGTCGTTCCCGGTCAGACCCCCGAAGAAAAGCGCAACGCGTATCAATGCGACATAACATATTGCACCAACAACGAGCTCGGCTTCGATTTCCTTCGCGACAACATGGTCGTGAGAAAGTCCGACAAGATGCAGCGCAAGCTCAACTTCGCGATCATCGACGAGGTGGACTCCATCCTCATCGACGAGGCGCGCACCCCGCTCATCATTTCGGGAAGGGGAGGCAAGTCCAGCGAGCTATATAAGTCCGCCGACAACTTCGCGAGGCAGTGCAGACCCGACGTCGACTTCGTCATAGACGAAAAGGAAAAGTCCATCATGCTCACCGACGACGGCGTGGCAAAGGCGGAGAGGTTCTTCAACATCTCAAACCTCACGGGCGGCGACAACAGCAACACGGAGATCGGCGTGGAGGGGCTCGGCGACGTGGTCAAAAACACGGAGCTGAACAACCACATCCAACAGGCTCTGAAGGCGCACTATATGATGAAAAAGGACAAGGACTATATCGTCAGCGACGGCGAGGTCCTCATCGTGGACGAGTTCACGGGGCGCATAATGATAGGCAGACGCTACAGCGAAGGCTTGCATCAGGCGATAGAGGCGAAGGAGCGCGTGCATGTGCGCAGCGAAAACAAGACGCTTGCGACCATCACGTTCCAGAATTTCTTCAGAATGTACGCCAAGCTTTCGGGCATGACGGGCACGGCAAAGACGGAAGAGGAGGAGTTCAAGGGAATATACGCTCTCGACGTCGTGACCATTCCGCCCAACAAGCCCTCAAGAAGAGTGGACGAGCAGGACAAGATCTACACCAAAGTGCCCGGCAAGTTGAACGCGATCGTCGCGGACATCATCGAGCATCACAAGAGCGGACAGCCCATCCTCGTGGGCACGGTGAGTGTGGAAAAGTCCGAACAGCTCAGCGAAATTTTGAAATCCAAACACATTCCGCACAACGTCCTCAACGCGAAATATCACAAGCAGGAGGCGGAGATCATCGCTCAGGCGGGCAAGCTGAACGCCGTGACGATCGCGACCAATATGGCGGGACGCGGAACGGATATCATGCTCGGCGGCAACCCCGAATATCAGGCGAGACAGCGCATGGAAAAGGACGGCTATCCGCTTGACATAATAGAGCTTGCGGTTTCGCCGTATCATATCGACAGGCAAGAGGTCATAGAGGCAAAAGAGGTCTTCAAGCACCACTACGACGAGTTCAAAAAGCGTTGCGACGCCGAAAAGGAGCAGGTCGTGGCGTTGGGCGGCTTGAGGATAATCGGCACGGAGAGGCATGAGAGCAGGCGTATCGACAACCAGCTGCGCGGTCGTTCCGGCCGTCAGGGAGATCCCGGAAGCTCGGTGTTTTACATCTCTATGGAGGACGACGTCGCGCGCATCTTCGGCGGCGACAAGATGAAGTCCATTGCCGAAGCCATGAAGTTCGACGACGACATGCCCATCTCAAACGCCATAATCACAAAGAGCATAGAGAGAGCGCAAAAGCAGGTCGAGGGCAGAAACTACTCCATAAGAAAGCAGGTCCTGAGCTACGACGACGTCATGAACGCGCAAAGAGAGCTCATCTACAAGGAGAGAGGCAAAGTGCTCGACGGGCTGGACGTGCACGATCAGATAATCGACATGGTGGGAGAGCTTGCGGACGAGATTTTGGACGCGTACACCGAAAATTATAAGACGGACTACACCACTTGGGACTACGCGGCGTTCAACGCGGCGCTTGAAAAGAGACTGCTCCCCGAAGGCACGAACCTCATGAACGAGGAGCTTTGCTCCTGCTACGACGTGAAAAAGCTCAAGGACGCCGTCATGAAGGTCGCGCTCGACGATTACAAGAAAAAGGAAGACCTGTTGCGCGAGCTCGGCGGCGACATAAGAGACATAGAGAGGTTGATCTTGCTTCGCACGGTCGACTCGAAGTGGATGGATCATATCGACGCTATGGACGCCTTAAGACGAGGCATTGGCTTGAGAGGCTACGGACAGCGCGACCCCGTCATCGCCTATCGTCAGGAGGGTTGGGATATGTTTGAGGACATGGTCAAGCACATTCATCTCGACACGGCGGCGATACTCATGAAGCTCAGCATCGCGCCGAAGGAGGGCAACGCGAAAGTCTCCGAAAAGATCGCCTCCGCAAAAAAGTCCGTTGCGGCGGCGTCAAAGAACATAGGCAGAAACGACCCCTGCCCGTGCGGTTCGGGGCTCAAGTACAAAAACTGCTGCGGCAAGAACAAATGAGACTTTATACGTCAAAAACGGCATGATAAACATGCCATTCAGAGATAACTATGATAGACTATAACGAGATAAGAAATCAACTTAAGGGCATGCAAAGCGAAATGACGCGCGCTTTTGAGAGCCTCAATCCTTCAAAGCTCAGGGCGAGATGCGAAGAGCTCGAGACGCTTCAGAATGCCGACGGCTTTTGGGAAGATCCCGACACGGCTCGTCAGGTGTCAAAGGAGATGAGCCAGATCAAGAGTAAGCTCGAAAAGTTCGAGACAATGCTCAAGAGGATAGAGGACGATCTGGAGCTCGTCGACATCACGGAGCTTGAAAACAGCGAGGCGGAGGACGAAAACCTCGTGAGCGAGGTGAAAGAACTCGCAACTCACGTCGAGGGGCTCACGCTTGCGACGCTGCTTTCGGGCAAATACGACGCGCTCAACGCCATCTTGACCTTGCACGCGGGCGCGGGCGGCACGGAGGCGCAGGACTGGTGCTCAATGCTATATAGAATGTATTCCCGCTTTGTCGAAAGGCAGGGTTGGGAGCTCACCGAGCTCGACTGTCTCGCGGGCGACGAGGCGGGCATAAAGAGCGTGACCTTCAGGGTGGAGGGCGACAACGCCTACGGCTATCTCAAGGCGGAAAAGGGCGTGCACAGGCTCGTGCGCATCTCTCCTTTTGACGCCAACGCGAGGCGGCACACGTCGTTTGCGTCCCTCGAAGTCATGCCCGAGATCATCGACACGACCGAGATCGAAATACGCCCCGAAGACCTAAAAGTGGACACATATCGCTCGAGCGGCGCGGGCGGACAGCACGTCAACAAGACGGAGAGCGCGATACGCATAACGCACATTCCTACGGGCATCATCGTCGCGTGTCAAAACGAGCGCAGTCAGATGCAAAACCGCGAGGTCGCAATGCAGATGCTCCGCTCAAAACTCATCGAAAAGCGGGAGCGCGAGCGCGAGGAAGAGGCGGCGGCGATAAGCGGACAGCTCAAAAAGATAGAGTGGGGCAGCCAGATAAGAAGCTACGTCTTTTGCCCGTACACGATGGTCAAGGATCATCGCACAAACTACGAGACGGGCAACGTGCAGGCGGTCATGGACGGCGACATCGAGGGCTTTATCAACGAATATCTCAAACTCAGCTCCATTCAGAATTGACCTTTTATGAAAAAAAACTTCGTTATACTTTCAATCGAGTCGAGCTGTGACGAGACTGCTTGCGCGATCGTGAGGGACGGCAGAGAAGTGCTCTCAAACGTCGTCGCGTCGCAGATCGACATTCATCGTCGCTTTGGCGGCGTAGTCCCGGAAATTGCAAGCCGAAACCACTCTCTCGCGATAGAAAACGTCGTGAAAGAGGCGCTTTATAAGGCGGGAATGGGAAAGGACGACATAGACGCCCTCGCGGTCACTTACGGCGCGGGGCTGCTTGGCGCGTTGCTCGTGGGGGTCAACTTTGCAAAGGCGCTCGCGTACGCATGGAAAAAGCCCCTTTACGGCGTTTCGCACATCAAAGGGCACATCGCGGCAAATTATATCGGCAGCGACCTCACTCCCCCCTATCTCACCTTGCTTGCGAGCGGCGGACACACCGCGCTTTTGAGGATCGCGGACTACGACAAGACGGAATATATCGCGAGCAGTCGCGACGACGCGGCGGGCGAGGCGTTCGACAAGGTCGCGCGCATCCTCTCCTTGCCCTATCCCGGCGGTCCCGAGATAGAAAAACTCGCAAAGAGCGGCAATTGTATATACGAAATGCCCGAAGTCCACATAAAGGACGAGCTTTATTTCAGCTACAGCGGGCTTAAGACGCACGTCATCAACCTCGTGCACAAGCTGGAGTCCGCCTCTTCTCCGTACAAAAAGGAGGATATAGCCGCAAGTTTTCAAAAGGCGGCGGTGGAGCAACTCGTGGACATGACAAAGCGCGCGCTCGCTATCACGGGGGACAAAAAACTCGCCATCGCGGGCGGCGTGAGCGCAAACGCATTGCTGAGACGCGAAGTGGACAAATTGAAAGAACAGGGCGTCGAGGTGCACTATCCAAAGCTCTGCTATTGCACGGACAACGCGGCGATGATAGGGGCGGCGGCGTATTATATGGCGTATTGCAACGTCCCGCCAAGTCCCTTGACCCTCGACGCGCAGGCGACAGTCCCTCTCAAATGAGACGAAAATGAGCTTTGGTTCGCCCTATCAAATGAGACGGAAATTGTTGTTTGGCATAAGCGAACACCATTTCAAATCGATGCGAGCGACGATAGGCGAGGATAGTAACATTCGGCACAATGAGAACTATCGGCGATAAAGGAGCGACGAAACAGAGACGATTGTGATAAATAAAACTATCGGCGATAAAGATGAAAGAAAATCAAAGATATATCAAACGGGACGGCGCTTGCCGTCCCGTTTGACTAAGGGGGAGATTATATTTGTCCAAAGCGAATGGCTTTGAAGCGTGTGGGACTCATTTTTCGTCGAGAACGAGCATCGCGATGGGGTCGATTGGCGCGCCGTCCTTGTACATTTCAAAATGCAGGTGCGCATTTTTGACGGATTCCGAGCCTTGAGTGGTCGCCATCGTGCCGATGTTGTCCCCTTGCGAGACCTTGTCGCCGACCTTGAGGGCGGGCTCGCTTAGCGACATATATTTCGTCTCGTAGCCGTTTGCGTGCTCAAGCACGATATAGTAGCCGTCCAAACGGTTGTAGCCCGTCGATTTGACCGTGCCCTCGCATGCGGCGAACACCTTGAGATCCTCAGACGCGAAGTCCACGCCCTTGTGCGAGCGGAAGTCCTTCATAGACTCGCTCCAGACGAGCAGGGAGGAGAAGTCCTCGATGACGTCGCCGTTGCAGGGGCAGATGAAAGTTTGCTTGGGAGTTGGGTCGACGGGATCGTCCTGCACGGGCGGAGAGGGCGGATCGTCGTCGGTATCGTCCGGTTTGACGACGGGGACGTCCTGCACGTTGCCCACGACGTCGTCGGAATTTTGATTGTACGTCACCGCAAGCGCGATCACCGTAGCCACCGACGCTATTAAGAAAATGACAAGCAGATAGAATGCGTTGCGCTTCAAAAAGCCGCCGAAGCGTTTTACAGCAACAGAAAATTTACTCATTTTGATACCTCCAATTTGCTAAGATTATTGACGGCAAAAAAATTTTTTATTCAATCGTCGAAAAAAAATCGAAAACGCAAAAATCCCCGCCCGTTTAACTATGCAAAAAAATACTTTGACTTGAGGATATTATGATAGTATAATTTTTTTATGAGTAACATTCACACATCCCTATATGATTTTATGTTGCACTTTCATGAAAAGCACAACTCCGTCGCCGTGATAAGGGGACGAAAGAGCATGCGCTTTGACAAGTTGCTGAAAGAGATAGACCGCGTGGCGGCGTCGCTTGAGGCAATGGGAGTGAAAAAAGGCGACAACGTCATGCTCGCCTTGCCAAATATTTTGCAATGCGTGGTCTTAGTTTACGCCATATCGAGGATAGGCGCGGTCGCGAGCATGATACATCCGCTTTGGTCAACGGATGAGTTTGACGGGGCGGTGAAAAAGCTCAGACCCAAAATAGTCTTTTTGTCCGACGTGAACCTAAAAAAGTTCAAGGGAAGCTGTCACGGCGCAAAAGTCGTGATGTGCCCCTATCTTTTTTACGGCTTTGTGGGGCTAAAGAGAGGAAAAGGCTTCACTCCCTTCACAGGGGACGGCGAAGAGGCGATGTTCTATCTGCAATCTGGAGGCACGGCGGGCAGCCCGAAGACGATCGTCCTCTCCTCGCGCGCGGTCAACGCGATGGTGAACAACCTCATCAGCACTCTCGGCGACAGGTTTGATGAAAAAAACAGGATGCTGACGGTCATGCCCATGTTTCACGGCTTTGGGCTGTGCATAGGCGTGCACGCGTCGCTTTGTTTGAATATGACCAGCGTGCTCATGGCGCGCTTTGACGCAAAAAAGGTGGCGAAGGAAATTTCCAAACGCCGCATAACCAACATCCTCGCCGTGCCGAGAATGATCTCGAAATTGCTCGCGCTCGACAGTTTTTACGGCGACAAAATCAGCAGCATAGAGGAAGTCTACGTCGGCGGGGACAGCGTGAGCGACGCCCTCGTGCACGAGTTTGAAAACAGAATTGCCTCAAGCGGCGGCAAGGCGAAGATATTGCCGGGCTACGGCTTGACGGAGACGGTCACGGTGTGTGCCTTGACGCGCGACAAGTTCACGGAAGGCTCGATAGGGCAGATGCTCGAGGGCATGAAGGCAAAGGTCATAGACGACGACGGCAATGTGCTTGGCGTAGGCGAGCGAGGTGAGCTCGTCATTGCGGGCGAACAGCTCATGAGCGGCTACTTCGGCGACGAGCAGGCGACAAAGGACGTCATGTTGGATATGGACGGCGAGCAGTGGGTCAAAACGGGAGACCTTGTGAGCATGGACGAGGATGGCAGGATATTCTTTCTCGGAAGAAAAAAACGCCTCATCAAGATCTCGGGCATGAACGTGTTTCCATCTGATATCGAATCGAAGGCGCAGGAGCTCGACTTCGTGCACGAATGCGTGGCGGTCGAGTTTCACATTGACGGCAAGCCCTTCATACGCCTGCTTGTGGAGGGGGACTTGACCGAAGCGCAAAAAGATGAGATAATAGAGTATATCAAGCGGCACCTCTCGCATTGGAACACGCCTCGCGAGGTCGTTGCGGTTCCAGCGTTCCCGCGCACGCAGATAGGCAAGGTGGACGTCAAAAAACTGCTCGAGACGTACGGCGGGGATCAACAAAAGTGAAACCATGTTGCAAAAACTCTTGATCTTGCGGCATTTATTTTGAACAACAGGGGGTAAAATTATGTTTACAAAGGAACACAAACTGCGCTCGGTTCTGTTTGCGCTCTCCATCGCGCTGATAGTTCTCGGATTCTTGTTCTTGATCAACGCTATGGAAGCGGCGAGGATATTTCCCGCCTTCTATGACATCTCAAACGTGCTCGCAAAGTACATTGTCGTCATCTTGACGATGGCGTCGGGCATAATGCTGTTTTCGAACCTCGCGGCGCAGGTGGAAAACGACAAGCTGAGGAACGGGCTCACCATTTTCATCACCGCGTTCTCGACAATTCTCACCGTGCCGCTTGTGTATGTGTTTTTTGCAATATTCCCATTGCAAGTCAACGGCAAAATGGGGCCCGTAGGCAAAGTCATGGCGCTTGACAGGATCTTGCTCGGCTTCAAGGATTGGTTCTCGGACGGGGCGCTGCTTTACGTCGTGCTGAGTTTCATGCTCGTCCTCTCCATCGTTTTCATCACGGTCCCGCTTGTGAGCGGCATCCTCACCGTCAAGGGCAAGACGATAAAAGTGGGCAAAAACGACAAGGGCAAATTCGGCATATCGATCGCCACTCTCCCCGTGCTCGCAAAAAGAGAAGCGGAAGAGAAGTGAACTGAATTTTCAAAACGGAACGTACGGGGCGACCCGTGCGTTTTTTGTGCCGCATATGTTTGCAAAGGCAATTTGACATATTCGCGCATGTAAATTGTCGCGCGCATACATATTTATGCATGCGCATATTTTCACGCTTTCAAGCGCGCATGTTCGCATAAAAAAAGCGCATATTAACATATTTATGTGGCGTGAAAAGCGCATTAAAGCATATATGCGTATCGACATATCTCCAACTATTTTTTAGCAAATTATGCGCATATCAAAAGACATTACAAGCAGAAAAATGTAAATATGCGCTTGAGCGGCGGATGCGAATTTATCTTGTATATGAGCTTATAACTGTGTATAAAAAGGCACATAACGTACACGAAGGGGCGTGAAACTCACTCGCGTCCCTCGAATTTTCAAAGGAGTTTTGCATTTGTAGCTCAGGCGGCGTACGTTATTACTCCGAACGATAAAGGAAACGGCGGCGGAATGAAGTCGAATTTTTGCTAAAAGAAAAACTCGGCCTTTGCATCCTCAAAAAAACGACAATAAACAAACAGAGGCCGATTGGCTTCAATCTCACCGATTTACCGATGTTACAAAGGAGTTTATTATCTATCAGGCTTCGAGCAAGCTCTTCTCGTAAGCTTCCATGATAACAGTACGAAGCGCGTCACGGGTTTCGGAATTGATTGGATGCACAATATCCTTAAATTCCCCGCTGGGAGTCTTCCTCGATGGCATCGCTATGAAATCACCTTCGGCGCCCTCTATAATCTTGATGTCATGAACCGCGAAGCAGCCGTCAATGATAACTGAAGCTACTGCCTTAAGCTTTCCTTCAGCAGAGACCTTTCGGATCTTAATGTCTGTGATGTTAAGCATTTTAACACCTCCAAAATATCCCTTAATTAGATAATATCATACAATTTTTCACTTTACAATAGGTTTTTTAATGATTTTTTAAGTAATTTTTTCGTAAGTTAATTTATAAGATTGAATAATGTCGCATGAAACTTGCCCTAATCAAAAACATATATTGGGTGTATGAAAGGGCGGATACATTTCATAGGCGTGCAGGGGGTGGGCGTAAACGCGCTCGCAAAGTTCTCGCTGGACGCGGGATTTGAAGTTTCGGGGAGCGACGCGCGTCCGTTTGAGCTCGCAAGATCGCTTGAGGCGCGGGGCGCCGATATATGGCAGGGAAGCGACATATCCCGCCTTGAAGGCGTGGATATTGCGGTGTATTCCTCCGCCGTGAAGAGGGATGACGCAGAGCTAAAGTACCTTTTGAAAAGGGGCGTCCCCTGCTTTGAGCGGCACGAGTTTTTGCATAAAGTCTCAAAGCTGTTTGAAAAGGTCTATGCGATAAGCGGCACGCACGGCAAGACCACGACCACCGCCATGCTCGCGCACATATTGAAAGAGAGGCGCGTCGTAGCGTTTATCGGCGGGGAGAGCGTGGAATTTTCAAATTACTTGAGCCGCGCGGATATGAAAAACGCCTCGCTCACGCTTGAAAACTTGCTGTTCCCCAAAAAGATCTTTGACGGCGCGCTCGTCGTGGAGGCGTGCGAATATAAAAGGAGCTTTCTCGATCTCGAGCCGACGGTCGGAGTCGCGCTGAACGCGGAGTGCGACCACCCCGATTGCTACTTCGATATAGACGAGGTCTACGCGGCGTTCAAGCAGTTTTTGTACCTATCAAAGACGAAGATACTTCCGAATTCTTTGACTCACTTGCTTGAAAAAGACGACCGCGAGAGGATTGAAAAATATCTTAATGCTCAACTTGCAAAATATCTCGAGGCGGGAATAAATTGCAAGGATATCGTCATTGCCCTCTCAGACGCGCTCGCAAGCTACGGCGTGAGCGAGGACGGGGACGTGCTAAAAGACGGAGAGCTTATTGGTAGGTTGAAACTTTCGGATAGCAGCGCGTACAACCTGAAAAACGCCCTCTTTGCGATCGCCGTCGCAGAGAAAGAGGAAGTCGACTCTTTTGAGAGCATATCCTCGCTCTCATGCTTTTCGGGGGTGAAACGCCGCTTTGAAAGCGCGGGCGAAATTGGGGGCGCGAAGGTATATTTCGACTTTGCGCATCATCCCACCGAGATCGCCTCCGTCCTCTTGCGCGCAAGAAAGCTCGGCAGAGTCCTCACCGTCTTTCAGCCCCACACGTTTAGCAGACTCAAGGCATATATGGACGATTTCGCATACGTCTTGAGCGGCGAGGGAGCGGTGATCCTCATGCCGGTCTACGGGGCGAGAGAGACGTCAGACGCGGGCGAGACCTCCCTCTCTTTGAGAAACGCAATTTTCGACAAATATCGCAAAACTGACGTTTATCTTACAAGATCGGATGAAGAAACCCTGTCTTTTGTCAAAATGTTTGCAAACGACTATGACGTCATATTGTTTGTGGGCGCGGGCGACATCTACGATCTGAAGAAAAAACTCTAATGCTAAAATGCGCATATATTTATATGCGCTAAAGATAGATAGAGAAGTTTTGGTATTATAATATGCAAATATGAGAATATTTACAAAAAAATATATGAGCGTTGCCTTTTGCCTCGCTCATATTCGTATTTCAAAGAATTCTCATTTTGATATATATTTATATTTGCCTATGAACTTATGAAAATACGAGTGTTCTCATTTTGAAAAGTGCTTATATTCTCACGTCATATTATGTCCTCGAGGTTGAAATCGAGGATGCGGCGTATGTTTGCGGACATTATCCTCAAGGACTCTATCTTCGAGAGCGCGTTTTGAAAATCGTCGCACATAAGCGACCCTTCCGTTTCGCCGAGCGCGACCGAGAAGGAGCGAACGTCGGGGGAATATATGAAAAGCTCCATATACTTTCGCTTGCTCTCCCACCAGCTTATGAGGTTGGACGTCTTTTCGAGCGCGTTCCCGTTTGAGGACTCGATGTCGTTTTCGATCTCGCGCAAGGAGGAGTCGAGGCGGTCGAAGATCTTGTTGACATAGACGTTTTCAAGCACGCCCGCCGTGATGATCGCAACGAGCAGAACTATGGCGATGACGACCCTTTTCATCCTTCACCTCGTATCGCGTCAAGGATGAAGTTTCCCCTGTACGGCTGAATGAAAACGTCCTCTCCGCTAAGCAAAAAGACGAGCACGTCCTCGACGTCGAGCTCGTGAGAAGAAAGACAATCCTTCACCTTTTGCAGCTTGTTTTCGCCAAGCAGATCGGCGTTGTCTTTGAGATACGCGCCCTCCATGATGACGGTGACGGGAAGTACGCTGCCTTCGACTGTCAAATTCATATCCGTCGGGGTCAGGGGCTTGCCCTCCGCCTTCGGCATTGCCGAGAGGTTGCCGTTCGTCTCCAAAATCGCGTACTCGACTTCGCTGGGATTGAAGTAGCCGAGTCCCCTTAACGCCTCCATGACGTCGTCCACATTCATGTTGAGCTCCTTCATGACGTCTGAAAGGATGTTGCCTTTTTCTATGATGATGACGGGCTTGCCGTTGAGAAACTTGCGAAAGCGCACGCTCTTTGTCGCGAGCTTTGTTATGATGATGTGCACCAAAAACAGCGAGAACACGGGGATTATCCCGTAGATTATCGGGATCGTCGCGTCCGCCATCGGGATGCACACGAGCTCGCTTGCAACGAGCGTTATCGCAAGCTCGAAGGGCTGAAGCTCGCCGAGCTGTCTTTTGCCCATCAGCCTCATTGCAAGCAGCAAAAAGAAGTACAAAATGAGGCATCTCAAAAATAAGTTCAGCATAATGCTATTGTGCATTATGCGCGCGCTTTTATGCACGGCGAGGGCGAATGAGGCGCACATAAAACGCGATATCAAACGCGTCGAACGCGCAAAACGCCGTGAATGTGAAAAAGAGCAGCAGCGCTCCGAGCGCGAGGACGGTGACGAGACTGCCGACGTAGGGCGAGACAAGCCTCTCGGCAAAAAAGCCGATGAGAGCGATGGGCGCGGATATCGCAAGCAGTTTTGAGAGTTTTTTGAAGTCGAAAAACTTGCCCGCAAGCCGCCGTAAGGCAACGAGATTGAATACGGAAACGAAGCCGAAGCACACAAGCGAGCCTATCGCCATAGCGTACACCCCGACGAACTTTGGAAGAAGCAAAATGCAAGGCAGGGTGAGAATTGCCCCCAAAAGCGTGCTCAAAAACGTCAGCTTCTCCTTGCCGAGCGAGTTGAGCATAGGGGTGGTCACCTGAGCGATCGAGATGGGAAAGATGAGCGCGGAGCAGTACGACACGAACTCGCCCGCCTTGCTGTCGCCGAAAAGCAATATCCCCAAGTGCTTGCCAAGCGCGAGATACACGATAAAAAAGACGGACGCCACGAGCGTTGAAAAGCTGAGCGCGCTCGTCAGCTTGCTCTTTACGCCCTCCATTTTGCCCCCTGCGCTGAGTTCTGCGACGTCCGGGATGAGGACGACGGACATTGAACTTATCAGCATCACGGGAGCCATGATGAGAGGGAGCGCCATGCCGGACGCCCTGCCGTATTCCGCAGTCGCCTGAGAGATCGTCAAGCCCGTCTTTGTCAAGAGCTCGGGCAGCACGAGGGCGGTCAAAGAGGCGGAGAGAGAGGAGATTATGCGCGTGGCGGAGAGGGGGATAGTGCGCGTTGCAAGCTCCCTAAAACCGCTCGGCTTCGTCAGCCGCCCGCCCATCACAAAGTACAGGACGAAGAGTAGCGCCACGCTCACGACGTCGGAGAGGGTCATCGCGAGCGCCATGCCCTCTGCGCCGCTCACGAAACTCACAAATCCTCCCGCGAATACGACGGACAGAATTATCTTTGCCACCTCGTCGACGAACTCCGTCGAGGAGAACGCCAAAAAGCTCTTGCGCCCCCAAAACCAGCTCCTGAGAGCCGCGTACAGCGTGGACGTGATGAGAGTGGGCAGCATTATCACGAAAATCGTGACGCACCTCTCGTCCGAAAAGAGGAAGCCTATCTTGCCCTTGAGGGCGAAAATTATCGCAAATATGGCGCAGGAGAGCGCGAGGGAGAGAATGATCGACGCGGTGAGCAGGGAGTTTTGCTTTTTGACGTCCCCGTTTGAGGAGGCGATCTTGCGCGAGAGCACGGTCGAGATGCCCGAAGTCAGGGTGAAGAGCATCATCATCACGCTGAGGGAGATCTGATAAAGCCCTATGACCTCCGCCCCCAATGCGCGCGAAATGTATATTTTGAACAAAAACGACATGAGCCTCGTCACCACAGAGAAGCTCGTGACGATCGTGAAGGATCTTGCTGTTGCATTCATCATATGAATATATGCTTGTAAAAATCCAAAAATGAAAGGATATAATGTGCCTTGAATGAGTGTATATTTAACAATCCCCTCAGTCTGCGACAGCGTGTACGCTGAGCAGACTGAGGGGATTGTTTTAATAAACCATAACCTATCAAGCGAGCGAACGGGGAATTATATCAAATGATAGCCGATCTCGCGCTTTTGTTATCAAACTTTCAAAGTTTGCAAGCGAGCAAACGATAACCTATCTTAAACTACAGTTGTCTCGCGCTTCTGTTGTCAAACTTTCAAAGTTTGCGCGCTTCCGGTTGTCAAACTTTCAAAGTTTGAAAAGGGGAGGGCTGACGCCCTCCCCGAAGGTTTGATGGGGTTTATCACTCCTTGTCCTCGTCGTACTTGTCGTGCTTTTCGTCAAGCGTCTGAGTTACGATGGGCGCGGAGGTCTTCTTGGTTTTGGTCTTGGGTTGCTTGTTGGGCTTCTTGACCTTGCGGACGATGAACACCACGACGACCGCTATGATGATGACGCCGAGCACGATGGTCGGGATCATCCACCACAGGTAATCGAGGTTGAAGGTTCTGTTGTCGGACGGAGTTTCGGTCTCCTCGTCCTCGTCGGGATTGCCGCTCGTTTCCGCCTTGACGTAACGGGTGAGGATGTGCGCCTCAGCCTTTTGCTCGTCGGTCATTTCCTCGTAGCGGTTATATTCCGCCTCGCCCGCCTCGTCCTCGAGCTTTTCGATGGACACGTCGTCGAACATCGCGTAGCCGTTTGTGAGGCCGGTGATGACCGTCTTGCCGTCCACTTCGTCGGAGAAGTATTTGCCGAGCGAGAGACGGAGGCTCACGGAAGTGACGTCCGCGTCACGCGTTCTCACGAGGAAGGTATATTGCTCCCAGCCCTGATTTGCGCTCGAATTGTCGGTGATGATGTGCTCGAAGATCATCGGGTTGGTGGACTCGTTTGCGGAGCCGAGATACAGTTCGATGTACGCGCCCGCCTTTTGCTTTTCGATGAATTCCTCATCGCTCAAATCCTTGTCGTCGTCGCCCTTCTCGCCCGCGCCGACGCCGTAGGTGCGCACGAACACGCTCACCTTGTAGTAACTGTTCTCTTTGAAGGTATTGTTCGAGCTCGTGTAGGTGTACGCGCTGGCGGAGGTGTTGTTGATGACGAGCATCTGCCAGTTGTTCGCCGTAGCGGCGTTTCTTGTTTGCAGCATCTCGACCGGTATCCAATTTTTCATCTTGAGGTCGGTGCGTTTTTCTCTTTCGAGCAACTCGATGAGATCCGCGTCGTTGATGTCGCCGGGATACTCCTCGCGCCCCGCCGCAAGCTCTTCGCTGGAGATGGTGACGGACTCTTCGTCATAGTCCTTGCCGAGAATGCCGACGTAGTTCGTCTCGCCCACGAGCTTGCTCTCGTAGTAGTTGGAGTTTGCATAGACGACGCCGGAGATCGTGTTGGAAGAGCTCTGGTTCGTGCCTGCCGCACCCGTCCAACCTGTGGGGGTGGAGAGGGAAGCTCTCGACTCGATCGTGCTTGAGAGCGCGTCGAAGCTGTCGAGGGTGAAAGAGAGCGTCTTTTGGGTGTCGCTTGTCTCGGCGTTTTGATATTCGTATTCCTCGATGGTCTCGAAGGTCACGTTGTCAAAGAACACCGCGCCGCTTGACTTGAACAGCTCCGCAAATTCGTCGTCGCTCAAACTCTCTTGATCGGCGGTGCGGGACTGATATTGCACGTCCTTGCCAAGCCACAGATTGAGTTTGACCGAGACGCTGGTCTTGCCGACCTCGATATAGAACGTGAACTTTGTCCACTCGCCGTCTGCGCTCGTCGCAGTCGAGGGAGTGAGTTCGAAGGAGTTTTCGCCGACGGAGGATGACTCGCCCGTCAGGAATATGCTCGCCGTTGCGCCGTTTTCGGTCCTTGCGTACACGCTGAGTTTGTAGAAGGTGTCCGCAGAGAGCGTGAAGCTCGAGGAAGCGAAGCCGAACGCGTATTTCTCGCTGTCCTTGCTTCCCAATGCGAGAATGTTCGGACCTGCGATGGACTCGAGATTTTGAGCGTCGTAATAGTCGTCGCTCGTGGGATCGCCGTAGAAGTTGTCAAACACGTCAAGTCCCGTGACGGACGTGGCTTGATCGCTTGACGCAAACGTGCCGTTCTCGTTTTTGGTGAGAGCGATGACGCCCGCAAACGCCGTCGTCTCATCCTTGTTGACTTCGAGCGTATTGTCGTTGATCGTCCAGCTTTCGGCATAGCCGCATGCGACTGTTGCTCGAGAGGCTTGCCCGCCTCGATGTTCTCGTCGTCGTGGTCGTAGCTGTTGAAGCTGCTGTTGGTGAAGGTGGAGCTCGTCGCTTCCTTCGTGCTGAGGTTGACGGACTGAGTGTACGTCGAGGTCGTGGTCGCCGTGAAGTTGGCGTAGGTGATGGAAGAGAGGTTGAAGTTTGTCACAAACATCGCGCCGCTCGTCCTCGTCGTCGCCGCGAACCTGTCGCCCGTGCCGAGCGTGAACTTGAGCGCAACGTTGGTGTCGTTTTCGCCGCCGCGCACAACGATGATGAGCTCGACCCAATCCTTGAGGTAGGCGTCGGTGTCCGTCGTGTTGATCTTTGTGAAGCTCGTGAGGCTCTTTTCCTTGTTGTCCTTCTCTTGAGAAGTCTTGTCAAGCAACGAGACGTACGCGCCGCTCTCCGCCTTGATGTCGGAAGTCTTCAGCCAGAAGGAGATGCGATAGAAGGAGTTCGCTTTGACTGTTATTTGGTTGCTTTCGACCTCGTAGTAGCCCGTTGAGGTCGCATAGATCATATATGCGTTTTGAGAGGGCATATTCGCGTAAGGCACGCTCGGATATTCCACCGCGCCCTCGATGTCGCCCGCGATCAAGCTGTTTGCGAACGTGTACTTGCTTGAAAGGTCCACGATGCCTTCGTAAATGTTGCCGTCCGTCAAAGGAAGCTGTCTCTCGTCGTCGAGCTTGACGTTGCTCGTCCAGCCAGTGGGCGCGCCGACGCCAACCTTCTTGACGGTCGCGTCGGACGGAAGGGAAGTGGAGTTTTGTCCGTTCTTAAGCACGTCTTTGAAGGAGTTTTCCTCATCGGGAGTGGATAGGTCGACCGCGATGCTTGCGCCGACGAGGCTACCGTCAACGTCGAGTTCCATCTCCTTATTCTCGCCGCCGTTTTCGTGAGCGTTGGAGGTGAAGGTCTCGTTTGTGATCTCCTCGAGAGCGAGGTCGTCCATGAACACCCAGCCGTTTGAGAACGTGCCGTTTGCGGTGTACGTCTCGACGTTGTCGCTGTTGTTGGTGAAGTTGTGATATTTTTTCGCGTAGTTGTCGCTCGTGCCGCCCGTGCCAAGCCAGACGGTCATGTTGTAGGTGTAGTCGGAATATTGATTGCCCTTGATATAGAAGGTATATTGTTGCCAACCGCTCATCGTTTTATTGGTGACGGATTCGCCGCTATTATATCCCGTGCCCTCTTCGATCGGATTGTTGCCGATGAGGATGTTGTCGGACTTGTTTCTCGCAATGCCTTTGATCACGATGTCCTTGCTGTTTGAGCCAGACAAGATCAAGGATACGCCGTCGCCGTGAATGTCGGCGGCATAGAGCCAAATGGAAAGAGCGTACGTCTTGCCCTTTTCGATCGTGATGTTTCTTGAAGTTCTCACGCCCTGAGCGGTCATATATTGCTGAGAGAGCATGAACACGTTCGTGCCGATCGAGTCTGCTCTTTTGAACGTCTCGGGGTTTATGAGATCGGTCAGGTGCTCTGCGGGGATGAACGACTGATTGTTTGTGTCGCCGCCCGCACGGAGCTTGAAGGTGGAAGAGTAGTTTTTGTAGTTTTCGCCGAACTTTGCCGAGTCGATGACGGCGTTCCAGCCGACGGAGTTGGAAGGAGCCTGATCGTCCTTGCCGCTGTTGCCCGCGACGATGGACCAACTGTTGGGCGTGCCGTTCGTGCTCGTGTTGAGAGAGCCGAAGTCAAAGCGGCCGTTGGGCACTTTGAGGGTTGTGGTGGCGACTTTTGCGCCGTCGAGCACGCCGTCGGCCTTTTCGGCGGCAAGAGCGTCTTGGAACTTGTCCGCGCCTTCTATCTCGTCGGTGTCCTTGTCGTCGAGCGCGGTGAGCACGACGTTGTCAAAGAACGCGTAACCCGTCGTGAGCCCGTTGGTGTACGACGCGGTGTACTTGCCAAGCCCGAGCATGAGAGTGAGGCTCGTCGAAGCGGAAGGAGAGGTCTCGATGTAGATCTTGTACGTCTCCCACTGACCGTTCGTGTTTATCTTGGCAAACTCCGCATATGTGTTGGATTGCACATAGATGCGCGCGCCCGGCTCGGAGGTGGACTTGCCGTCGCCCTTGATGTTGTAAGTGAGCACGTCAACGGACAGCTCGTAGTAAGAGCCCTTGTTGAGCGTGAAAGAGGAGGAGGTAAATCCGTACGCGGTGGCGCCGTGAATCTTGTCGCCGTCGCTGTTGGTGGACTCTTCGGGCATATAGACCATCATGGCGTTTTTGATCTTGTCGTCCTCGCCGTATCTGCCGCCCGCCTTGAGCAGGTTTTTGATGACGTCGTCGGAGTCGTCCCAAGACGATTTGTTTTGGGAGTAAAGATCGTCCGCCAAAGAGATCGCGCCCGCAGTCACGTCGTCGCGGAAGGAGCTGGAAGAGTACATCTTGGCGCCCGTCCAATTGGTGATGCGCTTGGGGAACTCGTCCTGATCCTGAGAGAGCACCTTGAAGTCGCTGTTGGAAATGAGCAGACCTTCGGTGGCTTTCACCTCTTCTTCGGTTGCGTCGTCGTTGTTCGACGGGTTGCAGGCTGCAAGGAAGCACGCCGCAAGCGTGAACAGAACGAGGACAAACAGTGTCAATACTACAAATTTCTTCTTGTTCATACCAAACCTTGAAAGAATTTATTTTTTCGGGACAAAGCCCGGTTTCGGTCGCACGCATATGCGCGCAATTTTGTTATGCCTTGCTATTCTACTACAATCCTTAAAATTTTGCAATAAAATTGACATAATTTCCACATAAATTAAAAAACTATTAACAAAAGTGCCGAGTTCGGGCTGCAAAAAGGAAGAAAAATGAGCGACTTGGATAACCTCTTGAAACAAAACGTTTTCAAATATTCCGCCTTGAAGGTTTCCGCTTTGAAGAACCTGCTTCTTGCTTTTGTAGGCGCGCTCATAGGCTTTGTGAACGGCATATTCGGCTCGGGAGGAGGCATGCTCGCAGTGCCCGCGCTCACCCTCATTGCGGGACTCGACGAAAAACGCGCGCACGCGACGGCGATCGTGCTCATTCTGCCTCTTTGTCTTGTCAGCGTAGTCGTGTACTCCTTGAGGGGCGGCTTCGATCTTTTTGTCGTCTTGCCCACTCTTTTTGGCGTGCTCGCGGGAGGAGTGGCGGGAGCGGCGCTCATGAAAAAGCTCTCGTCCGGGCTTTTGAGCGCGCTCTTTTACGGGATAATGCTGTTTGCGGGAATAAAGATGATAATTGCATAACACGATGTTTACATATCGGTTTTTACAATGTAAAATCCGTATTTTGAAATTTGGAGGGAGACATGCGAATTTTGTGGCTCTTGCTTTCGGGGCTTGCGGGCGGACTTGTCGCCGGCATGGGAATGGGAGGCGGAACTCTCACGATGCCGCTCATGGTCTTGCTTGTGGGAGTTGAGCAGCTCACCGCGCAATATTGCAACTTGCTCTCCTTTTTGCCTACGGGGGCGGCTGCGAGTTTGATACATCAAAAAAACGGCTACATCGACGCCGCGCCATTGAAATTTATGCTTTTGCCCGCCCTTGTTGCGGCGACGGCGAGTTCGCTTTTTGCCTCATCACTTCCCGGCGCGCTGCTGAAGAGGCTGTTCGGCGGGTTTTTGATAGCCGTCGCGGCGTTTTCCTTTGTTATTACGCTTCTGAAAAAGTTGACAAACAAATAAAAATCGGGTATTTACAACCTTAAAGTTTTAATGTATAATCATAATACTAAGGAGTTTTAACGCGGCGCATACGCTGCGTTTTGATAAAGGAGATAATATGGAAAAAATCGCAATCATCGACTTAGGCTCAAACTCGGCGCGACTTGTTCTGGTCAATGTCCTCGACGGAGGATATTTTGTGGTATTTGATGAGCTCAAGGAGACGGTAAGGCTCGGACAGGATATGGACTGGGACGGATTTATCAAGCCGCAGCGCATTGCGCAGACGATAAAGACCCTCACCATGTTCCGCCGCCTTTGCGACGCAAACCACGTCGACAAAATCTTTGCCTACGCGACCGCTGCAGTGAGACGTGCGAAAAATCAAAAGAGCTTCCTCGACGAGGTGGCTATGACTTGCGGGATAAAGATAAAGGTCTTGACCGTTGAAGAGCAGGCGATGCTCATATATCAGGGCGTGATAAACTCTATGGACATCCCAAAAGGCTTGATCATGGAGATGGGCGGCGGCTCGACCAACCTCATATATTACAATCGTCGCAACCTCATCCACTACGAAGCGCTTCCATTTGGCGCGGTCACCCTCACCGACCTCTTCAAGACGGACGGCTCGACCCCGCAAGAGAGGGCGGCGAAGATAGAGGAGTTCATCGGCGAACAGCTCAAAAAGATAACCTGGCTTGACGAAGTCGAGCCGGACACAGCGTTCGTAGGCGTTGGCGGCAGCTTCAGAAATCTCGGAAGAATAAGCCGCATGATCAAAAAATATCCCTTCAACATGACCCACAACTACGAGCTCGGAGTCAACGAGTTCGACAACATCTACAACACGATAAAAAAGCTCGACCTCGACAGCACGATGAAGATCAAGGGCCTTTCGAGCGGCAGAGCGGACATCTTCCCGAGCGCGCTCGCTGTCATGAAGGCGGTGCTCGGCAGATTTGAGTTTTCAAAGATAACGATAAGCGGCTGCGGGCTCAGAGAAGGCGCTATGTTCCGCTACGCCGTGCCCTCGACAGCCGAGAGACCCCTCAGCGACGTCCTCACGCATTCGCTCTACACTCAGATGAAATATTTTGACATCAACATCGAGCATGCGGAGCACGTCTACAACCTCTCGGTGCAGCTTTTCAAGCAGCTCAAGGTGTTGCACAAGATGCCGAGAATCTACGTCAAGGTGCTCAAGATCGCGGCGCTTTTGCACGACAGCGGCATGAGGATCAAGTTCTACAATCACCAGTTGCATTCGCAATATATCATTTTGAACAGCAACCTCTACGGCGTGTCTCACAAGGACATTGTGCTCGCTTCGTTCGTCGCCGTCGGGCACAGAAAAGTTGAGTTCTCGAAGGAGGACTTGATGAAATACAAGGATATGATCACCCCCGAAGACGCCGAAGCGATAAGAAAACTCAGCGTCATCCTGCGCATCGCGGAGAGCTTTGACAGAAGCCAAAGCGGAGTGGTCACAGGCATCAATTGCGACGTGCTCGGCGACAGCGTCATCGTCAAAACCGAGACGGAAAACGGCGGGGATTGCTCGCTCGAGGTCAAGGACGCGATGGGCGCGGCGCAGGACTTCAAGGCGGCGTACGGCAAGAATCTCGAAATATTGTAAACGTGCAAAAATCGCAAAAAGCGCGGTTTAACGGTTGAAAAATGCAATATAAACACATTGTTTTGGCGTCTGAGTCGCCAAGAAGAAGCGAGATACTCAGCTCTATGGGGCTGGACTTCGAAGCGAGACCTTCAAACGTTGACGAGAGCAAAGTGAAATTTTCGTCTCCTGCAAACTACGTCAAGACCCTCTCGCGCATGAAGGCGGAAAGCTTTTTTGAGCTTGCAAAGGACAACGCGGTCATCGGCGCGGACACGATAGTGTTTATGGGCGGCAAAGTCTATCAAAAGCCCGGCACAATCGAGAGGGCGATCGAGACCGTGAGGGCGCTGAGCGGCAAGTGGCACACCGTGTATACGGGAGTCACGGTGCTTGTGAGCGGCAAGCGCTACACGTTCTGCTCGAAATCGCGGGTGATGTTCAAAGAGCTCGGCGATGACGAGATAAAAAAGTACGTCCTTGAAAACATGCCTCTCGACAAGGCGGGAGCGTACGGCATTCAGGACAGGCAGGTCGTAAAAAAATTCAGAGGTAACTATTTCAATATAGTCGGATTGCCAAAGGAAAGGCTCGCAAAGATACTCAAGCGGGCGGGAGTATGTAAATGAAAACAGTCGAATTGTCTATCGATCTCGGAAGCAAATTCATCACCATCTATCAGCACGGCTCGAACACGCGGTTGAGAGAGCCTGCCATTGCCGTCGCCACAGTGCAAAACAACAAGACGGAGCTTTCAAAGGCGGGCTATAAGGCGCAGGAGGCTATGGACGGGTCTTTGGGCGGCGCAAACATTGTCGCGCCCATCAAAGAGGGCGTCGTCGTAAATGAGGAAATGGCGGCGAAGTTGCTCAAGTTTTTCATAAAAAAGATAGTCCCGGACGGGCTGATCAAGCCGTACATAAAGGCGATCGTGTCCATTTGCTCATCCTCTACGAGCAGCGAGCGGCAGGCGGTGGAAAAGATGTGTCTGAAGGCGGGGATAAAGGAAGTCACCGTCGTTGAAGCGCCCTTGAGCCTTCTTGCATACACGAGCAGCATAGGCGGGCTTTTTGTGGACATCGGCGGCGGAAAGACGGAAATTGCCGCCGTCACAAATCACGGCATCGCGACGGGCTGCTCCGTGAACATCGCGGGCGGCGCGTTCAACGCGGCGATAATCGACTATATCAACAAACGCTACGGCGTGAGGCTTGGGGAGTTCACGGTCGAAAGTCTCAAGCCGTCGGCGCTGTCTTTTTACATCGACGACGTTGCAAGCTACGCCGTCTCAGGCAGCGGCAGGGACGGTAGCCCCAAGAGCCTCTATGTCTCGGCGGAGGACTTGAGAAACGCGGTCATTCCGCTCGTGGACGACATCATCGAGGTCATCATCTCCGTGCTCGAGCAGACCCCGCCGGAGATTTCGGCGGAAATTTTGAGGAAGGGCATATTCCTGACAGGCGGCTCGACCCGCATTCCGGGACTTGTCACCTACGTCGAGCAGGCGTTGGAACTTCCCGTCATTCAGCTTCAGGACATCGATCACGCGGTGGCGATCGGCGGCGCAAAGTTCTTTGACAACAAGGACTTGCTCTCCGACATGCTCGGCGTGAAAATTTACTGAATTTGACACATGCATTGAAAAATATTTGATCGAGTTCAAAAACAGCGTATGGGCATACGCTGTTTTTTTTAGTTGCTTTAACATAGCTTGATTTTTTGACAAAAACGTAGGGCTTAAGACAATTTGCGGCGTTTTTTGCGCGTGGAAGTTTTTATAATGTTCGTATGAGAAAAATTGTTGTGACCTCAGGCAAGGGAGGCGTGGGCAAGACTACGGTGGTAGCCGAGCTTGGAAGACGCCTTGCCGAGATGGGGTATAAGGTCGTTGCGGTGGACGGCGACGTGGGGCTGAACAACCTCGACGTCGTGACCGCGATCGACATGCGGGTGGTCTATGACATAAGCGACGTCGTGATGGGCAAATGCCGCCCCTTTCAGGCGCTCGTGCAGGACTCGCAAAGCTCCATGCGCATACTTCCCTCGTCTCGCGACAGCACGCTTTTGACCGCGCAGGCGTTTGGACGGGTGATCGACAGCCTCTTCGAGTTCGATTTTGTGCTGATAGACTGTCCCGCAGGTATAGAACAGGGCTTTCACAGGGCGGTGAGTTGCTCAAACGAGGCTATCGTCGTGACCACGCCCTCCATCTCGTCCATACGCGACGCGGACAAGGTGATCGGGCTTCTTTCCTCCTACAATATGTGCGACACGGCTCTTGTCGTCAACAGGGTTAGGGCGGATATGGTGGCAAAGGGCGAGATGGTCGGCGCAAAGGACGTTGGGGCGCTCTTGCACCTGCCCGTCATCGGCGTCATCCCCGAAGACGACATGATCACGACCTTTCAACAGTTGGGCAGCGTGCCGCGCGGGGCGCTTTCAAACAAGGCGTACGACCTTCTTGCAAGCAACGTCGCAAAGCGCTCGAAGATCTTTTGCGATATAGTTTATAAAAGGCGGTGGCTAAAAAGAAGATGAGACTTTCAAAAAGCATATCCGACAGAATGCGCGAGATATTGGTGCAGGACAAGATCAACGTCAAGGAGGTTGTCAGCTATATCAATGGACACTACACCGAAAATCTCCTGCTGAATGAAATCGC
>CANQAA010000010.1 GCA_947589395.1 uncultured Clostridia bacterium
TCCACGTCCAAATCCTTGAGCACGCTCATCGCGCTCATGACGGTGTTTGGAATGTCGTGAAGTTTGAGGTCGAGGAATATCTTGTGTCCCCGCTTCTTTATCTCTCTGACAACATCCGGACCCGCCGAATAAAATAGCTCCATTCCTATCTTCACAAACGGCTTTACATCCTCGAACAGGTCGAGAAATTCAAACGTCTTTGCCGCGTTCTGAAAGTCAAGCGCGACGATCACATCCTTCATCAATGCGCTCCTCCTATTATATCCGAAAGTTTTTTTATGCCGAATTTTTTCATTGCGCGAGGCAGATCTTCGATTATCTCCTTGCACGCGTACGGATTGACGAGGTTTTCCGCTCCTATCTCGCACGCCGTAGCTCCCGCGAGCATCATCTCGATGACGTCTTCAGCGGAGGCAATGCCGCCCACGCCGATGATCGGAAGTCCCGTCGCCTCGTACGCCTCGTAGACCATTCTGAGAGCGATGGGAAAGATCGCCCTGCCCGAAAAGCCGCCCATTTTGTTTGCGACGACGGGCTTTTTGGTCTTTAGGTCTATCCTCATGCCAAGCAGCGTGTTGATGAGCGAAAGCCCGTCCGCTCCCCCGTCCTTGACGGCGAGCGCGATGTCCTTCACGCTCGTGACGTTTGGGGTGAGCTTGACGAACACGGGTTTTTTGCACACGCTCTTCACCGCCTTTGTGACCTCGTAGGCGCTTTTGGGGTCCGTTCCGAAGCTCATGCCGCCACAGTGCACGTTCGGACAGCTTATGTTGACCTCGATGAGCCCTATCTGCTCTTGCTCGTCAAACTTTTTTGCGACCTCTTGATACTCTTCCACACCAAAGCCGGACACGTTTGCGATCGCCTTTTTGAAAAAGACCTTGCCGAGCTTTTTGAGTTCCGTCCCGACGACCTCGTCCACGCCGGGATTTTGCAGTCCCACGCTGTTGATGAGCCCCTCCGTGCACTCAGCTATGCGAGGAAGAGGATTGCCGTAGCGCGGGTTTTTGGTCGTGCCCTTCAGCGCAATAGAGCCCAACGCGTTGATGTCGTAAAAGTCGTTAAACTCATATCCGAAGCCGAACGTGCCGGACGCGGGAATGACTGGATTGTCAAGCGTCATGCCGCACAAATTCACTTTCAATTCTTCCATATTATCTCCTCCGCGCAAAAGACGGGACCCTCCTTGCAAACGCGCCTGAAGCCCGACTTCGTCTCTATCGTGCAGCCCATGCATGCGCCGAATCCGCACCCCATGCGCTCTTCCATAGACACCTCGCCCTTGAAATTCAGCCGTTTTGATACCGCATTCAGCATAGGATACGGTCCGCAAGCGTAAAAGTACGACGGCTCGAAGTCGATGAGGTCCGTGACGTAGCCTTTCGTCCCGAGACTGCCGTCGACTGTCGCGACCTTCACTTGAGCGCCCAACGCTTCGAACTTGTCGACGTAAAACGCGTCCGCGCTCTCGTTGAAGCCCAAAAGCACCTTGCATTTGCCCCCGAGCCTCTTTGCGGCAAGATATAGGGGCGGCACGCCGACGCCGCCTCCGATGAGAACAGGCGAGTCCCCCGCCTTTTCAAGATCGTAGCCGTTTCCGAGCCCCGTGAGGACATTGAGTTTTCCCTCTCTCATTTCCGAGAGCTTTTGCGTGCCTTTGCCGACCACTTTATAAACGATCGTGAGCAAATCTCCCTCGACGTCGCAAACAGAAATGGGACGGCGAAGAAAGAGCCCTTCCGTCTTTATATTGACAAACTGCCCCGCGCGCGTTATATCCGACGCGTCGCCTTCAAGGGTCATCTCATAGACGTCGCGGGCGATGAGTTCGTTGCTTTTTATTTCAAATTCCGTTAGTTTCATGCGTCTATCGTGGATATGGTTATCGTGATCTCCTCGAGCACATCGAGCAGCACCCTCACAGTGTCGAGCGACGAGAACATCGTCACGTTGTTTTCGACCGCGCAACGGCGGATGAGATAGCCGTCGGACTCCTGCGAGAGTGAGTCTATGTCGCGCGTGCTGATGACATAGTTGACGTAGCCTTTTCTTATCGAATTGAGAATATCCTGCGAGCCTTCGCTGATTTTTTGTTTCACCCTCGTGCGGATGCCGTGCGCCTTTAAGAAGTTCGCCGTGCCTATGGTCGCCTCGATGTTGAAGCCGAGATTATAAAATCTTCTTATCAGCGGAAGCGCCTCTTGCTTGTCCTTGTCCGCGACGGAGACCAGAATCGTCCCGTAGTTTGCGACGTTCATTCCGCTCGCCTGAAGCGCCTTGTAGAGAGCGCGCGTCAAGCTCTTGTCGTAGCCTATCGCCTCGCCCGTAGACTTCATTTCGGGAGACAGATATGCGTCTAAGCCTGCGATCTTGGAGAACGAGAAGGCGGGCACTTTGACGTACCACTTCTTCTTTTCGGGCGGATAGAGTTCTGAAAAGCCCTGCTCCTTCAAGGATATTCCGAGAATGACCCTCGTGCCTATGTCCGCAAGGCTGTAGCCCGTCGATTTAGAGAGGAAGGGAACGGTGCGCGACGAGCGGGGATTGACCTCGATGACGTACACATTTTCGTTTGGATCGACTATGAATTGGATGTTATAAAGCCCCTTGATGCCTATGCCGAGCCCGAGTTGCTTCGTATATTCCAATATTGTGTTTTTGACCTTTTGAGAGACGCTGACAGTCGGATAAACGCTGATAGAGTCGCCCGAGTGTATCCCCGTCTTTTCGACGAGCTCCATAATTCCCGGCACGAACACGTCCTTGCCGTCGCAAACGGCGTCCACTTCGAGCTCCTTGCCCGTTATGTATTTGTCAACGAGGACGGGCTGTTTTTCGTCTATCTTGACGGCTGAAGCAAGATATATCCTCAACGCCTTTTCGCTGCCCACGATCTGCATCGCCCTGCCGCCCAAAACGTAGCTGGGGCGCACGAGCACGGGATAGCCTATCTCGCTTGCCGCTCTCACGCCGTCCTCGACGTTTGTCACCGCCATGCCGCGAGGCTGAGGAATGCGGAGCTTTTCCATGACCTTTTCAAACGCGTCGCGGTTTTCCGCTCTCTCTATCGCGTCGCAGTCAGTGCCGATGATCTTGACTCCCCGCCTGTGAAGCCCGTCCGCGAGATTTATCGCCGTCTGTCCGCCCAGCGAGGCGATGACGCCGATAGGTCTTTCAAGGTTGATGACGTTCATCACATCCTCGACCGTCAGCGGCTCGAAGTACAGTTTGTCAGAAGTCGTATAGTCCGTCGAGACCGTCTCGGGGTTGTTGTTGATGATGATGGCCTCGTAGCCGTTTTCCTTTATCGTCTTGACGGCGTGCACGGTGGAATAGTCAAACTCCACGCCCTGCCCTATGCGTATCGGCCCCGAGCCGAGCACGACGATCTTCTTCGCGTCCGAGACGACGGACTCGTTTTCCTGCTCATAGCTTGAGTAAAAATACGGGACGTAGCTTTTGAACTCGCTCGCGCAAGTGTCTATCATTTTGTAGACGGGAATGATGTTTTCTTTCATGCGCAAGGCGTAGACCTCGTCCTCGCTCACTTCCCACAGCTTTGCGATATACGCGTCCGAGAAGCCCATGCGCTTTGCCTCGTAGAGAACCTTCGAGGACTTGTCGGTTTTGAGAGTCCTCTCCATGTTCACTATGTTCTTTATGACGCCGAGAAAGAGCGCGTCTATCTTCGTTATGTGAGCGATCTCCTCCAAACTCACTCCCCGCCTTATCATCTCTGCGAGCGCATAGAGGCGATCGTCCCTTCCGTCCGCGACATAGTCCTTTAGCTCCTGCTCGCTTAGCGCGTCGAACTTTGGGGAGTAGATGTGACAAACGCCCGTCTCGAGGGAACGCACGGCTTTTAGCAAGCTCTCCTCTATCGTTCTTCCCACGCTCATGACCTCGCCCGTCGCCTTCATCTGAGTGGAGAGGCGGTTTGAGACGGAGCCGAACTTGTCAAACGGGAATCTCGCGATCTTTGTCACGACATAGTCGAGCGTTGGCTCGAAGCAGGCGGGAGTGTTGGCGAGCTTGATCTCGTCAAGCGTCATGCCCACCGCTATCTTTGCCGAAACGCGCGCGATGGGATAGCCGCTCGCCTTTGACGCAAGCGCGGACGAGCGCGACACGCGGGGATTGACCTCGATCAAGAAATAGTCGAAGGACTGCGGATCGAGCGCGAATTGCACGTTGCAGCCGCCCTCGATGTTCAGCGCGCGGATTATCTTGAGCGCGGAGTCCCTGAGCATGTGATATTCCTTGTTCGTGAGCGTCTGACTTGGCGCGACCACGATCGAGTCCCCCGTGTGAACGCCGACGGGGTCGATGTTTTCCATATTACACACGGTGATCGCGCAGTCGTTGCTGTCGCGCATCACTTCGTATTCTATCTCTTTGAAGCCCTTTATGGACTTTTCGACGAGCACCTGATGCACGGGAGAAAGCATGAGGGCGTTTTTCATGATGTCCCTCAGCTCCTCCTCGTTGTCCGCAAAGCCGCCGCCCGTGCCCCCCAAAGTGAACGCGGGACGAAGCACGACGGGATAGCCGATGCCGTTTGCCGCCGCAACGCCCTCCTCTATCGTGTGCGCGATTATGCTCGGAAGCACGGGCTCGCCGAGCCGCATGCAAAGATCCTTGAACTTTTCCCTGTCCTCCGCCATCTCTATTGACTGAGGCGACGTGCCCAAAAGCTCGACCGAGCACTCGTCGAGTATGCCCTTTTTGAAGAGCTGAACGGCGAGATTGAGTCCAGTTTGACCGCCGATTCCCGGCACGATCGCGTCCGGGCGCTCATAGCGCAAAATCTTTGCGAGATATTCGAGTGTGAGCGGCTCCATATACACCTTGTCCGCAACGGTCGTATCCGTCATTATCGTCGCGGGATTGGAGTTTGCAAGCACGACTTCGTAGCCTTCTTCCTTTAGGGCGAGGCAAGCCTGCGTTCCGGCGTAGTCAAATTCCGCCGCCTGCCCGATGACGATGGGTCCCGAGCCGATCACAAGTATCTTTTTCAAATCCGTTCTCTTTGGCATTGAAAGTCCTCCATAAGCTTGATAAATTCGTCGAACAGATACGAGCTGTCCTGCGGTCCGGGCGCGCTCTCGGGGTGATATTGCACGCTGAAGGCGTGATTTTTTTCATCCCTCATTCCCTCTATCGTGCCGTCAAGCAAATTTATGTGCGTGACTTCGAGCCCGCTTTTTGAAAGGCTCTCTTCGCTCACGGCGTAGGAATGGTTTTGAGAGGTCATCTCGATCTTTCCCGTAGTCAGGTTTTTGACGGGATGATTGCCGCCGCGATGCCCGAACTTGAGCTTGTACGTCTTGCCCCCGCGAGCGAGCGCGATGAGTTGATGCCCGAGACATATTCCGAAAATGGGATATTTGCCGTAAAGTTTTTTCACAGTTTCGATCGTCTCGACGACATCTTCGGGGTTGCCGGGTCCGTTTGAGAGGAAGATCCCGTCCGGGCTCATCTCCTCTATCTCATCGGCGGGCGTGTCGAAGGGCACGACGGTGACGTTCACTCCCCTCTTGTTCAAGGAGCGCACGATGTTGAGCTTTATGCCGCAATCTATTGCGACGACGCTGAAGCGGGCGTGTGGCGCGCGGCTGAAATATCTCTTTTTGCAGCTCACTCTCTTCACGGCGTCATGCGGGACGGGCGCGTCGCTTATCATTTTGACAGCCTCTTCAACGCTCATATCGGCGGGACATATGACCGCCCTTCTCGAACCGTGATCGCGAATGGAGCGGGTGAGCTTTCTCGTGTCCACGCCGCTCACTCCCGGAATTCCGTACTCCTCAAGCGTCTCGGAGAGCGTCTTTGCGCTTCTGAAGTTGGAGGGAGAGTCGTTATAGTCCCTCACGATGAGCGCGCCGATGGTCGGAACTTTCGTTTCAAAGTCCTCGTTTGCAATGCCGTAGTTGCCAATGACGGGATAAGTCATCACGACCGCCTGATATGTGTAAGAGGGGTCGGATACGATCTCCTGATAGCCAACCATCGAAGTGTTGAACACGATCTCCAAAACGCGCGTTACGTCCGCGCCAAAACCCTTTCCGACGTAGCTCGTGCCGTCCTCGAGCACGATTTGTTTTAATACTTCCATACTGTTCTCCCGTTGAATATTGTCTTGAGACATCTTCCGTACACTTTCATTCCCTCGAACGGGGTCGCCCGTCCCTTGCTGAGAAACTCTTCGGACGAGACGGTGTATTCCTCGTTCAGATCCCAAAACGAGCAGCCCTCGATCGGGATATCGAACCTCTTTGACGGCGCATACGCCATCATATCTATCAGCCTGTCGAGCGGGATGATCCCCGTCCTCACAAGTTTTGTGTATAACATTGCAAACGCCGTCTCGAGCCCGACCACGCCCATCAGGCTGTCCTTGAGCCCACGCCCCTTTTCCTCAGCCGAGTGGGGAGCGTGATCGGTCGCGATCATATCTATCGTGCCGTCGACGACGCCCTCTATGAGCGCGAGCCTGTCGCTTGCGTCGCGAAGAGGCGGATTCATCTTGAAGCGTCCGTCCTCCCTCAAATTTCCGTCGTCGAGGACGAGATAGTGCGGAGCGGTCTCGCAGCTCACGTCCACGCCGCTCGCCTTTGCCTCGCGGATGAGCTGAACGCTCTGCTTTGTCGAGATGTGGCAGACGTGATACTTCGCGCCCGTTATGTGGGCAAGGCGAAGATCGCGCTCGATCTGCCTCCACTCGCTCTCGCTCGAAATGCCGACATGCCCGTGCGCCTTTGCGTAAAGCCCGTCGTGAATGTAGCCGCCGAAAAGCAATGAGTTGTCCTCGCAATGCGCCGCGACGATCACGCCCTCGCGCTTTGCAAGCTCCATTGCCCTTCTCATCATCTCCTCGCTCTGCACGCCCTTGCCATCGTCCGAAAAGGCGACGACTCTTCCCTTTAACGCGGCAAAGTCCGTGAGCTCATTTCCCTTCTCCCCCTTCGTTATCGTGGCGTACGGAAAAACTCTCACGACGGCGTCGCGCGCGATGATATTTTCAAGTTGTTTGAGATTTTCGTCGCAATCGGGACATGGGTCGAGATTCGGCATGCAGCAGACCGCCGTGTAGCCCCCTCTTGCCGCCGCCGCCGTGCCGGTTGCGATCGTCTCCTTATAAGAAAAACCCGGTTCTCTCAAATGCACATGCACATCGACAAAACCGGGAAATTTGAAATACTTATCGGAAGCCGCCATTTCTGACAGATATCTTTCAAAATCTACTCCGCACTTCGACTTGGTCAAATCCATACGCTTCCTCAAATCTCGATCCTTAATGTTATATAACATTACCCCGACTTTGTCAACAAAATCGGGGCACTATAAAAATACTTTTCGTATTTTGCGTTTCACGCTTCGCGTGAAGGGTCGCTCAGCAGCCGTACTTCTTTTTCAGCTTTTTGATTGTGGCTTCCGAAATTTTCACTTCGCTCTTGCCGGGAGATACGGACACGAGATAGCCGTCCTCGCGCATGCGGTCGTGAATGCGCGCCGCGATCTGAAAGTTGAAGCCCAAGCACCTCTGTATGAGCGGGATGGTAAACGGCGTGTCGAGCTTTGCAGTCTCAAAGGCGAGCTCCAACGCCTGAACGTAGCGCCTCATAAACTCCGCGTCCTCGTCTTTCTTTTCGGATTTACGGTTGAAATCCGCTTCGTATCTCGCGTCAAACTCCATCAAGCGTCTCAAGATATAGTCTATCTTGTCCGGCTTTTCGCTGTCGGGGACGGGGTCTTTTTCACGCGGCTTGTCGACTTCTTTTCGCTTGCTCTTTGGCACTACTTCGTACTCGAGCCCGTCCTTGAACTTGAGCGCTCCGCTCTTTAAAAGCTCCTCGACCATGTCGGACGCCGCCGCGTAATCGAGTTTGAGCTCGGTTTGAAGCTGAGGGATGGTGACAGACGTCTTTCCGTCCACGAACTTCATTGCCTCGTCTGATATGCGATTTGTCATATGTGCCTCCTATATTCTGAAAACATTATATACCCATATATGAGATATTTCAAATGCCAAATTATATTTTTTATAAATATGTTTTTTATAAAGCGCTGAATATGCGAGGCATATATAAAAACGGCTGCTCGCGTTTTGCGAACAGCCGTTCAAACTTTGTCAGGCTTTTTTCAAGATCTCCTTGAGCCTCAAGTCTACTCTGTGCTTCTCGTCGATCTTGATGACCTTGACGAGCACCACGTCGCCCACGTTCACGACGTCGGTGACCTTTTCCACTCTCTCCTTTGAGAGCTTTGAGATGTGCACCATGCCGTCCTTGCCGGGAGCGAAGTTGACGTTTGCGCCAAATTGACCCTTGTCGTTTTCCATGATCTTTGTGACGATGCCCTCGTACACGTCGCCGACCTCGACGTCTCTCACGATGGTCTCGATGATGGAGCGCGCCTTTTTGATTGCGGGCTCGTCGTTGGAGGCGATGAACACCATTCCGTCGTCGTTGATGTCGATCTTCACGCCGGTGTCCTCGATGATCTTGTTGATGGTCTTGCCGCCCTTGCCGATGATGTCGCCGATCTTGTCCGGGTCGACCTCAAAGGACACGATCTTGGGCGCCCACTTGCTGAGCTCGGGACGAGGCGCGTCCAAAACGGCTTGCATCTTGCCGAGTATCTCGAGTCTGCCAAGTCTTGCTTGCTCGAGCGCCTTCTTCAAAATTTGCTCGTCGATGCCCTTGATCTTGATGTCCATCTGGATGGCGGTTATGCCCTCTTTCGTGCCCGCGACTTTGAAGTCCATATCTCCCAAGAAGTCCTCGAGGCCCTGAATGTCGGTGAGAATTGCGACCTTGCCTTCCGCCTCGTTTTTGATGAGGCCCATTGCGATGCCCGCGACGGGAGCTTTGATGGGAACGCCCGCGTCCATGAGAGCGAGAGTGCTGCCGCAAACGGACGCCTGCGACGTGGAGCCGTTGGAGCTAAGGATGTCGGACACGGTGCGGATGGCGTACGGGAACTCCTCTTCGCTTGGAAGCACGGGCTCGAGAGCGCGCTCCGCGAGTGCGCCGTGACCTATCTCGCGTCTGCCGGGACTCTTTAAGGGCTTCGCCTCGCCTGTGGAGTAGCCGGGCATGTTGTATTGATGCATATATCTCTTATAGTAGTCGTCGTCAAGCCCTTCCAGTCTTTGCGCCTCGCTTATCGTGCCGAGCGTGCAGGTGGTCATCGCCTGAGTTTGACCTCTCGTGAAGATGGCACTGCCGTGAACTCTCGGCAAAATGCCCACTTCGCACCAGATGGGGCGGATCTCGGTGAGCGCTCTGCCGTCCGGACGGACGCCGTCATGCAATATCTTTGCTCTGACTTTCTCTTTTTTGAGATAATAGAGGCTGTCGAGGATAAATTTGACCTTTTTGGGCTCGTCGCACCAGTCGTCTGCAAAGTGCTCGAGCACGTCGTTGTTGAGAGCGTCCTCTCTCGCCTCGCGCTCGTAGCGCTCGAACGCTTCGAGCACGACGTCCATCTTTTTGTCCGCATAAGCGCGAACGGCGGCGTCGATATCTTCGGGGATATGCTCAAGCTCGATCTCCTGCTTGGGCTTGCCCACCTTCGCCTGAATGTCCTCGATGAAGGCGACGATCTTTTTTATCTCCTCGTGACCGAACATGATCGCGCCCAGCATCTCCTGCTCGGAAATGACCTCCGCGCCTGCCTCGACCATCATGATCGCGTCCTTTGTGCCGCTGAGGTTGAGCGTGAGACGGGATTTTGCGCGCTGCTCCGCGTCGGGATTGATGACGTACTCGCCGTCAACGAGCCCAACCACGACAGAGCCTGTTGGGCCCGCCCACGGAATGTCCGATATGCTGAGGGCAACCGACGAACCTATCATGCCGAAAACTTCCGGCGGGATGTTGGTGTCAACGGAGAGCACCGTCGCGATGACGGTGACGTCGTTGTAGAGTCCCTTTGGGAAGAGCGGACGAATGGGTCTGTCGATGAGACGCGATGTCAAAATAGCCTTGTCGCTCGCCCTGCCCTCTCTCTTTTTGAAGCCGCCGGGAATTTTGCCGATGGCGTACATCTTTTCTTCGTAGTCCACGCTGAGGGGGAAGAAGTCCATGCCCTCGCGGGGAGCTTTGCTCATCGTGGCGTTGACCATGACGACCGTGTCTCCGCATCTCACGATGCAAGAGCCGTTTGACTGCGAGCAATACGCGCCAGTTTCAACGGTCATAACTCTGCCGCCGATTGTTGTTGTGAAAACGTTTCTTTCCATATATATCTCCTTTTCTGGGGATTCCGTCATCCCCGAATTTTTTTAATAAAAAGGGGTGCGAAAGACCACACCCGATTTTTTTACTTTCTGAGCCCAAGCGAACTTACGATCGCGCGATATCTCTCGATGTCCATATCCTTGAGATAGTTGAGCAGGCTTCTTCTGTGACCGACCATCATGAGAAGCCCTCTGCGGCTGTGATGATCCTTAGGATGATTCTTAAGATGTGCCGTGAGCTCGGTGATACGCTGAGTGAGCAGCGCGATCTGCACTTCGGGAGAGCCCGTGTCGCCCTCGCTGCGAGCATACTTTGCTATGATCTCTTGCTTCAATTGCTTATCCATTGTTTAACCTCCTTCGATGGATAAAAGATTCGCTTCCGACCAAGTAAGGACTCGGAGTTTTGACCCAACCTCGTCGAAAGTACGATTGATATATTATCATAAATAAATCTTATTGTAAACAGATTTGACCCTGTTTATAATAATTTTTTCCGAACAATTTTTGTGTGAAGCGCTTTTATCATTCCGTCAGTCTTTTAAGCAGCCTATAGGTATGATATACACGCCCTCCTTGCTCTTGTACGCCATTTCGCCGCCGGTAAGCACTATCAGTGCGGACGGTTTTGAAAGCGGACATTGCTCGTTTTTCGAATTGTATTTTTCAATAAGGGCATTGAGGCTCAGCAAATGGTCGATACCGTCTGATATCTCGCGGCTGCCGAGTTTGCACTCTATAAGAGCATACCTGCCGTCTTTTAGATGCAAAACGAAGTCCGCCTCAAGATCGTATCTGTCGTGATAATAGCTCAGTTGCCCTCTCATCGCTTGCGAATATACCCTAAGATCCCTCGCGCAAAGCGTTTCGAAGAAAAAGCCGAAGGTCTTGATATCCGAATAAAAATATTCGGGATCGACGCCAAGCGCGGCAATACCGATAGACGGGTCGACGAGTTCTCGCTTGTATCTGCTTCTTATCGCCGAAGCGGAGCGTATGGACGGACGCCATGCGGGCACATCCTCTATCACAAACAATTTTTCGAGCGCGGAGTGATAATCGTCGAAAGTGGACGCAGATATACTGTTGAACACTGCGGCAATGTCGCCGCGCAAAAGCTGTTCCGTCGCCAAAGTCGAGACATTTCTTGCATACGATCTTAAAATGTGTCTTGCCTTTTCGGGATCTCTGTTTTTCCCGTCAACGGTCGATATTTCCATTGCGCATATGCCGTCAAGATAATCGCTTGCGACTAACAGTTTCGCCGCGTCAGACCGCTTGGACAGGCTCGAAGGCCATCCGCCGCGACACGCAGCAAAGATGAGCTCCTCGACCGAAAGATCGGAGCGTATGCCGTCTATGTCATAATTCGGGTCGTCAAAGAGCCTTAAAAGCGAAACCTTGCCGTTTGATTCGCCGGACTCGAACAGCGTCATCGGATACATCTTCATCCGAGATATTCTGCCTATCCCCGTGTGCATAATGCTGTTTTCATCAACGGAATTCGACCCGGTCAAAATGAAAAGTCCCTCGCTGTTTTCTTCGTCGACTGCATTGCGCACGGCGTCCCAAAGTTCAGGAGCGACCTGCCATTCGTCTATGAGTCGAGGCTTATCGCCCAAAAGCAAAAGCGACGGCTTTGTGTTTGCCGTTGTCAAATATGCCTCGCGCCTGTCCGGATCCTGCATTTTGAGCACGCTTTTCGCTTGCATTTCGGCAGTCGTGGTCTTGCCGCACCACTTCGGTCCGACGATGAGCGTCGCCCCAAACGCCTCAAGCCTCAAAGCAAGCTCTTTGTCCGCCAATCTGGGCAAATATTGTTTATTCGTCATATGCACCTCACATCTTTGCAAAATTATAGCACTTACAATTTGTCGAAGTCAAGACTTTATGGCAGAAAAATGTATTTTTGTGGCATTTCATCATGAATTTTTGCGGTGTTTTATCATGAACTTTTGTGGCATTTTATAATGTATTTTTGCGGCAAATCATAACGTACTTTTGCGATAAATCATAATGAACTTTTGCGATAAAATTGATATTTCCAGCTCAATTTTTTTTGCATATAACAAATGGCGAAGTGCGTTTTTGGACTATCTATCCGGTAAATTGCTTACACAATAGAAAGTCATTTACACTTCGCCATATTCATAGCTCTTTAACATTTTGAAAACTCTCAAAAGTCTCTATCGGCGTCTTTAGAATTACGTTACGCTTTTATCTTTTGCAATGTGAGGAACTCCCTCCTCAAAGTAGCCGCGCGCGATGAGATAATCAAAGTGCGCCTTGCGATAGGCCTTGTAGGCTTTGCGTTGCTCGTCATACTGTCGCTTTTGCTCGAGGTATTCAGCATAATATTCGTGCAAAACCTGATGAGTATATTTGTTGGTCACTATGAGCATTTTTATTGCAAATATCCACAGTATCAGGAATATGATAATTCCAATCAATGGCATCATGAAAGATAACATGAAGTCAATAAGAGTATAATTAGCGACCTCTGAAAAACTATCACGCCAAGAATTTTCCCAATATTCTTCCCAGCTGCAATTACTGCTCCAACCAATTCCAGAAGTGAGTAATTCCAAAATAGCGTCTCTTGTGGCGAGCTCGTCATTTCTAAAGGAAATCTCACCGATTAGATCCGTGATCGTGTAGAATGGATAAGAAGAGTATTCGGAATAACTATAAATCTGTCTCATTGCATTTGGAACAGCCTGCAATTTACCTTCAAGTTCGGCATACTCCTCCGCAGTTATGATCGCGCTATAATCATACTCCTGATATTCAGTCTCTTTATATATTCGTATTTTAACATGATCGTCAGCCTGTGGCGTGGCTTCAAACCGTTCGCACACGGCTTCGCACAGTATCTTAAATCGCGAACGATCAAAACTGTCATGTGATATATTAAATTCGAAATATTTGTTTAATTCGTTGATGGCGTCAACAATAGGCTTTGCATTCTTTTCATATCCTGCGACAACATTGTCAAATCCTTCTGCCGAGGCAATATACAGTAATGCGTCAAATTTGTCAAAATCGCTGTATTCGTCAAGACTACTACCGCCGTAAGAGGCTTTCAAATTCCATAGATTTTGTCTATGCGACATTCCTGTCCGCACTTTGAACACTTCATTGTTTTAACTCCTTTTTTAATTTTTAAGTACAATTTGCTTGTACTTTTTTCGTAATTGTACAAGATATTTGTACTCTTGTCAATGATTTGGGTAAAGTTATGGAAAAAAACGCCATTGCAAAAAATATAAGGTATTATCGTCAATCTATGAATTTGACTCAAGGACAGCTCGCCGAAAAATTGTGCGGCAAAAAGAGCCTTGTGAGCAACTATGAGAACGGATATTCCGTGCCCGACATCTTTACGCTCATTCGCCTCGCGGACATTTTTGACGTCACTTTGGACGAGCTTATCGGTCGCGACAAATGAAAAACCACATATCTATACGGCTTTTTCAAAATTGTACATTGCAAATGCATATTTTTTTGTTTTGTTTTTGCATTGCCCTGTCAAAAAAATTTTAGCGCGTCATTCATCCCAAAACTCGGACTGGCGTTTTAACATCTCGTCGATGTGTTTGACGTACTCGAGAGGCTCTTTGTAGTTCGCGCAACGAGTGATGAGGTTTTTGTCCTTTTGCCACTTTTTGGAGATGGCGTTCGCGCCGTTTGCAAGAATGGACGTGTCCTCTTCCATGATGTCGATGTTGTATAGGCACTCTTTGCCCGGCTTGGAGTAGCCCACATTTTCGAGGTTGCCGCTCGTATATTTTTGGCGATACATATAATACGGCTCATAGCCGGCTTTTAAAAGCTTTTCGTAGGCGTAGTCCACCATTTTCGAGGCTTCGTCGACGCTCTCTTGCCGATATCCCTCGATTTTCAGTGACGAGCCCTTTTTCATATACAGCGTGTGCACGGTGACGTTTTCGGGAGATAGCGCGCAGGTGATGTCCACCGACTTTTTGAAGTCCTCGAAGCTCTCGCCCGGAAGCGCGGCGATGAGGTCCATGTTCACGTCCATCTTGCCCGCAACAAGCGCGTAGGCGTTATAGATATCCTTTGCCCTATGGCGTCTGCCGATCCTCTCGAGCGTGGCGTCGCAAAAGGTCTGCGGATTGACCGAGATGCGGTTTACGCCGTGTTTTAGCAGCATATCAACCGTCTCTTTGTCTATGGTGTCGGGTCTTCCCGCCTCGACGGTGAACTCCGCTCCCCTGAAGCGTTCGAGTTTTTCAACGATTTTTTCCAGCCTCTCGGCGCCTATCGCAGTCGGCGTTCCTCCCCCGATATACACCGCTCTGATCTTGAGATTTCGGCGATCTATTCGCTTGATCGTCTCGTCAAGTTCGCTAAGTATGCACTCAACGTACGGGTCGACGAGCTTGCGCTGCTTTTCGATCGGCAAACTCACGAACGAGCAATATGCGCACCTCGTCGGACAAAACGGAATGAACACAAAAAGGTCGAAGTCCCCCTCCGCGTTGCGAAGGGGCTTTTGCACGTCCACTATGCGCTCGATGAGCTCCACCTTTTTCTCGCTCACGTCGTAGTCCTTCAAAAAGACCTCGCGCGCGCTCTTTTTGTAGTGATCGAAGTCGTTTTGCACCTCGACGAAGAGCTTTGTGGGACGTATGCCCGTGAGACACCCGTACGGCAGGCGCACTCCGCTCAAAAAAGTTATCGCGTTATATATCGCGATCTTCAGATACCGCTTTTGCAAACGCTTTTTTTCAAGCGCGTCGCTGCTTTGGAGCTTGAAGTCGTACAACTTTTTGAAGCCGTCGAGCTTGTCCGATGAAATTTGAATTTTTAGGTTATCTAAATGATTGGAATAGTCCACGCAAATGGAAAAGTCCTCCTCGAGCCTGCTGTCGAAAAGGCGGATGAGCTCCAAAAGGTCGTTTTCATATTCGGGGTTGTTGATGGAAAATTTTATCACGCCTCGTCCTTCAGATTTATGGGATTGTTGCGCTTTTCAAACGAGAGCGTGGTTTCGTCGCCGTGTCCCGCAAGAACGCGCCTTTCCGTTTCTATCCTGAAAATTTTGTTCAATATGGAGTTTTTGAGCGCCGCAAAGTCGGAATCGTAAAGATCCGTGCGCCCGTAGGTCATCCTAAAGAGCGTGTCGCCCGAAAACAACGCGTCGCCAAAGTCGTAGCAGACCCCGCCGGGCGAGTGTCCGGGAGTGTGCATGACCTTTACGTCAAGCCCAGCTATTTTGAGACGTTCCCCGCCATTAAGCAACACGTCGGGCACGAAGGGTTCGACCGTTCTGCGCATCGCGGCGGCAAGATTTTTTTCGCTGCAGATGAAGTCCTTTTCCGCCGCATGCAAAAAGACGAGCGCGTCCTCTCCCGCAAGGCGCTTTAAAGCCGCGACCCCGCCTATATGATCGAAGTGCGCGTGCGTCAAAAGTATCGCCTCGAGCTTTAGCCCGTTTTGCTGCAGAAAGCCGAACAGCTTCTCTGCCGACGCTCCGGGATCGATGATTATTGCGCTCTTTCCGTTTACCAACGTATAACAGTTCGTGCGCATTATGGAAACGTGATTTACAAAGATTTCCATTTTACTCCTATCTCGCCTTATGTTTTCCACTTTTTTGCGGTTTTTGGAATACTGTTTTCCAAAATATCGGCTATTTTGAAGAAAAAGTATTACAAAATCACGCGATTTTTGCAACGGTTATGTCAAATTCAAGTCTTATTACCTGCGAATGCTGATTATGCCGTTTATTCCTCTGAGCTTTGTGACGAGGGTCTCGAGCTCGCTCTTTTGCTTGATGAGGACGCTGACTATCATCTCTCCGAGCCCGCTCTTTTCGTCCAGTCTCACGCTTGCGCCCGAGATCTCTATCTTGAGATTTGAAATCGTTGATGTGATCTGGGCGAGTATGCCGCCCTTGTTCTCGCACGAGATGATGAGGGTCGCGTTGAAGCTCTCGTTGCCGTCGATGTCCCAACTTGCGCTGATGAGCCTCTCATCCTCCATGCCCTTGATGTTGGGGCAATCGGCTCTGTGCACCGACACCCCTCTGCCCCTCGAGATGTAGCCGATTATCGCGTCGCCGGGCACGGGGGAACAGCATTGCGCCATCCTGACCGTGAAGTTGGCGTTGCCGTTGATGAGCACCCCGCTCTTCGAGTGAGGTTTGACTTTTGCGACCTGCTCGGGGATCGAGGAGATCGCTTCCTGAAGCGTCGCGGGAGGCGGCTCTTTTTTGAAGAGCTCGATCGCCTTGTTGAGCACCTGATTGGGAGCGAGCGCGCCGTAGCCTATCGCGGCGTACATCTCCTCTTCCGCCTGAAGTGAGTGGCGGGAAAGGATTGCGCTCACCGCCTCGTTCGTCATTATCTCGCCGAGATTGTAGCCGCGTCTGCGGGCTTCCTTTTCGAGCACTTCCTTGCCGCGCTCGATATTTTCGTCCTTGCGCTCCTTTTTGAAGAACGCTCTTATCCTCGACCTCGCGGCGGCGCTCCTCACAAACTTGAGCCAATCGAGGCTGGGTCCCTTTGAAGCGTTGGAGGTGATGATCTCGACGATGTCCCCGTTTGAAAGCTTGGTCGAGAGCGGGACGATCTTTTTGTTTATCTTTGCGCCCACGCACTTGTTGCCTATCTCGGAGTGTATCTTGTACGCAAGATCGACGGGCGTTGAGCCGACCGGCAAGCCGAACACGTCGCCCTTTGGCGTGAACACGAACACCTCGTCGTCAAAGACATTGATCTTGACGGCGTCCATAAACTCCTTTGCGCCGTCGATATCCTTTTGCGCGTCCATGACTTCTCTTAGCCATCTGACCTTGCTGTCGAGCTCGCTGTCGTTGCCCGTCGTGCCCTCTTTGTATTTCCAATGCGCGGCGATGCCGTACTCCGCCACTTTGTGCATCTCGTAGGTGCGGATCTGAATTTCAAACGTCTCGTTGAAAGGCGTGACGACCGTCGTGTGCAAAGATTGATAGTTGTTCGCCTTAGGCATGGCGATATAGTCCTTGAATCTGCCGGGTATGGGATGCCACATCGTGTGGATCTCGCCGAGCATCGTATAGCAATCCTTGACGGTGTCCACGATAATTCTTACGGCAAGCAGGTCATAAATCTGATCTATGCCTATATGCAGGCTGTGCATCTTTTTGTAGACGGAATAAAAATGCTTGGGTCTGCCGTTGACCTCGCCGTGAATGCCCATCTCGTGCAACTTGTCAGTGATCTGAGCGCAGATGGTGTTCAAAAAGCCCTGTCTCTCGCTTCGCCTTTGATTGACGCTCTCGGTTATGAACTTGTACTCGTCGGGCATGAGATATTTCATCGAGAGGTCCTCGAGCTCGCACTTGAAGAAGGAAATTCCCAGCCTTCCCGCAAGCGGCGCGTAGATGTCGAGGGTTTCTTTTGCTATCCTCTGCTGCTTTTCGGGAGGGAGGTAGGATAGCGTGCGCATGTTGTTGAGACGGTCCGCAAGTTTTATTATGATGACCCTGAGATCCTTTGCCATTGCAAAGAAGATCTTGCGAAAGTTTTCCGCCTGCGCCTCCTCATGGTTGACGAACTGCAACTTGTCGAGCTTTGTGACTCCCTCGACGAGTTCCAATATTTCCTCCGAAAACATCTCTTTGAGCTCTTCGGGAGTGACGGGCGTGTCCTCGAGCACGTCGTGCAAAAACGCGGCGATGACCGTCGAGCTGTCAAAGCCGAAGCTCGCGAGAATGTCCGCGACCGCGCACGGGTGAATGAAATAGTCCTCCCCCGAGATGCGTTTTTGTCCCGCGTGCGCCTGTTTTGCAAATTCGTACGCGCGCTTTATGTCGGAATATTTGTCCGGATATGTTTTTCTGAGTTTGACAAGCAATTCATCCATAACAATTTCCTCCGATAAACTCAGTGCAAAAGATTTTGATATGTCGTCGAGTCCGAAAGTCTGACGGGCCTGCGACTTGCCTCCAACGTTCCGTTGTCAGAGACCTTGACGAGTCCGAGCTCGTCAAAGACGCGCATTGCGACTTCAAACGCCCACTCCTCGACCTTTATCCTCGACGAGAGCGTCAAATAGAGCCTGCGCATATTTTGATATCTTTCTCCCCTCAAAGAGAGTTTGTAAAGCTCGCTGTATATGTTCCTCAAAGCGTTGTCCGTGAGCTTCAATTTTTTTGTCATCACGCCCTCTAAAAGAAACACTTTGCTTTGATCCGCAAGTTTTTTCAAGTATCCGCAAGCAAGAGGCGAGCCGCAAACGACGACCTGCTTGAAAAAGCCGACGTCCAAGTCCTTTTGAGGGCAAATTATCACGCAATTCGTCGGGTTGAGCGCGCCAATGCTCGCGACCTTCAGAGGCAGGGACTTCACTTTCACGCTCATTGCCAAAAGCTCGTCGTATTCCTGCTTTGAAAAGCACACGAGCAGCGTGCCGAACGGCTCTTTTAGCATATTCTCTATGTCGCGCACGCTCGCGCGATCAAACTCCGCCTCCCCGCTTTGAGACAGCTGATGCAAGTTCATAAGCAGGCTGTCCTCATCCGAAAGTTCGACCTTGTCCACCTCAAATGACTTGACGATCGCCTGCGCCGTGACGTTGTTTTGAAAGACGTTCAGTCCAAGCCCCACCTCGAGCTCCACACGCCCTATCTTGTGGGTGAGACTGTCCGCGTACTTTGAAAAGCCCACGACGTCCAGCCCTTTGCCGGCGAGTTTGACGTGCTGCGAAAAGCCTATTCTTTCAAAGCCCTTGTCCTCGACAAGCAAAAAGTTGGGTTTGGGGTTCATATGCCCCGTAGGTTCAATGCGCTCGAGCTCCTTTGCGAACGCCAAAAAGTCCGTGTCGGGGGTGAGGAGCATCTCGCATTCGGTTACGGGATCGAACGCGTCAAGCGACACGCTCTTCAGCACCCGCGCGTTTGCCTCCTCTTTGAACTTCTCGAAATTTTCGAGGCTTATGCTCACTCCCGCCGCCTGCGAGTGCCCGCCGAAGGAGACGAAAAGCTCGCTCATGGAGCTCAAAAGTTCGAATATGTTGATCTTTGCGACCGAGCGCGCAGAGCCCTTGAGAGTCCCGTCTCCGCTTGAGGCGAACAATATCGCAGGACGCTTGAATTCCTCAACGAGCTTTGCCGCCGCAATGCCCAAAACGCCGGCTTCCCACTTTTCGCCGTACAAGATGATGATGCCCGTCTTTGAAAAGTCCGCGCCCCTCAGCATTTTTTTTGCTTCGGTCGCAACTTCCTCGCACATCAGCTGCCGTTTCGCGTTGTCCCTTTCAAGCTCTTCCGCGAGGGTCTTGAGCATGAAGTAGTCGCTCTCGGTGAAAAGCTCGACCACCTTCATTGCGGAGTCAAGCCTTCCCGCCGCGTTCATGCGCGGGGCAATTTTGAACATTATGTCCTGCGATGTTATCTTGCCCTCTCCAAACAAAAACTTTATGCCGCGTCTTGTCTGCGAGTTGAGCAGGCGAATGCCGTGATAGGCGATTATCCTGTTTTCGCCGACGAGGGGCACGACGTCCGCAACGGTCGCGATCGCCGCTATGTCCAAATATTTTTTTGCCTCTTCGATGCCCGCGAGCGCCTCGACAAGCCTCAATGCAACGCCCGCGCCGCACAGCTCGAAAAAGCCCTTCTTTTCTATCTTTTCGTCCACGATGACGCAATCGGGAAGCTCGCTTTGCGGCTCGTGATGGTCGGTGACGATGACGTCCACGCCCTTTGATTTGAGATATTCCACCTCCGCGCACGCGGTTATGCCGCAATCGACGGTGATGATGAGGTCGGGTTTGCGGGCGGCAAGCAGCCTTTCGAGCGTTTGGACGCTGATGCCGTAGCCGTCGCGGTTGCGTTCTGGAATGAAATATCGCACGTCCGCCTTGTCTTTTAGATACAGCGTCAATATGGATATGGCGCAAATGCCGTCGCAGTCGTAGTCGCCGTAGATCAAGATCTTTTCGCGGTTTTGTATGGCGCGCTTTATTCTCTTTACGGCGTCGCGCATGCCGCCTATCTCGATTGCGGGCGAGAGCGCGCTCAAGCTCGGGGAAAGATATGCGGGGATATCCTCGCGCTTTATTCCCCTGAACAAAAGCAGCTGCATAAATTTGTCGGACAGCCCGAGCTTTTTTGCAAGCGCGCGTTCGTCGCCGTTTAGCTCGATGGGCTGCTTGAGACTGTATCGCATATCGCCCCCGAAAATAATTAAAAAACGCCCTTACGGCAAGGTAAGGGCGTCAGTTGTTATTTGTTGTCGTTCTTTTTCTTTGCCTTTTTGGGATTGGAGTATCTCACGGGCTGTTTCTTTTCGGGTTTTTGCCCCGCCTGCTTGACCTCTTTGGGTTTGATCTCGTCGGTTTCGGTGACTTTGACCTGAGCCTCGACGACTTCCTCGTCCTCGCGCTTCTCCGAATATGTGACCTTGTTGCGAGAGAAGTATTTTGCCTTCGTCCTGTCAAACGACGCGCTCATTGCCGCCCACAGAGGAGTCGCAAGGAACACGGACGAATATAGACCTGCTATCAAGCCGAGAATGATGGGCACGCAGAACTCTCTCAATGTGTCGCTTCCGAGAATTGCAAGGAAGATGACCGTGACCATAGTCGTGATCGTCGTGTACACGGAACGCGTGAATGTCGCTCTCACCGCCTCGTCGCCGATCTCGGTATAGTTGAAGGTCTTGACTCCCGCAGTCTTGAGGTTCTTCATGGACTCGCGGCAACGGTCGAAGATGATGATCGTGTTGTTGATGGAGTACGCGATGATCGTGATCATGGCGGCGACGTAAGAGCTGTTGATCTGCACCCTGCATATGACGGTCAGAACAAACATTATCACGACGTCGTGAATGAGGGCGATGATCGCCGCAAAGCCGCTCATCAAAGTGAATCTTATGATGATGTAAACGAGGATGATCGCAACCGAGACCGCAAGCGCAATGCCCGCTTTTCTCAGCAAATCGTTTGCCGCCGTTGCGCCGATTGACTCGTATTTCACGGCTTCTCTGTTTATGCCCGCATGCTCGACTACGGCGTCGATGATCTTGTTGTTAAGCTCGTTTATCTCATCGTCGTTGTTCGAGATGTTCTTGTAGCGGAACTCGATCGAGGAGTTTTCGGCATTGTTTGCCCTTTGCAGACGCGCATAGCTCACGACCACGCCGAAGTCGTTGATGACGTCGGTCAGCTCGTCGCGGTTCTTTGCGAAGTTGTCCTCCGCTTCCTTGCCGAGAGTGACCGTGAGCACCGTGCCGCCTTCAAAGTCGATGCCGATGCCGACCGCGTCCGTGTAGCTGCCGGAAGTCGCTCCGAGCGAAACGATGACGATGAGGGCAATCAGCAAAAGCACGAACGGAACTAATGCGAATATCTTTGCATGCTTGCTTACGCTGAAGGTGTTGACGAGATTTTTGAAGTTAGTCTTTTTCATATCAGCCCACCTCCTCTACGGATTGCTTGAGCTCTTGCCCGGCCTGTTCCTTAGGCGCGTCCGCGTCTACGTCCTTTTTGAGTCCGTAGAACTTCGCGTTGGACTTGTTGAGCGCGGTCATGCACTTGAGCACGAGCCTCGTCACGACGAGGGACGTGAACATTGAAAGCAAGATGCCGATGAACAGCGTCACCGCAAAGCCGACGATCGAGGCGGAGCCCAAGATCCACAGCACGACGGCGCCGATGAGGGTCGTGACGTTGCCGTCGATTATGGCGGCAGTCGAGCGTCTGAAGCCCTTCTTTATGGAAGATTGAATGTAGTTTGCAGTGACCTGACCCGAGCCCTTTGCGAACTCGTCCTTGATCCTTTCGAATATGATGACGTTTGCGTCGACAGCCATACCTATGGACAGCAGGATACCCGCAATGCCCGGCAAGGTGAGTTGCACCCACGGGAGCACCGCGCAGAACCACAAAAGAAGCACGATGTACACGCAAAGCGCGATGTCCGCCGCAATGCCGAGCCCCCTATAGACGACGCCCAAGAAGATGAAGATGAGCGCAACGCCGATAGCGCCCGCGATGAGAGCTATCCTCACGGAGTTTTCGCCGAGCGTCGGAGAGATGTTTCTGACTTCCGTCTGCCTCAAGGTGACGCCGAACGTGCCCGATTGAAGCTGAGTCGCAAAATCGTACGCCTGATCGTAAGTGTAGCCTTCGTTTCCGCTCGTGATGATCGCTCTGCCGTCGGTGATCGTCGAATTTACGTTGACGGAGGTGTAAAGCTCGCCGTTGATATAAATGTAAATCGCCTTGTTCAGATAGTCTTGAGTGACTTGCGCAAACTTTGCCGTGCCGGCGGAGTTGAACCTCAGTCCGACCGCGAAATGGTTGGAATCGTCATAAGTGACGTAGGCGGATTCAAGGTGTTCTCTTCCCACGATGAGGTTTTCGGCATTGACGTCCTGCTCGCCCTTGAACTCGAGGGTGGCGGGTCTGCCGATAAGTTCCAAAACTCTTTCGGGATCGTCCACGTCCGGGACTTCCACACGGATGGTGTAATTGCCGTTGCTGTTTGTGCCTCTTGTAACGGTGGATTCGGTGTAGCCCTTGCTGACAAGCAGACTCTGCAAGGAGTCCACAGTGCCGTCAACGCGCGTGTCCAGATCGCCGTATTCGTCCCCGACGACTTCGAAGACGGCAGAGATGCCGCCCGACATATCGAGGCCGAGCTTGATGGTTGTCGCATAGCCGTGATAATCGTACACGGTGCCTGCTATAGGAAACGAGACCACAGCAAAGACCGCCATCAGAATGATGAACACGCTTACCACGCTGAGCACAACTATAGATTTCTTTTTGCTCACAGGATTACCTCCATATAGTAAAACATTTAATATTATAACTTGACAAACATGATTAGTCAACAAAATAAGCGAAGTTAAAAGCTAAATTAAACCGATTTTTTTGTCGCGAGCGGATTGTTGCATAATCCGCCTCCTATCCGCATAGCTTTTGGTATGGAAAAAACCTTAAATTTTAAGGGCGGCGCGCTGGATGTCTTAAAAGCCGTGCTCTTTTCGACTCTCATATCCCTCGCCCTCGTGCTCGTCTTTGCTATGGTCATCAAGTTCGCCTCTCTCGACGGCAAAATAATCATGCCCGTGAACATTGCGATCAAGCTCCTCTCCGTCTTTTTGGGGATAATCATCGGCTTCAAAAACCGCGAAAACGGGCTGCTCAAGGGCGCGGCGGCAGGGCTCGTCTATATGCTGTTCACGTTTTTCATCTTCGCGGCGCTGAACGGATTCAAGGACGTCAACTTCAGCTGGATCGACCTCATCACCCTGCCAATTGCGGGCGCTATATCCGGCGTCGTCGCCGTGAACGTCAAGGGCAGATCAAAGCGCGCTTGACAACGCAAAGCCTATCGCAAAATTCATACGACTTGCATTTTTCGCGCATAACGGCGTTTTATCTCCGAAAATCGCAACATAAACATGCGTTTGCGCGTTTAACGCAAAAGGCGGTCCGACAATTGCAGGACCGCCCGTTCAAATTATTTTCCAAAAATAGCGCGTTTCAAAAGGAATTTCAGTCTTCCTTTGGCGTTTCGTCTACAGATTCTGCGGGTTCTTCTGTTTGCTCGTCTGCCGGCTCGACTGCCGTGACGGGTTCATCCAAAGCGCCCTCGTCTGTCTCATCAAACGGGACGTCCTCAGGGACGTCGACCGTCGCGGACTCTGCGGGTGCGTCGACTGGAGCTGCGACTGCTTCGAGCACATAGCCGACCGCCTTGCGGTCGATTACGATGAGCGTGGGAGCGGCAACAGTGCCTGCGTTGATGATGATGGTGTTGTCCGCGTTCACCTGAACAATGACGCCGACAAGACCGCCAACCGTCATGAGCTTTGTGCCTACGGTCAGACTATCCATCATTTTTTGCTGTTCCTTCTGACGCTTTTTTTGAGGAATGATGGTGAGCGCTATCATCAGCACGAGCACGACGCCGATGACCACCCAAACGATAATCGAAGAGGTTTTGCTGTTTCCGCCGCCCTCTTCAGCCGCAAGCAGAAAACTTGACAATAAATTCAACATAATAACTCCTTATTTACGCATTAGCGTTTGTCATTTTGTAATGATACACGAAATTCGCACAAATTGCAACAGAAAAATCAAATATACTTTTCGCATTAAGAAAAATTTAATATCCGTTTGCGAAAAATTTGCGTTTTCCTGTCGATCGCCTATCCCTTGTACTGCGCCATGAATTCCGCGCGGAACTCGTTGTATCTGTCCTGCATGATGGCTTGACGTATGTCGCTTGCAAGCCTCTCCAAAAAGCGGACGTTGTGAATGGACAGCAGCCTTCCCCCCATGATCTCGTCCGCCTTGATGAGATGGCGGATATATGCGCGCGTATAATTTTTGCATGCGTAGCAGTCGCACTCGTCGTCGATGGGGGTGAAGTCCTCCGCGTACGGCGCGTTCCTGATCGTCAAAAAGCCCTCCTTTACCATAGCCGTGCCGTTTCGCGCAATGCGGGTGGGAAGCACGCAGTCGAACATGTCCACGCCGCGCGCCACGCCCTCGACGATATAGTCCGCCGTGCCCACGCCCATGAGATAGCGGGGTTGGTCTTTTGGATAAAGCGGAGCAAGCACGTCGAGCATCTCGTACATCGTCTCGGCGGGCTCTCCCACGCTGAGGCCTCCTATCGCTATGCCGCAGGTACAATACGGAATGGATCTTAACGCGCTCTCCCGCCTCAGATCCGCAAAAATGTTGCCCTGTATGATGGGAAACAGAGTTTGATGGGACTTGAGATCATAGTTCGCGCATCTGTCCAACCACCTCAGCGTCCTGTTCATCGCCGCCTCAGCCTTGTCGTGATCGATGTCGGGCGAGGTGCACTCGTCAAACGCCATCACGATGTCCGAGCCGAGCGCGCGCTGCACTTCCATAGATTTTTCGGGTGAGAAAAAGTGCCTGCTGCCGTCGATGAAGCTGTTGAACTCCACGCCGTCCTCGGTTATCTTGCGCAGGGACGATAGCGAAAACACTTGAAATCCGCCGCTGTCCGTGAGGATAGCGCCGTCCCAATTCA
>CANQAA010000011.1 GCA_947589395.1 uncultured Clostridia bacterium
ATCATTGAGCAAGTGGTGGGCAACGCCCGGCACAAAATTTGCGAAGTGTCCTATAACTAAAAATCTCGAAGTAAATTTTTGCAACTTGCTCAAAAAGAAATCTGTGCTACCATCGCAGAGAGAGAGCAAGGGAAAAATAGGGATAAATTGCCATAAAATTTGCTGTCAAAAAATTCAACAAAAACCGCGAATATTTTTGATTTTATTTGGCAAATTTGTAAAAAATGAAATTGGCAATTTTTTGGAAAAACCGCTATAACTCTACTAAACAGTATAAAAAATGGGCTCAACCGACTCTCAAATTTTGAGGGTTCAGTTGAGTCCCACTTGGCGGAGAAGCAGGGATTTGAACCCTGGCTACGATTCACTCGTACTACTCCCTTAGCAGGGGAGCCCCTTCGGCCTCTTGGGTACTTCTCCACGCCGAATATTTAGCCTAATTATACTAACATAGCGCGAGGGCTTTGTCAATGATTTTGACTACATTTTCGGTTGCGATCGCCTATCGCGGCGTTTTCAATTCGTTTTGCTCCCTCAGACGGGCAAAATATACGATTTTTGTGGATTTTCCTATTTATATTTGCCGCTGAGACTGTTGTGCTGCAACATAGTCTTTTGAAAGAGGCAAAATTCCTTTGAAAATAAACATATTAAAGAAGTCAACACTCGTTTGCACGATAGTTGGCAGAAGAATTTACGAATATTGAATTTGATGGCGTTACTTCTCAATAATACATTGGATATAAGCGATCAAATTGAATATTTTTATTCAACCAATGCGCAGCCGGCAAACCGCGCTTGTTAAAGCCAATGATTAAATGCAGAATATGACTTCCGCTCGCGTATATATGTAATTCAAGCCGTTAAGTTTATGGTTATTTCGTCTCCGCTTTTGCGCAAGTAAAAACGCGCGTGAAATTTCATAATTAGGACTTTATATATTATAAGTGGGAAAATAAAATAGCGATTGTGCAAAATAAGCGCAAAGCAACATCGCCGAGTGCCGGGCGATTCGATGACAAAATTCAGGCGTTCGGCAAATTGTGAAAGTGTGAACGCCAACACCGCGAGCAAAAGGAGCTGACATGCGGCGGCAAGATAAAGCAAAAGCGAGCGTGAAAGATAAATTCTCGGCGGCAAGGCAAAATGAGTTCAAATGGATAGCGCTACATATTGTAGTTTGTGCGGCAAGTAAAAGCATGATGACAATATGAAGGCGAGAGCGCGGGAAAAGCAATTAGAAAAAGACCAACAAAGCGTTGGTCTTTTTTATGAGTGTTGTTCGCGTATGCGACTTATGCGATGTCACATGATGGCGCGATATATCTTTTCGATCTCGGGCTTGCCCCAGACTGCGGGACACGGATAGAGGGGGTTTGCTTCGCTGAGCGCGTGCTCTATCATCTTTGGCAATCTCTCCTCCTCGATGAGCTGTCCGCCCTCGCGATTTGTGATCTTGGTGGGGATAGCCATAGAGCTGTTGAGGTCCTCTATCCACTTGATGAAGTTGTTTGCCTTCTCTTCCCTGCTCTCGCCCTTGAGTCCTACTACGTCCGCAAGTTGAGCGAGCTTTTTCTCCGCGCTCTTTCCGTACGCCTTGAGCACATACGGCAAAATTACGGCGTTTGCAAGCCCGTGAGGCACGCCGTACTCTCCGCCGAGCGTGTGCGCGACAGCGTGCACATAGCCGACGTACGCCCTTGTGAACGCCTTGCCCGCGAGATACGCCGCCTGTTGCATTTTGTTGCGCGCCTCGAGGTCGTCGCCGTTGTCGTACGCGCGCTTGAGATATTTGTTGATGAGCGTTATCGCCTCAACTGCGTCCTTTTTGGTTTGCGAAGTGTTCTCGCCGCCTATATACGCCTCGACCGCGTGAGTGAGCGCGTCCATACCCGTCGTGGAAGTGATGTGTTTGGGCAGGGACTTTGTGAGCTCGGGATCCATGACGACGTAGCGCGGAATGAGTACCGGGTCGTTGATGGGATATTTCTCGTGCGTTTCGGGGTTTGAAATGACCGCCGCAAGCGTAGCCTCCGAGCCCGTGCCGGACGTCGTGGGAATTGCGACAAGCGGAGGCAGCTTTTTCATGACTCTGAGCACGCCCTTCATCTGAGGAATGGTCTTTTTTGGACGCGCCACGCGAGCGCCAATGCCCTTTGCGCAATCCATTGCGGAGCCGCCGCCGAGCGCCACGATGACGTCGCAGGCGTTCTCCTTGTACATTTTGAGACCGTCTTCTATGTTGCCGATGGTGGGGTTGGGAACGACGTCGTGATATACGCAACCCTTCATTCCCTCCGCCTCGCACGCCGCGAGAATGGGATCCGCCATGCCGAGCTTGAAGAGTCCGCCGTCCGTGACGATCAAAATGCTCTTGAATCCCTTATCCTTCAAAAACTTGGGGAGCTCTCTCACGCTTCCCGCGCCCGAAAGCGTGCCTTTGTTTTGCTTCCAGGGGAGCACCCACATTGCCACCCACATCGTCTTTTGAAAGACGCGGCAGCCGAATTTGTAAAAACAGTTCATACTTTTCTCCCGTAACCGTTATGGTTTTTATCGTCCTACTTTCGGACGAGACCGGGCGGGCGCATAACCTGCGTCCGCCCGAAAATTTTACTTAAGATTGTTTTTGAGCGTGTCAAGCTCGGCTCTCAATTCCTTCGGGAGTTTGTCGCCGAACTTTTTGTAGAACTCCTCGATGTTATCAGCGTCCTCAAGCCACAACTTTTTGTCGACGGTGAGCAGATCCGCCACGTCCTTTGTGGTCATGTTGAGGCCGTTGAGGTTGATGTCTTCGGGTTTTGGAACAAAACCGATGGGGGTCTCGACCGCTTCCGCAGTGCCCTCGCAGCGGCGGATGATCCAATCAAGCACTCTCATGTTGTCGCCGAATCCCGGCCACAGGAAGTGACCCTCTTCGTCCGTTCTGAACCAGTTGACGTTGAAGATCTTGGGCTGATGGGAGACCTTTTTGCCCATCTCTATCCAATGCGCGAAATAGTCCGCCATGTGATAGCCGCAGAACGGGAGCATCGCCATCGGGTCGCGACGCACCACGCCTACCGCGCCGCTTGCCGCCGCCGTAGTCTCGGACGCCATGATGGAGCCGACGAACACGCCGTGATTCCAATTTCTCGCCTCGTATACGAGGGGAGCGGTCTTTGCTCTTCTTCCGCCGAAGATGATCGCGTCAAGAGGTACGCCTTCGGGATTTTCAAACTGGTCGGACAAGCACGGGCAGTTTGCGGTGGGAGCGGTGAACCTGGAGTTTGGATGCGCGCCCTTCACGCCCTGAGCCTGCTGCTCGGGACCCCACGGCTGTCCTTGCCAATCGATCGCCTTCTTGGGAGGATTTTTGTCGAGCCCTTCCCACCAGACGGTGTTGTTTTCGAGATTGTGGCAGACGTTTGTGAAGATGGTGTTCTTTCTTGTGGAAGCGAGCGCGTTGGGGTTGGACTTGACGTTCGTGCCGGGAGCTACGCCGAAGAAACCGTTTTCGGGGTTGATCGCGTAAAGCCTGCCGTCCTTGCCCACTCTTATCCAAGCGATGTCGTCGCCGACGGTGTGGATCTTGTAGCCTTTCTTTGCGAACTCTTCGGGAGGAATGAGCATGGCGAGATTGGTCTTGCCGCATGCGGACGGGAACGCCGCCGCGATATATTTTGTCTCGCCGTTTGGCTTTTCAAGACCCAAAATGAGCATGTGCTCTGCCATCCAGCCTTCCTTCCAGCCCTGATAGGAGGCGATCCTCAGCGCGAAGCACTTTTTGCCGAGCAGGACGTTGCCGCCGTACGCGGAGTTGACGGACATGATCGTGTTGTCCTCCGGGAATTGGCAAATATAACGCTTTTCGGGGTCGACGTCCGCCTTTGAATGCAAACCCTTGACAAAGTCGTCGCTCGTGCCGAGTTGATCGAGAACTTTTTGTCCCACTCTCGTCATGATCGCCATGTTGAGCACGACGTAGATGGAGTCGGTGAGCTCGATGCCTATCTTCGAGAAAGGAGATCCGACCGCGCCCATAGAATACGGGATGACGTACATCGTGCGATCTTTCATGGAGCCTCTGTAGATGTCGCTCAAAATCTTGTACGCCTCGTCCTTCTGGATCCAGTTGTTGGTGGGACCCGCCGTCTCCTGCTTTTCGGTGCAGATAAACGTGCGACCTTCCACTCTTGCGACGTCATTGGGCTTCGTGCGATGCAGATAGCAACCGGGCAAGATCTCCTGATTGAGCTTGATCATTTCGCCGGTCTGAACGGCTTCCGCTCTCAAAGCCTCAAGCTGTTCCTCGCTGCCGTCGATGAGGACGACTTTCGAGGGTTGACAAAGCTCTGCGCTTTCGTTGACAAACTTTTCAACGCCTTTGCTGAGAAAATTCATTTTATACCTCCTGATGCAAAGCATCAAATTTTTTTCGTACGTCTTTTATACTTATTTTCAGTACGCAAAATATGATACAATAATTCCGTTTCAAAGTCAATAAATTTTCAAAATCGGGGCGCGGAATATCTCGATTTGTCAAGATAAAGACCAAAAGGGAAAATTTTTGAAAAATTATCGGATATTTTGCCGGAAAATTGAAATTTCCACTTGATAACTTGTCAAATTCAATGTAATATTATATTTCAAGCAGGTGCATATGCAATACGAAAACTCTTTGACCAATATCCCGTATGACAGCAAGATCCAAAAGCTTGCCATACTTTTCGTATTCGACAAAATGTCCATTCCCATGACCGAAGCCACCCTGCTTGACATCTGCACGTCCGAAAACAATTGGCTGGGATATATGGAGTGCAAGCAATATCTCGACGAACTAATCGATTCGAACTTGCTGTACCGTCTCCCAAAGAGTGAGCTTGTGAACATAACGCAGGACGGCGTGAGCTGCCTTAGCATGTTTTTCACGCGCATGCCGTCGTCGCTCAGGGAAAGCATCACCGTGTACGTCAACGCCAATCGCTTGCGCTACAAAAAGAAGCAGTCCTACTTTTGCGACTACCTCAAAAACTCGGACGGCACGTTCACGGTCATAATGCGCATAAACACGGACCTCAGCACCATCATGGAGATAAAGCTCGTCGTCGCAAGCAGACAGCACGCCGAATACATCTACAAATGCTGGGTCGAAAAGGCGTCGCACATCTATTCTCTCGTGCACGACAGCTTGTTAGAATAATTGCCGCAACGGATCACGAAAAACGGTTTGACGCTCTGTCAAACCGTTTTTGTTTCGCAAAGATAATCGAGCGCTTCTTTATAGCCGTCAAAGCCTTTGCCGACGATCGTTTTTTCGGCATAGAGGGAGATATACGACGTGCGTCTGAACGGCTCGCGCGCTTCTATATCGCTCAAGTGCACCTCGACAGTCGGCAATCCCACCGCCTTCAAAGCGTCGAGCAGGGCGATGGAATAGTGCGTGTACGCCCCCGCGTTGACGATCAAGCCGTCGTAGCGCCCGAAAGCATTTTGAATGAGATCCACGAGCTTTCCCTCGCTGTTTGACTGCACGCACTTGACTTTTACGCCAAGCTCCTTTGCCGCGCTTTTCACATAGCTCACGAGCTCTTTGTACGTCCTCTTTCCGTATACGTCCGGCTCGCGTATGCCGAGCATATTGAGGTTAGGACCGTTGACGACCAAAATCTTTTTCATTAAAATGCCTCCCATGCCGCCAGGATCTGTTCTTCGGCGCGCAAAAGTCCTCCGTCGTTTGAGACGGTCGCGTCGGCAAGTTTCGTATAAACGGGCTTTCTTTGCTCGTAAAGCGCCCTTGCGGTCTCAATATCCTTTGAGAGCGGTCTGCCCTCCGTCGCGAGCGCATTACGTTTGACGTGCACTATAAAGCCGTTGCTCTTCATATAAAACGCGTTGTCCTCTCTCATGACCGCGCCGCCGCCCGTCGCTATCACCCGCGAAAACGCGGAGCACGCCTCTTTCACGACTTGCGCCTCGATCTCTCTGAACGCCCGTTCTCCCTCGCCGAGTATGATCTGCTCGGGGCTCTTGCCCATCTTTTGCTCTACAAGTTTATCCGTGTCGACGAATTCTCTTCCGAGCGCGTCCGCTATTCGCTTGCCAAGCACGCTCTTGCCGCTTCCCGCCATGCCCACAAGAACTATGTTTCGCCTGCTCTTTTCAAGGCTTTTGCATATCTGCATTGAGTTTTTTGTTGAAATTTGCTGTTTTTGCTCCGCTTCGGCAAACAGGTTTCTTGCAAGTCTCGCCTGCTCGACGAGCATCAAAAGTCCGTTTGCCGCTTTGATCTTCTGTCTTCTTGCCTCGAGCACGAGACGGGTGCTGAGCGGGTTGTATATGGCGTCGAAAACTCCCGTCACGCTCTTGAACCTTTCAAGCTCGACGGGCGCGCAAAAGGCGTTCGGCATCATGCCGACGGGAGTGGTGTTGATGATGACTTGAGGGGAGAGATCGTAGCAGTTGTCATAGTTGATCTCCCCGCTTCGCGAGACGATATATATCTCTTTTGCGCCCGCCTTTTTTGCGAGATAATTTGCGGTCTTTGAAGTGCCGCCGCTCCCCAAGATCATCACGTTTTTTTTCGAAAGGGCGATGCCCGCGACTTTGAGGTTGAGCTCCATGCCGCCCGCGTCCGTGTTGTAGCCATATAGCTTGCCGTCCTTTTCCACGACGGTGTTGACCGCGCCTATCTTTTTCGCCTCGTCGCTCAAGACGTCCACGAAGTCCATGACGTCCCGCTTATAAGGAATGGTCACGTTCGCGCCCTTGAACTCCCCGCTTCTCAGCAATCTCTCGACGTCCTTCACGCACTCAAGCTCTCTCACCTCGTAGACGCCCGTCTTGAGCAGGGCGTGGATCTCGGGCGAGAGGGTGTGAGGCAGGCTCTTTCCAATCACGCAATATTTCGTCATATCTCCTCGTACGCTCCCAAAAATTCGAAATTCTCGGAGGTCTGCTCTATCTCGGAGAGCAAATTTTTGATCTCCTCGTCCTCGATGTTCGCCTCGAAGTCAAAGTAAAAGCAAAACTCGAAGCGGCTGCCGGGAATGGGACGGGACTCGAGCTTGGTGAGGTTGAGCCCCATAGTCGAAAACTTGTCGAGCACGCGGTTCAAGCTCCCCGCCTCGTGCGCGAGGGTGAGGGCGAGACTTATCTTTTTTGCTCCCTCGAAGACGTCGAAATTTTTCGATATGGCGATAAAGCGCGTGTAGTTGCTGTCGTTGTCGTTGACGCCCGCGCGCAAAACTTTGAGCCCGTATATGCCCGCGCATTCCTTTGAGGAGATGCAGGCGACGTCTTTTCTTCCGCTCTCGGCGACGATCTTTGCCGCGACGGCGGTGTTGTCGCATCTCGTGATCCTGACGTCTCCAAGCTCCTTCAAAAACTCGGAGCATTGGCTGAGCGCGTGCTCGTGAGAGATTATCTCTTTCACGTCCTCGACCCTCACGCCGTCGGGAGCGAGCAGATAGTGCTTCACTCTCAACTTTATTGAGCGGACGACAAAAAATTTGTGCTTGCGCATGAGGTCGTACACGCCGTTCACGCTCCCCGCCGTGCTGTTTTCGATGGGCAACACGCCGTAGTCGCAAAATCCCTTTTCAACTGCCGAAAACACGCCGTCCCACGTCTTGAAGCAGGACACGGATGAAATTTTGAAGAGCTTTTCGGCGGCGATACAGCTATATGCGCCCATTATGCCCTGACACGCGACCGAAGCCTGTATGGGGAAGGGACGGCGGCGGGATAGCGCCTCGTCGATGCGCGTCCTGATATCGGACGGATAGCCGACTATCTTTCGCTGATACGCCTTGCTCGTCTCAAACAGCGTCTCGAAAAGCTGCTTGACGAAGAGCTTCATCTCGTCGTCCGCGTCCGCCGTGACCCTGTTGATTATCTCCTTTTCTCTCAGCACGTTCTGCACTGCAAGTCCCTTTTCGCTCTTGACTTGGGCAACGAGCTTTGAAAGCTCCATGCGCTTTTGATAAAGCGCCGCGAGTTCGTCGTCTATGACGTCTATCTTTTCTCTCAACTCATCAAGTTCCATCTTCATTTCCTCTTCAAAAATTCGTCCAACAAGGCAAGAGCAACGCTCGCCTCGACAGGCGCTGCGGCGCGAAGCGCAACGCACGGGTCGTGACGACCCTTGATCACAAGTTCCACATTTTCCCCCGTCTTCAAATTGACGGAGCGCTGAGGGCGATATATCGACGGCGTGGGTTTCACCGCGACGCGCACATTGAGAGCCTCTCCGTTGGATATGCCGCCGTCTATCCCTCCGCTGTGGTTTGAAAGATGAGCTACTTTGCCTCCCTCATATGCGAGCGCGTCGTTCTTTGTCGACCCGCGCGACATGGCAAGCTCGAAGCCGTCTCCAAACTCCACGCCCTTCACGGCGGGCACCGAAAACACGCTGTACGCTATCTTGCCGTCAAGCCCCTCGAAGAGCGCGTCGCCAAGCTGTCCGGCATGAAGTCCGAGCACGGTGACGTCCACCTCTCCGCCCACGCTGTCGAGGGCTTCCTTTGCCGCCGCGATTTCTCTTTTTACGACTTCTTCATCCTCGCGCCTGAGAAGCGGCAGTCTAGCGCCCTTCACGCGAGATATATCCTCGACGGTGACGTCGTGCGCGTCAAAACCCGCGAGCTTCACGCCGCCGATGGAGCTAAGATACCCCAAAAGTTCTATCCCCTCGCCGTGCAAGATCTCCTCCGCTATACCGCCCGCGATGCAAACAAGCGCCGTCATCCTGCCCGAAAACCTGCCTCCGCCCGTCGAAATTTTGCCGTCGCGCATGTATGCGGCAAAGTCCGCGTGCGAAGGACGGGGGACGTCCGTCTCGTAGTCCTCTCCTTTCACGTTCGAGTTGAAGATTACCGCCTCAATCTCCCCCTCGACCTCGTAGCCGTCCGGGACTTTCTTTAGTCCCCTCAAAAATTCCGGCTTGTCGCTCTCCACCCTCGCCGTGCCGAGCTCGCCGTCGCTCTTTCGCCTTTTCAGGAGGCTGTCGACATAGCAAAGCGAAAGCCGCGTTCCGATCGGAATACCCGAGATCGTCACCCCGATCTTTTCGGAATGCGACTCGCCGAAAAATCTGATATCAAGTTTTTCGAAATTTGCTCTCATATTCTCCGTTTTTTTTTGCAAAATCGAGCGTTTATCACGCGCATTTTGCATGTTTAAGTGCCTATATCATTCAAATTCGACTTTTCCGCCGAGCGTTTTCACATCCTCGAAAAAGCGCGCGTACGATTTTTTCACGCAGGTTGCGCCCGATAGCTCCCCTCCGAGTTTCAAGCCCGCGACAGTCGCGCTCATAGCTATCCTGTGATCGCAAAAGCTCTCGAATTTGCCCTCTCGCGGCTCTCCTCCGAAAATCGTGAGCGCGTCGCCGTCATATTCGCTCTTCACTCCCATACAGGAGAGCAAATGCATTGTGCTCTCTATCCTGTCGCTCTCCTTGTCTTTGAGCCTGTTCACGCCGAAAATTTGCGACTTGCCCTTTGCAAACGCGAGCGCCGTCGCCATGATTGGCACGCTGTCTATCATATCGTTCGCATCATAGCTTATGGGGCGCAACTTGGACTCCTTTATATGGACGGCGTCGCCCTCGAAACATATATTAGCTCCCGCTCTTTTCAAAAGCTCGAAAACGCCTCTGTCCGCTTGCAACGAGCGCGGACTCAAGCCCTCGATCTTCACGTCGCCGGCAAGCGCTCCCGCGACCATAAAGAAGGACGCGCCCGAAAAGTCTCCCTCAACTTTGACGGAAGTTGGAAGATATTTTTGACCTCCGCGCACAAAATAACCGTCGGCAGTGGGCTGCACGCCGATGTTAAACGCCTTGAGCACGTCGATCGTCAAGTCGATATACGGTTTTGAAGCCGCCTCGCGCACGACAATCTCGCTGTCGCCATCAAGAAGAGGCAAGCAAAACATAAGTCCGCTCACATATTGCGAGCTCACTTTCGCGTCGAGCTCGAAAACGCCCGCCTTAAGTCCCCCGTGCGTGACGATGGCGCCGTTTTCTCTCGATATGTCCGCGCCGCATTTTGTTAAAGCCGAAATAAGCGAGTCGATCGGGCGCAAAAGCAACCTTCCCTCGCCCGTCCACTTCACTTCCCTGCCGAGCGCGCAGGATAGGGGCAACAAAAACCTGAGCGTTGAGCCGCTCTCTTTTGCGTTCAGTGTGACGGGAAAATTTGCACCTGTATTGCATTTTAGCTTCGTCACGCAATCATAGGTCGCCGCCGTGTCGTCGCAGGCGGTCTTTGCAAACTCTTCGAGCTCCTTCGAAATTTCACCCGCAAGGGCGGAAGCTATCGTCACCCTGTGCAGGTGAGACTTGGAAGGCGGAGCTTGTATAGTCCCAAAAAGGCGGGAACATTTTATCTTCAAATTATCTTCCACAGCCGCCTCTCACATAGTCCTCAAATTGTTCAAAGCTCATCTTTTCCACTCTGCACTGACCTATTTTTTCAAGTTTGACGGCGTAGATCCCATCGCCATACGACTTTTTGTCCGCTCTCAAAAACGAAAACAGTTCACTTACGTCTATCTCACTTATGCGCTCTAAGAGCTCATATTTTTCAAGCAACTTCACAACTCTTTCAAGCTCGCTTTGGCAAAGCTCACCGTTTGCGTTTGCCGCCTTTGCCATGAAGTATATTCCCATGCCGACTGCAACGCCGTGCTCTATCTCAAACTTCTTTTTCGCCTCTATCGCGTGAGCGAGCGTGTGTCCCAAATTGAGAAGTCGCCTTAAGCCCGCCTCGCGCATATCCCCCTCTACCACGCCGAGCTTGTACTCCACGCAGCGGCGCACAAAATCGTCGTAGTCTGAAAGTCCCCTCTCGAGCATGTCAAACGCCTCGCCGCCCATGAGACACGCGTATTTCACGCCCTCTCCAAGCCCCGCGCGAATTTGCTCGCGAGGGAGCGTCATCAAGCGATTTGTGTCGATAAACACCGCTTTCGGGCTATAAAAACTGCCGATCAGGTTTTTCCCGCGTTCTAGATCTATGCCTGTTTTAGAACCGATGGAGCTGTCTATCATGGCAAGAAGGGACGTGGGGATCTGAAAATAATCTATCCCGCGCATATACGTTGCGCTCACAAATCCCGCGAGGTCTCCGACCACTCCGCCCCCAAGCGCGACGACGGCGTCCGAGCGCGTGAAATTGGAGTCGAGCATGTCGTTGACAATTTCAAGATAGACCTTGACGCACTTGCTCCTCTCCCCCGCGCAAATGACGTGAGAGTGGACCTCGCACGCGTCATTTAGCTCTCTCTTCAGTCCCTCAAGATATAGAGGAGCCACGTTCTCGTCCGTCACAATCATTACCTTTTTGTACGGCAAAAGGAGAGCGGGAAGCAAAGAAAGCTCCTCTTTTCCCACATATATATTGTAATCTCTTCCTTCAATCGTCATTTTTCACTCCAAGCGTCTTTTGTTTCAGCCGCGAGCCCTCGTCGAGCAAGCGATAAAGCTCCTCGCTATTATCGTTTTTAATCGCGTCGCGATAATTTTTCAACTCGGATATCAATCTGTCTATGTCCAAAACGAGGTTGTCCTTGTTGTTCAAAAACAGCTCCGTCCACATCGCGGCGTCAAGTTTCGCGACCCTCGTGAGGTCCAAAAAACTCCCTGCCGAGTAGCCGATATGTTCGAGCGCGAGCGGATTTTTGACGTAACTGCTCGAAAGAACGTGCGCAAGCTGCGAGGTGTACGCGATCATTTCATCGTGCCTTTTTGCCGTGCAAACCTCGAGCCTCTTTGCCTTGATCGACAAAAAAATGTCCTCGACGGTCTTTATCGCGACCTCGTCGTTTTCAACTTCGACGGCGAGGATATACGCGCCCCTAAAAAGCTCCGCTCTTGCCGCTTTCAGCCCCGAAAACTCCCTGCCTGCCATAGGGTGTACGCCCGCAAAATGCAATGCAGGTAGCGATTTTTTCAAATTTTCCATGCAGGCGACCACCCGTCTTTTGTTGCCGCAGGTGTCAAAGACGACCGCTCCGTCTTTAAGATAAGGCGCGTACTTTTCAAGCGCAGAGATCGAGCTCGCTTCCTTAAGTGCTATTATCAGCGCGTCGAGCTCGCCCAAATTTTGCTCATCGATCATAAAGTCGCAGCTATATCCGACCATCGCCTTGACCGTCTCATCGTCAACGTCAAAGCCGAACACCTCGTGCTCCGTATATTTTTTCAGCGCCAACCCTATCGAGCCGCCGATCAAGCCCATTCCGACAATGCCTATCTTCATTTGTCCCTCGTCTTGTTCACCGCGTCGAGCATGAGGTCGATCGAGCGCACCGTGTCCTCGAATTGAAGCGGGGTGAGCGATTGCGCTCCGTCGCAGAGCGCGTGCACTGGGTCGTTGTGGACCTCGATGATGAGTCCGTCCGCTCCCGCGCCGACTGAGGCGAGACTGAGAGGCTTGACAAGGCGGGATATGCCCGACGCGTGCGACGGGTCGACGATGACGGGCAAATGCGTCCTCTCCTTGAGCACGGGGATCGCCGAGATGTCGAGCGTGTTGCGCGTGTACGTCTCATACGTCCTTATGCCCCTCTCGCACAAAATGACGTTGGGATTGCCCTCCGACATGATGTATTCCGCGCTCATCAGCCACTCCTCTATCGTCGCCGCAATGCCGCGCTTTAGCAGTATGGGGGTGTTCAGCTTGCCCAGCCGCCTCAAAAGGTCAAAATTTTGCATATTTCGCGCGCCGACCTGCAAAATGTCCACGTCCTCGAAGTCGTCTATGCGCTCCTCGCTCATGATTTCGGTGACTATTGGCATTCCGGTCTCTTTTTTTGCCTTTTTCAACAATTTCAGCCCCTCAACGCCAAGCCCCTGAAAGGAGTACGGCGAAGTGCGAGGCTTGAAAGCTCCGCCCCGCAATATCGTAGCTCCCGCCTTTTGTACGGCTTCGGCGACCTCGATGATCTGCTTTTCGGACTCTATCGAGCAAGGCCCCGCGATGATCTGAAAGTTTTTGCCGCCGAACACATGCCCGCCCACGTCAATGAGCGTGTCCTGCGGATGGAACTTTCTGTTCGCGTTTTTGTACGGCTCTTGCACGCGCGTCACGCTCTCGACGATGTCGAGGGAGCGAATGAGCCCGATGTCCACTTTGGACGTGTCGCCCACAAGTCCGATGATCAGCGAATTTTCGCCCTCGCTCTCGTGCACGCCGAGTCCCAAACTTTTTATCCAATTTTCAAGGTTGTCGACTTGTTTTCTGTCCTGACCTCGCTTTACTACGACTATCATATCTCTCCTTAACAAAAAACCGGCACCGTTTGGGTGCCGGCATTATGCAACACCAAAACGGGACTACGCTCTGTAGCCAAAGTAAAAGTAGTATGCATAAGCGAACGTATTCTTTTTCATACTTAAATCTTATAACATAATATAGCGTTTGTCAACCAAAAATTTTAAGCGTGTACGACGAGCCGTCGTCGAAAGTTTTCGTGTGTAAAAGGCCGGCAGATCGCAAAAGCGTTCGGCACATTAAAAAAAAATGTTAAATTCTTTTGCATATAGCGATGCCACATAACTTGCAAAATTAAGTTGATTTTTGTATACCGACTAAGCAAATAGCTTGCAAGACTAAAACGATCGCTTTTATAAATAACACATATCGTGTACTATGCAAAATGACGATAACTACAAATAAAATATCTCGTGTTCAGTGAATGATCTAACATATTGAACGCAAAGTTTTTCAATTAAAACGCGAGAGGCTCAGCATGATAATGAAATACAAACTCTCTATATAAAATACTTATCGTGTTATAACGACGCGACTTTTGCTTGTTGACCTTAAACTTTGCCCGGCGGGCGGCGTGAAAATGTACAAATAAACAAAACTGCGCTTAAAACACTTTTCGTGTTAAAATGCGCGATATAATTTGCGTGTTAAGGCAATTTGCCCTGTTTTGAAACACTACGCGTGTTTTATCTGAAAATGCTGCTGCCCTCGCCGTCTATGGCGACGACAAGAGGCATATCCTCGACTTCGAGCCTGAAGATCGCCTCAGACCCGAGATCCTCATAAGCGACGATCTCATGCTTCTTTATGCAATCGGCGTATATTGCGCCCGCGCCGCCGACGGCGACAAAATATACTCCCTTGAATTTTTTGAGGGCGTCGTAGACCTCTGCTTTTCTGTCCCCCTTGCCGATCAGCGCGACTGCGCCCCGCTCTAAAACGGTGGGCGTATACTTGTCCATGCGCATGGACGTAGTGGGACCTGCAGACGTTATTTTGCCGTCTTTCATGCTCGGACCGACGTAAAATATCGTCTGTCCCTCAAGGGATACGGGCATATTTTCGGCTTCGAGTTCACAAATGCGTTTGTGCGCGGCGTCACGGGCTGTGAGGATCTCGCCGCAAAGCAACACCTCGTCGCCGGCTTTAAGCTCGCTCGCATTTGATATGGGTGAAAAAACTCTTTTCATACTATCACAAAATCACTACTGCTTTTCTTTCCGCATTGCACTGTATGTTGACGGCGACGGGAAGCGCCGCAATGTGCGTCTTGAACGTGTCGACGAAAACGTCGAGCGCGGTCACGTCGCCTCCAAACCCCTGCGCGCCTATTCTCAGAGCGTTGATCTCATCTTTGAGTTCGAGCTCCAACTTGCAAAGCGTTTCGTTTGGGTTTTTGGAGCCGATATCTCTTAAAAGCTGCTTTTTTGCAAGCAACATTGCCGTCTCGGACGTGCCGCCTATGCCGACCCCGACTATGATGGGCGGGCAGGGCTTGCTCCCCGCGCTCTTTACCGCCTCGATCACGCTCGCCTTCACGCCCTCGACGCCGTCTGAGGGGTTGAGCATGAAAAGCCGAGACATATTTTCGCTGCCGAAGCCCTTTGGCAAAAAGGAAATTTTCAGCTTGTCGCCGCAAGTTATCCTCGTGTGAATGATAGCGGGCGTGTTGTCGAAGGTGTTTTCGCGCGTCAGCGGATCAAGCACGCTCATGCGACAGCCAAACTTTTTGTAGCCTCGCCTCACTCCCTCGTTGATGGCGTCCTCAAGATATCCGCCCTCTATGCGCACGTCCTGTCCAAGCTCCAAAAAGAACACCGCCATGCCCGTATCCTGACACACGGGCACGCATTTTTCCTTTGCGACCGCCGCATTTTTCACAAGCGTGGACAGGGCGAACCTGCAAAGTTTTGACGTCTCGCGCTCACACGCCTTGCTCAGCGCCTCTTCCGCGTCGGGGGTGAGACGGCAGCACGCTTCGCACATATTTGTCACGGCAAGAACTATGTCGTCGTAAAAGATGCTTCTCATAAGCAAATTATAAATGATATTTGAAAATACTTCAACAAGAAAGGCAATTTATCTTCAAATATTCTTTCAATCTGTTGAGAAAAACGGCGGGTTGTAGTAAAATGTGAGTGAGGTAAATATGGACTATCAAAAACTTTCGCTTGAAAAACACTATGCTTGGCAAGGCAAACTCGAGGTGCGCTCGCGCGTCAAGGTGGACTCAAAAGAGATGCTTTCGCTTGCGTACACGCCGGGAGTCGCCGCGCCTTGTCTCGAGATAAAGCGCGATCCCGACCTTTCATATGCGCTCACGCGCAGAGCGAACACCGTCGCAGTCGTGTCGGACGGCTCGGCAGTGCTCGGACTTGGCAACATCGGACCGCTCGCCGGCATGCCCGTGATGGAGGGAAAATGCGTGCTGTTCAAGGAGTTTGCGGATATAGACGCGATCCCGATCGTTCTCAACACACAGGACTCGGACGAGCTCGTGAAGATAATTTCAGCGCTTTCGACAAGTTTCGGCGGGATAAACCTCGAGGATATCGCCGCTCCTCGTTGCTTCGAGATCGAGGCGAGACTCAAAAAGATCGTGGACATTCCCGTCTTTCACGACGATCAGCACGGCACGGCGATAGTGCTCGTTGCAGCGCTCAAAAACGCACTTAAAGTGGTCAAAAAAGACATTTTAAGTGCCAAAATCGTCATAAACGGCGCGGGAAGCGCGGGCATTGCGATAAGCAAATTTTTGCTCTCGATTGGGGCGAACAATCTGACCGTCTTAGACCGCGCGGGGATAATTTGCGACAGCGACGCTTTCAACCCCTCCCAGCGCGAGCTTGCAAAAATCGTCAATCCGTTTGGCGTGAGCGGCACGCTTTATGACGCGATCAAGGGCGCGGACGTGTTCATCGGGGTGAGCACGAAGGACGTTTTGAGCTTTGAGATGGTCAGAAGCATGGCGCAGGGAGCTATAGTTTTTGCAATGGCAAACCCCGATCCCGAGATAGATCCCGCGCTTGCCGTCAAAGCGGGCGCAAGGATCGTTGCGACGGGAAGGAGCGATCTGCCCAATCAGATCAACAACGTTTTGGCGTTTCCGGGCATATTCAGGGGCGCGCTCGACGTCAGAGCGAAGGATATCAACGAGCAAATGAAGATAGCGGCGGCTGAAGCGCTTGCGGAGCTGATCGATGAAAAGGAGCTCAGCGAGATCAACATAATTCCAAAGGCGTTCGATCCCCGCGTCGTTCCCGCAGTCGCAAAGGCTGTGGCAAAAGCGGCCAAAGACAGCGGCGTCGCGAGAATATAAACAGTTGCGCTATATATAAAAAAATCAAATTAAACTGCATTGGATATAAAAAAAATCGCACACAGGTGCGATTTTTATATTTTCGTCATCTGAATCGTTTTTCTCTGAAGGAGTCGCGGAAGTTTTTGTCTTGCTTCACGCCGTCGATATATCTTGTCACTCTCACCCGATATCTTCTTGCGACGCGCCGTCTCACAGCCGAGATCACAAGCATCGTCACGCGAATGGCGAGCTGTCCCACCGCGATCAAAAGCGTGAAGATGAACAAGACCCACTTGCCCGCGCCCGCGTCCGCCTTTGCCGCCGCCGCCATATTGACCGCCGTGAATACCAAAAAGCCGATGTTCATGAGATTTTTGATGATGGAAAGCAGCTTTTTGTAAGTGGAGACGTGCTTTTTGCCCTTCTTGGGATTGTTGAACGCAAAGACCAAAAGCGCGATGAACGCCGCGACGTACGCGACCATGACGCTCACAAGCACTATTGAGTAAATTTTGTTCACATAGTTGCCGCTGATAAAAATGCAGGTGGTGACGATGAGGTATATCGTTGAGGCGAGCGTCCAGACGATACTGAGGATGCTGAGCGTCCTCTCCCTTGCCTTGTCGCGCTCAAGCTGCGCCATCATCTGCTTGAGTTCCTTCTCGCCGTACTCCTCGCCGTTTGACACGATATATTCGGACGGCTTGTAGACGGGCTTTGAGCGACGGGAGCTTTTGCCGCCTTTCTTTTTAGCCTCGCCCTTGTTGCGCTTTTTGCTTGCGCCGTTTGATATATTGTCCTCCTTGACCATATCATCAAGCGACTCCTCATTGCTGAGGAGTCTGTCGCTTTCGATGATATGGTCCATGAAATCTTTGAATGCCATCACACTTCTTTTCTGATCACGCGCCCCAAAAAGTTTTCAACGAGCGCGACGTTCTTCTTTGCGGCTTTCGTGGTCCAGCTGAGCGGATAGCAGTGGTTGTCCGTGAGCTTTGTGGAGTGGTCGTGCTCAACGTGCACGCCCACTTCCTCCAACTTTTTGATGAGTTTTTGCCCCTGCCCCTTGCAGAAGATGTCCTTTTCCGCATAAGTGATGAAGGACACGGGGAAGTTTGCGTCCACGAAGCTCAAGGGCGCGAGCACGTCGCTGTATTCATAAGTCTCGAGTCCCTTGACGTGAATGCCGCTGAAGTCGTACAAGACCTTGTCCGTGAGCTTGAAAGGCAACTTTTTGCTGAGCGCCTCGTTGATATCGTAGATGCCGCAGTTGAGCAGCGCCGCGCGAAAACGAAGGGACGTGTGAACGCCGAATCTGTCCTGCAGCTCCTTGTGATTTGCAACGCACGCGAGCATTGCGGAATAATAGCCGCCCGCCGAGTCGCCCGACACGCACATGTTGTCGAGATCGAGATTATACTTTTCGGCGTTTTCGCCCACCCAGTTGAGCGCGCGAATGAGCTGCTGTATGCCAAGCGGGAAGTGCTCTTCCGGGCCGAGCGCGTAGTTGACGTTGACGACGAAAAATCCGAGATTTGCCGCCCATCTCGACAAGCCGCGCCTATACACCTTGTCGCCCGCGACGAAGCCGCCGCCGTGAATGTAAAAGAAGACGGGATATTTCTCACCCGACTCCCGCTTCACGCGATATATGTCGAGCTTTTCCATTTTGCCTTCGCCGTACGCGATGTCCGTCTCGATTTCAAACGGAACTCCGTCATAGCGAAGCATTTTTTTGTTGTTTTGCGATCTGTCGCAAAATTTGTCCACGCAGACAAACAAAAATTTTGCCAAAGTCATATTCTCCACCTCACAATATATATGCATATTTTAACATATAAATTTGAAATATGCAATATTCTTTTATTCGCGTTACCGCTCAAAAGGATTTTGCGCTATGAAATTTTCAAGTATCTCCGCCGCGTCGCCGACAAGCCTCGCGCAGGGACGGGTCTTATAGTATTCGGGAGTCCTCTCGTCGGGGCAACAGGACGTCGTCGCGAGCTTTGCGCCTATCAAGTCCCTGCAGACGATAGACCCGTTTTTCTCTTTGAACTCGCGAGCAAGCTTCTGCACGAGCGCGTAGTGTTCCGCCTTTTTTTGCTTGTCGAAGGGGTCGGACGGGGCGTATATCGCGCCCGCCGCCATAATCATCCCGCTCACGCCGCCGCAAACTTCTCTGAGTCTCCCCATTCCGCCGCCAAAAGACGAGGCAATTTTGAGAAGGACGTCTCTTTTCACATCAAAATATTCCTCGAAAGCGAGCACGACCGCTTGCGCGCAACTGTAGCCCTCGACAAAATATCTCTCCGCCTCTTCGCGCTTGCTCATTTGGATATCTCTTTTATAGCCGCGTCGAGATAATGCTTGCTCGCCAATCTTTCGACGTCGCCCTCGTCGACCGCCCGCGCTATCTCTCCGTCCATCGGCAGACGTCCGAGCACCTTGAGGTCAAAATCGGTCGCCACTTCGTCCACCTTGCCGCGCCCGAAAATTTCTATCTGCTTGCCGCAATCCGGGCACAAAACGTAAGACATGTTTTCAATTACGCCGAAAATTTTGACGTTCATGCGCTTTGCCATGTTCACGGCTTTCGCCACGACCATGCTGACCAGCTCCTGTGGAGAGGTCACGATGATGACGCCGTCAAGTTTGATGGATTGAAAGACCGTGAGAGGCACGTCGCCCGTGCCCGGAGGCATGTCAACGAACATGAAGTCCACGTCTCCCCAGATGACATCCGTGTAAAATTGCTTGACCATGCTCGCGATCACGGGTCCGCGCCAGATGACGGGATCCGTCTCGTTTTCAAGCAACAGGTTTGAGGAAATGATCCTGACCCCCGTGCGGCTTTCGCGAGGATATATGCCCATATCGTCGCCTTCCGCTCCGCCAAAAATGCCAAAGCTCTTTGGAATGGACGGGCCGGTTATATCCGCGTCCAAAATGGCGGCGCGCTTGCCCTCAAGCGCAACGCCCGCTGCGAGCAACGACGTGACGAGGGACTTTCCGACCCCGCCCTTGCCGCTGACCACTCCGATCGTCCTCTTGATGCGGGACAATTCGTGCGGTTTTTCAAATGTTATGCGACTTGAACATTCTTTATCGCAACCGTTACAATCGTGTGTGCAATCGCTCATATACAACTCCCGGCAATATAATAGCACTCTGCGCCCTTAAAGTCAATTTGCCAAATTAACTTTGAGATGAATATCTTTTGCCGCGACGCCCAATAATTATAAAAAAGGAGTGAAACCATGAAATTGATAGACAGCAAAACTTATCTCAATCTTGCAAAATCCTTCGCGGGCGAAATGCAAGCGCACGCAAGGTACAGCTTTGTGGAATACGGCGCGAGAAACGAGGGCTACAACGCTATGGCGGACGTCATCGACAAGGTGGTGTACAACGAGTTCAACCACGCGCGCATGCTCTACACCTTCATTCAGCAGGCGTCCCAAAAGACCATCGACAACATCGACATCGCCTCCGGCTACCCCTTCCGCGAAAAGTGGGATCTCGTTGAAAACCTCAAACTCGCCTCCGAAGACGAGGCTATGGAAGTGAAATCTTATAAGGCGTACGCCAAAACCGCGCGCGAAGAGGGCTTTGAGGAGATCGCGGGACTGTTTGAAAAGATAGCGGGCGTCGAGGATTGCCATCAAAAGCTGTTTGAGGACCTCTACTCGCAAATGTCGACCGGCACGCTATATAAAAAGGACAAGCCCGTCAAATGGAAGTGCTCTGGCTGCGGCTACGAAGCAGAGGGAAAAGAGGCTTGGGACTGCTGCCCTCTTTGCAAAGCAAAACAGGGCTTTGTTATGCTCAAACTCGCAAGCGATTGATCATATTCGGCTTTTATTTGAGCATTATACGGCTTTTATTTACACAAAAACGACTGTTAAACAGCCGTTTTTGTTATTCATGGAAATTGTTCACATTTCTCTACAACCAAATTCGGATTCTACTCCGAGAATATAATCTGCCGAAACGTTCAAGAATCTGCAAAGTTTTGAAAGAGTATCGAGCGCAGGAAAAATATTCTCTTTCATATATTTTGAAACAGTTTGAGGAGAAACGTCGATTGCTTTTGCAATATCCTTTTGAGATATGCCGCTCTCTTTTATGACTTCCCTCAATCTATACTGTATATCTTGCAATTCCATAGCCACTCCATCACGAAAAATAATAGCATATTAGGTGATTTTTGACTTGACAATCGCATATTATACGATTATAATGAGCTTAGAAACATAAAAGGAGAACTGTTATGAAAAGTGCAAATAGTAGAAAAAGCATAGGCATAGCAATGATCGTGTTCAGCATCTTTATGTTCATCTTGTCAATAGTCAATCTTGCAATGGGCGCTTTACAGCTGAATTTGACGAGTGCGCTATGGACAATGTGGGCAACAATAATTTTGCTTACCTTCAGTTGCGGCCTTGTGGTTGATGGAAAGAACAAAGCAAAAAGCGATCTTTCTGCCGTCGCAAAGAACAAAAAAGGCGTTGGCATTGCAAATCTCGTTTTTGGCATTATTCTCATGATCGTGTCGGGCATTGGAGTTATAAGAGGCTTTCTTGTTCCGCTTGACCTTGCAGACGCGCTCATAAAAGAATGGTGCTCTATCATCATATTCGGATTTTCAATTCATCAAATAGTATCTGCAAAACATGAAGCCATTGAGGCGGAAGAAAAAGAAGATAAAGAAGAAGAGTATTATCAAAATCCGCAACATAATCCCGTCACAAAACATTATGTTCATTGCCCGAATTGCCATCGCACGCTCGTCGCTTACAGCAATTCGTCTCATATAAAATGTTCTTGCGGTAAATCCTATAGAAACCCGTATTATGATGCTTGATCCATTTTGCGTGTTACACTTTATGCTCCTTACGGCATAAAAAGAAAGCGGGGCTAATCCCCGCTTTCTTTTTCAAATCAAATCACTTGTCTATTCTGACGATGTCTGCGCCGTCGACTGCGCGAGCTATCGCCTGAATTCCGTTTTTCACGCCGGACTTGGAGGCGTAGCCGTCGTTGCTGATCGCAACTATGTTGCCGTTTGAGGCGATCAAGCGAAGCCTGAACTCGCCCGCGTTGTCGCGATAGATGACCCACTTGGGGCACTTTTGCTCCTCCCACTTCTTCAAGGTCTGATCCTCAATGGGAGCGGTCGCGGCGTTGGAAATTGTGCTCTGTATGCCCGTCGTGCAGGAAGCGAGCGTCCTGTACGCGCCGCCCGGACTTGCAAGCACGCGCCTGTTGGACGAATAGAGCTTGTACACAAAGTTGCCGTTGGGGGTCTTTCTCACGACAAACTTGCCGTGCGGATGGGTGGGATCGCCCTCCTTCAAGACCTTTTCCTCTACGGGTTCTTTCGCCTTTTTCTTTCTCACGACCTTCTTTGTCGTGCCGTCCGAATCGACGATTTCCTCTTCGACCTCTTCTTCGACTTCTTCCTCGAAATCGTCGTCGAGCGCGTCAGCAGTCGGGTCTTCGACAAATCCGTCGTCCTCAAGCTCCTCTTCGGCCTCTTCCTCAGCCGTCGCTTCTTGAGCTTCCGGCTCTTCTTCGGTCTCGGAAGTCTCCTCTTCCGGCTCTTTAGCTTCCTCTACTGTCTCGGAAGCTTCCTCTTCGGGCTGCTCTTCGACTTCCCGGACTTCTTCGGGCTCGGTCGTCAGCTCGTCTTTGATTTCTTCCGTTTCAGCGGAGCGCTCTTGTTGTTCGCTCAAAACTTGCTCGTTTTGCTCTTTTGCGACGTCATTTTGTTCCTCCGCGTTCTCTGAGACAGTCGTCCTTATCAGCTCTTCGGACTCGTCCTCAACGGGGCCGTCCTGAGAGTAAAGATGGCAAGCCACGCAATGTCCGTTGCCGTAGTCTATGAACTTTGGCTCTACCTCGCGGCAGATGTCCATGCACTTGCTGCATCTCGTGTGGAACTTACAGCCCTTTGGCGGATGCGCGGGAGACGGGATGTCGCCCTGAAGGATGATGCGCTTGATCTTGGTGTCGGGATCGGGGATCGGGACTGCCGAGAAGAGCGCCTGCGTGTACGGATGCATCGGGTTTGAGAACAGATCCTTTTTGCTTCCGAACTCGACCATGTTGCCGAGATACATCACGCCGACCTCGTCCGAGATGTGCTCCACGACGGAGAGGTCGTGAGAGATGAAGATGTAGGAGAGGTTGTCCGAAGCCTGCAGATCCTCAAACAGGTTGATGACCTGCGCCTGAATGGACACGTCGAGCGCGCTGACGGGCTCGTCGCAGATGACGAGTTTGGGCTTTAAGGCGAGCGCCTTTGCGATGCATATGCGCTGTCTCTGTCCGCCCGAAAACTCGTGGGGGTATCTCTCGAAATAGTGCGGCTGAAGTCCGCATTTTTTCATTATGTCGACTATATAATCCTTATATTCCGACTTTGACACGATGTTGTGCGTGCGAACCGCCTCGCCAACGATCTCGCCGACGGTGAGACGCGGAGAGAGCGAGGAATACGGATCCTGGAATATCATCTGGAAGTGCGGGCGCATTTTTCTCAGCGCCTCGCCCTTGAGTTTTTCGATGTGCTTGCCCTCGAAGATTATCTCGCCCGCCGTTGGCTCGTAAAGGCGAAGTATGGTCCTGCCGAGCGTGGTCTTGCCGCAGCCGGACTCGCCCACGATGCCGATGGTCTTGCCTTGTCTTAGATTGAACGAGACGCCGTCGACGGCTTTGAGATATACGTTTCTGGACTTGATGATCGAACTTTTGATAGGAAACCATTCCTTGAGATCGACCACCTTAAGAAGATAATCGTCGTTTGTTGCCAAAGTGTTTTCGGGAGCGGACTGCTCAAAATCGGCGTTTGACTGCTCGTTTTGCTCGCATAAAACGTCGCTTTGGGCGGCTTCGTTGTTCATTTCGTTCTCAATATACTCAGTCATTGTCTTGCTCCTTTAATATATCCTTGTAGCGGTGGCAAGCCACGAAGTGCGTTGGGGACACCTGAACCATCTCGGGATAATCGCCCTTGCAAGCGGCGCATTTCATGCCGCAACGATCCTTGAAGTAGCAACTCGAAAGCATGTTGATCGGGTTGGGGACGTTGCCGGGAATGCTGTACAGCCTGTCCACTTCCTGTCCGACGACGGGTTTGCTCTTTTGAAGCCCTATCGTGTAAGGATGAAGCGGGTTTTTGAAGATCTCCCTGACGGTACCCTTTTCGACGACGCGCCCCGCGTACATGACCACGACGTAATCGACCATTTCGGCAATGACGCCGAGATCGTGCGTGATGAGCATGATCGAGCCGTTGATCTTGTCCTTGACTTCGCGAAGCAGGTCGAGGATCTGCGCCTGAATTGTGACGTCAAGCGCGGTCGTGGGCTCGTCCGCGATGATGAGTTTTGGATTGCAGCAAAGCGCCATTGCGATCATAACGCGCTGACGCATACCGCCCGAAAGCTGGTGAGGATAGGACTTGTAGACGTGCTCCGGCATTGCGATGCCGACGAGCTTGAGCATCTCGATGCTCTTCTTTTTGGCGTCCTCTTTGTCCGCGCCCTCGATGTGCAGGAGGGTGACCTCGTCAAGCTGATAGCCTATCGTGAAGA
>CANQAA010000012.1 GCA_947589395.1 uncultured Clostridia bacterium
ATGGATGCGGAAGTTCCCGTGACAAAGCAGCTCATGCGCGCGTACGAGAGGACAAATCTGACAGTCGTCGGCTGTCAGAACACGTCGGAGACGATCGCGCGAAAGTGCGGCGTGATGAAAGTGAGAGAGGCTCTTGACGACAGGACCTGCCTCATAGACGGCATCGTGGAAAAGCCGGAAGGAGTTTTGCCAAGCGGATTTGTGTCGCTCGGGCGCTTCATCCTCACCCCCGATATCTTTGACGCCATCAGGCGCACAAAAAAGACGGAGGGCGAAATTTATCTCACGGACGCCATAGGCGAAGTTGCAAAAACGAAGGGCGCGTGCGCATATCTCTTCGACGCGCGCAGATACGACATAGGAGACAAGGAGGGATATCTCGAAGCCACTGTGGATTTCGCCTTGAAAAACCCGGCGACCGCAAAGGCTTTTAAGGAGTATCTGAAAAACCTCAAGGGCAATTTATGAAAAAGCTTTGCGACATCTGCATGTCAAAAGAGGCGACGCGGCAGGACAGGATCGTGAGCGGCAACGCGACCCTTGAGTTTTCATATTGCGAAAATTGCTATCAAACCGCCCTTTCAATGGGCATTCCGCCCTACGAACTTGCAAAAAAGAGGCTCGCAAGGCGAGGAAGCGAATGTTACTCCTGCTCGTATACGGCGGAGGAGTTTGAAAAGAGCTTTTTGATGAGATGTCCCGACTGCTACAGGAATATGCGTGCAAAAGCGAGAGCGAGCGCGGCGGGATATTTTGAGGCGCACAGAGCAAGCGAGAGGCTGTTCGGGGTCGAGTGCGACACAGACATTTTGAAAAATCTTGCCGTGTCATCGAGAATACGACTTGCAAGAAACGTCGAGGGCATGCCTTTTAAGGCGTCGTATGCGGACGGCGCGCAAAATATCAGCGCCCTCTTTGACGGGGCTGTGAAGGCGGCAAAGGGCGCGTTTGATTGCGAGCTTTATCAGATGAGCGAGCTCAGCACATTGAAAAAGAAGGCGCTCATCGAGCTTCACGTCATATCCCTGCCGCTTGCAAACTCCCCGCTCGGGGCTGTCGCGGTTGAAAAGGGGGACGATCTCGAGATGTCCGTCATGCTCAACGAAGAGGATAGGATAAGGACTCAATGCGTCAAGGACGGCTTCGATCTTTTGGGCGCGTACGAAAAGGCGAGGCGCTACGACGAAAACTTAAGGCGTCAACTTCCCATCGCCTACGACGAAGAGTTCGGCTATCTCACGGCGTGTCCGAGCAATCTCGGCACGGGGATGCGGGCGTCGATCATGCTGTTTTTGCCCGCGCTCGTGATGACGGGGGCGATAAACGAGGCGCTCGAGCAGTACAGGCGAAGATACGGGCTGACCGTCAGGGGATACTTCGGCGAGGGCAGCGACGGCGCGTACAGCTTGTATCAAATTTCAAATTCCATCGCCTTCAACGTGAGCGAGAGGGAGATAATCTGCTCCGTGCAGAACGCGGCGATCGACCTTTGCCGCCTTGAAACTTCCGCGCTCGAGAAGGTGCTGAGAGAAAACAAAACCCAACTCATAGACAAAATTTTCAGAAGCTACGGGCTTATCACAAGCGCGTACAGTCTTAGCGCAAACGAGCTCATGCAAACGCTCATAGACGTGAAGTTGGGGGTCATTTTGGGCGTGCTGCCCATTCACAGCATGACTCCGCTCAACGATCTCATCCTTGCGTGCGCGTCCTCGTTTGAAATTCTGACGGACGGCATAACGGAAGAGGAGCGCAACGTCAAGCGCGCAAGCATAGTGCGCAAGCGGCTCGAGGAGGTAAAATGACAAGATTTTCGTTCAAATTTCAGCAGGCGGCGGCTATGGCAAGCTCGCTTGCGGCAAAAACAGGCGGATATATCTACACGGAGCATCTGCTTTACGGGCTTCTTGCCTTAGACGATTGCAGCGCCAAGCGCATTTTGAACTCGTGCGGGGTGAGAGCGGACGACGTCATCTCTTCGTTCACGCCGTCGCCTTACGGGGGCAAACCGCAGATGTCGCAGCGCGCAAGCGACGCGGTCGAAAGAGCAATCGCGATCGCAAACAGGTTTGGAAGCGCCGAAGTGGGCACTGAGCACGTTTTGTTTTGTTTGCTCGAGGACTCCTCGTCGGGAGCTTCGCGGCTTTTATATTCGCTTGGCGTGAATCCCGCCTACATAAGACAAGTGACCGTCAATTGCATTGTCGAGGAGGGCGGTCGCTCCACGCCCTGTCCCGTCGGCGGCGGGGAGAGGACGGAAAACGTCATTTCCGGCTATAACAACGCGCTTCCGAAGGAGAGTTTGAAGGACATGGTCAAGGGGATAAGCTATCCTCAAAATCCTCAAAAAAAGCCCGAACAGGTTGAAAAGACGGATCTTTCAAACTTTGGCACGGATCTCACTCAAAAGGCAAAAAGCGGGCGGCTCGATCCCGTCATTGGCAGGGACAAGGAGACGGAACGCGTCATCGAGATACTCTCCCGCCGCACGAAAAACAATCCGATATTAATCGGCGAGCCGGGAGTGGGAAAATCCGCCGTCGTGGACGGGCTTGCGCTTCGCATCGCAAACGGCGAAGTCCCCGAAGAGCTGAAAAACAAGACGGTGTTTTCGCTCGATCTCACCTCGCTCGTCGCGGGCACGAGATATAGGGGAGACTTTGAAGAGAGGCTCAAAAACACCCTCGACGCCATAAAGCAACGCGGGGACGTCATCTTGTTCATCGACGAGATACACACCATTCTCAAGGCGGGCTCGAGCGAGGGCGGGCTGGACATCGCGAATATCATAAAGCCCATGCTCGCAAGAGGGGAGCTCACGACGATCGGAGCTACGACGCTTGAGGAGTACACAAAGCAATTTGCAAAGGACAGCGCGCTCGAGAGGCGCTTTCAGCCCGTCAGAGTGGACGAGCCGAGCGTGGGAGCGACGTGCCGTATACTTTACGGCTTGAAGGAAAAATATGAAAAACATCACGGCGTCGTCATTTCGGACGAGGCGATAAAGGCGGCGGCTACGTTGAGCGACAGATATGTCACGGACAGGTTTTTGCCCGATAAGGCGGTGGACCTCATCGACGAGGCGGCGGCAAAACAGCGTCTGCGCGGGGGCTCTATGGTGAGCGCAAACGACATCGCGGACGTCGTGTCAAGCTGGACGGGCATCCCCGTCAGCAAAATTTCAAGCGGAGAGGGGGAGAGACTGAGCTCTCTCGAGAGCATTTTGCACTCCCGCGTGATAGGGCAAAACGAAGCCGTGTCCGCCGTCGCGAGGGCGATCAAGAGGGCAAGAGCGGGGCTCAACGACCTCAAACGTCCGCTCGGCTCTTTCATCTTTTTGGGGCCTACGGGAGTCGGCAAGACCGAGCTTGCAAAGGCGCTCGCCGAAGCGCTGTTCTATGACGAGGATATGCTGATAAGAGTGGATATGTCCGAGTATATGGAAAAGGAAGCGGTCTCCCGTCTCATCGGCTCCGCGCCCGGACTCGTCGGCTATGAAGAGGGCGGTCAGCTCACCGAAAAAGTCCGCCGCAAGCCGTACTCCGTCGTGCTGTTCGACGAGATAGAAAAGGGGCATCCGGACATATTCAATCTGCTTTTGCAAATCCTCGAGGACGGCGTGCTCACGGACAGTCAAGGGCGCAAGGTCAGCTTCAAAAACACCGTCGTCATCCTCACCTCGAACATCGGGGCGAAGGAGGCGAGCGAAAATCGCGCGACGCTCGGCTTTGGCAGCGCAAAGAGCGTCGTCGGCGCAAAGGACAAACATATCGCGGCGCTAAAGGCGTATATGAAGCCGGAAATCCTCAACCGCATCGACGAGATCATCGTCTTTGACCCGTTGAGCGAGCAGGATCTCGAAAAGATCGCCGACATCATGCTCACCTCGCTCGGAAAACGCCTCAACGACAAGGGCATATCCTTCAAAGTCACGCCGTCCGCAAAGGCGCTGTTGATAAGGTCCGGCTACGAGCCCGAGTACGGCGCAAGACCCCTGAGAAGGACGATACGTCGCATGATCGAGGACAGGCTCAGCGAAAAGATAATTTCCGGGCAGTTGACGAGCGGCTCGACGGTCATCCTCAACGAGCAAAACGGCGAGATCGTGTTCGACATCGTGAAATAACCCGGCACATAATGCATTAAAAATATAAATTGAAAAATGCACAAGTTTTCAAAATCGCGCGTTTATCGCGCGATTTTTGATGTGTAAAGTTTGAGTTTGCGTGAAATACGCTTGCGACGTCAAGAAATATTTTGAGCTGTTGCGAAAGGTTTCAGCATGGTTCTAAAGCGTGGGCTTAGTTATGGAATATATGGAATTGTTGCAAAGCGTCGGACGTAGCGGAGGGCGAAAAGCGGGCGATTCGGTCAGTTTTCAAAGAAGCCGAGAGAGACGAGCAGGGCTTCGTTGACGCGAGCCATCATGTTGATTGGAAGCTCGCCGATCTTTTCCTTGAGACGCTTTTTGTCGAGGGTGCGGATCTGCTCGAGCAATATTACGCTGTCCTTTGGCAAGCCGTATCTGTTTGCGGGAAGGGCAATGTGAGTGGGCAGTTTCGCCTTGTCGAGTTGCGAGGTGATCGCGGCGGCGATGATGGTGGGGCTATACTTGTTGCCGACGTTGTTTTGAACTATCAGCACGGGGCGGACTCCACCCTGTTCGCTGCCAACGACGGGGCTGAGATCCGCATAAAATAGGTCGCCTCTTCTCACCTGTTCCATATCGTCAATTATTAACAACTCTCTTATTTTTATCCATTCAATATATGTAAGGAGCGCAAGTTTTTGTTAAGCGTGGCAACAGGCGAACTTCGCGCATATTATTGACGTATGAAAAAGTTTGCGATAGTTGGATACGGCAATATAGGAAAGGCTTGCGCAAAGCGGCTGAAAAACCTTCGGGACGTCGAGCTCGTCGGGATATTTTCAAGGCGGGACATAACTTCCGAGTTCGCGCCCGTCTATCCTCAAAAGAGCATTTTCGATTTCTCGCTCGAGGTCATCATATGCACGGGCAGCGCGAACGACGTGACGGAGCTTGCAAAGAAGCTCGTTTGCAACTTCAACACGGTGGACAGCTTCGACACCCACGCCAAAATGCGGGAGTACGTTGAGGATATGGACAGGCTCGCAAAGGAGCACGGGCATTTGGCGATCGTGGGCGCGGGATGGGATCCCGGCATATTTTCGCTTGCGAGGGCGCTGTTTTTCGGAGTGACGGGGGTGGATGCGCAGACGTTTTGGGGTCCGGGCGTCTCGCAGGGACACAGCGAGGCGATACGGCGCATTGAGGGCGTAGAGGACGCCGTGCAATACACAATTCCGATAGATGGCGCGATAGAGAGAATAAGGCGAGGGGAGACGGGGCTTTCGGATAGGCAAAAGCACAGACGGGTCTGCTTCGTCGCCTTAAAGCGCGGCGCAAATAGGGACGCCGTGAGAGAAAAGATAGTCTCCATGCCCAACTACTTCGCGCCGTATGACGTCGAGGTCAACTTTGTTGAGAAGGAGGAGCTGAAAGCGCATGCCGCCATGCCTCACGCGGGGATCATAATGGGAAGGGACAAAGAGGGGCAGAGCAACCTCGAGCTTTCGCTGAAGCTGAAAAGCAATCCCGAATTCACGTCCGGCGTGCTCGTGAGCTACGCGCTTGCGGCGAGCAAACTTGATATGACGGGCGCGTACACCCTCCCAGAGCTTCCCGTGAGCATACTTTTGGACGACGTGATGAAATTTGTTTAGGTTTTGCTTGTCAGCGGGCGGAAAATAGACTAAAATAGGCGTATGAAAAATTATAAGTACATTCTTTTCGACCTCGACGGCACGGTCACGGACAGCAAGCCCGGCATTGTCAATTGCATTCGCTACGCTCTCGACAGCAAGGGTATCGCGTACACGTCCGACGTGCTCGATCAGATGGTCGGACCGCCCTTTCGCGTCTCCATGAAGGAGTTTTTCGGGCTCGAGCTCGACGAGATAGAGGACCTCATCACCCTATATAGGGGCAAGTACGAGGCGGGCGGCTGGAGAGATTGCAAGATCTACGACGGCGTGACGGATATGCTCGCAACGCTTAAAGCGGCGGGCAAAACGCTTGCCATCGCCACCTCAAAACCCATCAAGTTCACGAGCATTATGGTGGACGGGCTGGATCTCAGAAAATATTTCGCGTACGTCGGCGGCGCGAGCACGGACGCGAGCAAAGAGGCGAAGGCGGACGTCATAGAGCTCGTGCTCGAAAACCTCAAAGTCGAGGACAAGTCCGAAGTTTTGATGGTCGGGGACAGAAAGTACGATATTATAGGCGCAAAGACGGTGGGCGTCGATTGCGTTGGCGTCTTGTGGGGATACGGAAGCGAAAAAGAGCTGAGAGAATATGGCGCGGACTATTTTGCAAACACCCCAAGCGAGATTGTCCAAATGCTCCTTGAAAAATAAGAAAAATTACAAAAAGCGAACTTTACAGCGCAAAATTATATCGTTAAAATTCATTTTTTGCAAATTAAATGACGACGGCCCGGCGAATTGCCAAGCCGTCGTTTTGCAATAATTTGCGTGTGCAATATCTTTTTTGAAACTAAAATTTTTCTATTACGCTGAAGGAGCAGACGCTTTTGAAGAAGGATATCTTGTGCGTGCCTGCGTCTAAGACGAGCTTTTCGCCGTCGCGGCAAAATGGCGCGGATGAGCGCAATGTCACGTCCGCCTCTCGCACTTCTTTGAAGATTATCTTGCCGTCCCTTTCCTTTTTCAGCCCCAAAAAGAACACCCTGAAGAAGGGAAAGAACATCTCGACCTTTCCCAAAAATCCGCCGTGTTTTGGGGAGCGGATGGCAACGAGGTGGCCGCTTGCGCTCTCTGCGTCAAAGGCGCGATTGAAGTTGAAGCCGAAGCAGCGCGGGGACTTCAAAAACATGATTAGGGTGAACTCGCCGCTCATCTTTTCCTCTCCGAAAGAAATTTCCGCGCCAATTTTATGGACCTTGTATTGTTTGAGAACGTCCATGAGATATGCGAAAACGCCAAACCGCTTTTTTGAGGACACCGTGACGTCGTAGCCTATAGGCGTGAACGAGCCCGCCGCCAAAACGTATGTGAAAACGCTCTCGCGCTTCACGCTTCCGAGCACGATCTGTTTTCCCGCATGATTTTCCTCTATGGATTTATGTTTGATGCTCGCGTGGGAGTAGCGCGAAGCCTTCGCCTTGTCGTTGAGAGTGCCGATGGGAAAGTAAAATATCTCGATGGATCTGTCATGCGCCTTTTCGAGCACGCTGCTCAAAGTCCCGTCCCCGCCGCACACCGCGACGGCGTCATATCCATCGAGCGAAAACTCCCCGTCCACAGGAAGGCGAAAGCGCGTGAAAGAGTAGCCCTCGCCAAGCCGTCTTGCCACCTTGTCGAAGGAAATTTTTCTCGCGCCGCCCGCGTTGAAGTTGATGATGATGAGGCACTTTTTCATATTCTGCTCCTATAATACCATATCATAATAGATTTTGCATAAATATTTTGTGCAAGATAACGATATTTTATAGTTTACACGCAAGCGAATGTTTGATATAATAATATATAACTTTGTAAGTAACAATAAACAGGAGTATATTTATGAAATTCGGACAGTTGGACAGCAAGGAGCTGTTTACCATCCCAAATCTCATCACTTATTTCAGAGTGATATGCGTCCCCGTCTTTGTCGTGCTCATGGCGCTTGGCGGGGTATACGACAATTTCGCGCTGTTTTACGCTGCGCTCGGCGTGTTCGTCGTGGCGGCGGTCAGCGACCTCTTTGACGGCTGGATCGCGAGGCGCTTCAACATGCAATCGGGAGTCGGCATGGCGCTCGACCCCGTTGCGGACAAGCTCATGCACATCGCGGTGCTGTTTTCACTTTCGCTGTGCACGGGGCTCACGTCTTTGGGCAAAAACCTTGTCGGTCAATCCTTTGTCGACGGCGTCTTTGTGACAAACGCGTGGTTTGTGCACTACGGTTTTGTCATAGCCATATGCGTGAAGGAGCTTGTGCAGATCATCATCGCCGCGTACGTTTTGAAAAAGGGCGTGAGCATGAAGGCGAATTGGATGGGCAAGGTCGCAAGCTGCACGATATCCATCGGCGTCATCATGGCGTTTTTCCACAACTACGTCGCGTATGCGGATTGGGGCATTCTCGCGTGGGGCATCGTGATGAGCTACGGCGCGGCGCTCAACTACCTAAAAGACGTGATAATTCAGGTGAGAAGAATAAATAGAGGCGAGCAGCAAGCCGCCACCGCCGAGTCCGTCAAGGAAGCGGATATAAGGACCGTTCAGGCAAAGAGAAACGGCACATACGAAGGTTGATTATGGAAATGGAAAAAACCTACAATCCGCAATTCGAAAAGCGGATATACAAAAAGTGGATGGACAAAAAGTGCTTCGAAGCGCACGTCAATCCCGACAAAGAGCCCTTCACCATCATGATGCCTCCCGCGAACATCACGGGACAGTTGCACATGGGGCATGCGCTCACATATTCCATTCAGGATATCCTCATTCGTTTCAAGAGGATGAGCGGCTACGAGGCGCTTTGGATGCCGGGCACTGATCACGCCTCCATCGCGACGGAAGTCAAGATAGTCGAAAAAATGAAAAACGAGGAAGGGCTCACCAAAAACGACGTAGGAAGAGACGGCTTTATGGAGCGCGCCTGGAAGTGGAAGGAGCAGTACGGCGGCAGGATCGTGGAGCAGCTCAAGGGCTTGGGCGTGTCCTGCGATTGGTCAAAGGAAGCCTTCACGATGGACAAAAATTGCTCCGAAGCGGTGCTCGACGCCTTTGTCAAATATTATAAAAAGGGCTTGATCTACAGGGGAAATCGCATCATCAACTAGTGTCCGGAGTGTCATACGGCGCTAAGCGACGCGGAAGTTGAGTACGAAGAGCAGCAGTCCAACCTTTGGTATTACAAATATCCCGTCGTGGGCGAGGACGACGCGGTCGTCATTGCAACGACTCGTCCCGAGACCATGCTCGGCGACACGGCGGTCGCGGTCAATCCGCGCGACGAAAAGATGTCCAAGTACATAGGCAAGACGGTGCGCCTTCCCTTGACGGACAGGGTCATTCCCGTCATCGGCGACGAATATTGCGAGATAGGCTTTGGCACGGGCGCGGTCAAGATCACCCCCGCTCACGATCCCAACGACTTCGAAGTGGGCTTGCGCCATGATCTTCCCGTCATTCAATGCATAGGCGAGGACGGCTTGATGAACGAAAACGCCGGCAAATATAAGGGCATGGACAGACTGACGGCGAGGCGGGAGATAGTCAAAGACTTGACCGAGCTCGGACTCATCGTCAAAATAGAGCCGTACGCGCACAACGTGGGCACATGTTATAGGTGTCACGAGACCGTCGAGGCGCTCGTCTCAAAGCAGTGGTTCGTCAAAATGCAGCCGCTTGCAGAGCCCGCGATCAAGGCTGTCAAGTCCAAAAAGACGGAGTTCGTGCCCAAGCGCTTTGAAAAGATATATCTGCACTGGATGGAAAACATCAAGGATTGGTGCATATCCCGCCAGCTTTGGTGGGGACACAGGATCCCCGCGTACTACTGCGACGATTGCGGCGAGACCGTAGTCAGCAAGACGGAAGTTCAAACCTGCCCCAAGTGCGGAGGGCATATGCGCCGCGACGAGGACGTGCTCGACACCTGGTTCAGCTCCGCGCTCTGGCCGTTCAGCACGCTCGGATATCCCAAAAAGACGAAAGAACTCGAATATTTTTATCCAACAAACGTGCTTGTCACCGCGTATGACATAATTTTCTTCTGGGTGGCAAGAATGATATTCAGCGGCATAGAGTTCATGGGCGACGTGCCGTTTTCGGACGTCCTCATTCACGGCATAGTTCGCGACGAGAAGGGCAGGAAGATGTCAAAGAGTCTCGGCAACGGCATAGACCCGCTCGAGCTCATCGACAAGTACGGCGCGGACGCGCTCAGATTTTCGCTTGCAACGGGCATCGCGCCCGGCTCGGACACGCGATTCAGCGAGACAAAGATAGAAAGCGCGCGCAACTTCGTCAACAAATTGTGGAACGCGTCCCGCTTTGTCATCATGAACATCAAAGAGGACGACGACCTCACTCTTCCTCAGCGCTTCAGCGGCACAGACAAGTGGATCTTGACCCGCCTCAACGACGTCATTCGCGAGGTAACTCTCAATCTCAACAAATACGAGATAGGACTTGCGAGCGCAACGCTTTACGACTTCGTGTGGAGCGACTTTTGCGATTGGTACATCGAAATTTCAAAGCCGACGCTCTATAGCGGCGACAAAAAGCAACACAGGTCGGCAATTGCCATGCTCGTGTACGTTCTCGACGAGATATTGAAGCTGCTTCATCCCTTCGTGCCGTTCATCACGGAGGAGATATATTCCATCCTTCACGGCGAGGACGAGATACTCATGAAAAAGAGTTGGCCATCCTTCAACAAGCACCGCGTGTTCAGAAAAGAAGAGAAGGCGTTCGAAGGCTTGAAAGAGATCGTCACGGCAATAAGAAACCTTCGCAACGAGATGAATGTTTTGCCCTCGAAGAGGCTTTCGGCGTATATCGTCGCAAAGGACGAGAAATATATTTTGTCCGTAGCGCCCCTCTTTGAAAAGTTGGCGGGGATAAGCGAGCTGAAGCTCATAAGCGACAAGTCGCAAATAACAGAAAAGGTCAGCTCCCTCATCACAAGCGACGCAGAGGTCTTTATCCCTCTCGGCGAGCTCGTGGACGAGCAAAAGGAAAGGGAGAGGGTGACTGCCGAGATAGCTCAAGTGCAAGCCGTCATCAAAAAGACGGAGGGGCTGTTGTCAAATGCGGGATTTTTGTCGAAAGCTCCCAAGCAACTCGTCGAAAACGAGCAGAAAAAACTTGCGGACGCAAAGGACAAACTCAGCCGTCTCGAGGACAAACTGAAATTGTTCCAATGAGCAAAATCGGACGTTTATCGGAGTGAAATATGGAGTTTAAGTACGCAATTTCCATTTTGTTTTCAAATCTTGGCTATGTGTTCAAGGTGCTCGTGTACTATGTTTTGTCACTGATTGTTACCTTGCTTATCGGGGCTGCGATCGTCATTCCGATATATCAGACTCTCAAAGTTTCGACGAGCATAAGCGTGCATCTCGAGGCGATACGCTCTGTCAGCGGCGAGGTCTGGAGGGGGTCGCTCAACCTTCGCGCGGCATTTCCGACCATCGTTCCCGAAGCTGTCAACACCTTGAAAGCCATCGGCGAAAACCCCGCGCTTGCCGTTGCGCTCGCGTTCGGGGGAGTGTTTTTGTATTGCATATACAGCTTTTTGATGGGCATTTGCATGTACACGATATCGGACATCATCAACAAGCTGATGACGTCGAATCTGCGCTTCGGGTTTGCGAGCGCGATCGCGCTCAACCTCAAGCGCTCGGCGCACTATTCTTTGGTCAGACTCGCGGTGTGTCTTCCCGTCGACATAGTCGCGATCGCCATATTTGCCGTTTGCGGACTTGGATTTTTCAAGATAATCGGCGTTTTCACAATGCCGATCATCCTCGTCCTCTTCGTGCTTTTGGGCTCGGCAAGATCATTGCTGTTTGCGGGGTGGCTTCCGAGATATCTCTATCACGAAAACGAGATCCCGCTCTCATCGCTCACGAGGAGTTTCCCGCTTCTCAAAAAGAACGTAGCGGAGCTTTTCAAGTCCTTTGCGGTGACCTACACGGTGTCTTATTTGCTCGTCAATCTTCTGCTCATTCCTACGGGCGGGCTGATCGTTTTGATATTGCCGCCCATATATCATATACTTTTGAGGACTGTGGAGCTAATAGGTTACTTCAAGACGAAGGGCTTCAGCTTTTACGTCGACGGCTCGACCGTCATCAACACGGTGGAGTTTGGGCTTCGCCGCGACAACCAATATGAAACGATAACTTCAAAGGAGGCGGATCATGACTGAAAGGAGCACCCTTGACAAGCATTGCCCCCGCTTTGCAATGAATTTCGGCATAGTGAAGACCGTGATCATCGTCGTGGTCTTTCTTGCTGCGATCGCCATTGGGGGAGTGGACATTGCGCTCATTTCCGGCGCGATCTACACCCCGACCGTCGCCCCCTGCGCCGTGTCGCTCGCGGCGGCTGCGCTCATCGTGATCTTTGCGACTTTGATACTTTTCAACAGCCGCTACAAGTTCAAGACGGAGCGCTTTGAGGTCACGATAGGTCTGTTTACGGACAAGATAAGCTACGACGACGTGCTTTATATGCGCCAAAATTCCATGACGCAACAGCTCTATCTCATCATCAAAAACGACAAGTCGACGGAGGGACAGTTGCTTGTCAAGATCAACGTCTCCGCCGCTTCCGCAAACGGCTTTATCGAAGCCATGAGGGAAAAGATCCCCTCCATCATGATAGAACTTTTCACGGACTGAGAAGCAAAACTTTCACTCCTCCGAATATAATTTGTCGGAGGAGTTATGTTCATCAAAAAGACTGTAAATTTGAAAGCGGTGAGGCAAAACCTCGCCCAAGTGAGAAAGACGATAGGAAAAAGAAAGCTGTTTTTCGTCGTCAAGGCGGACGCGTATGCGCAGGGCCTTGAGCTTGCGCCGCGCGTGGAGGACGAAGTGGACGGCTTTTGCGCGTTCACCCTGCAAGAGGGCGTGAGGCTAAAAGAGCTTGGGGTGAAAAAGGGCGTGCTCGTCTTGTGTCTGCTTCCTCATGAGATACGCGAGGCGGCAAAGATGGGGCTCAAGATCGGCGTCTCAAACGAGGAGCAGATGAATCGCGTACTCGAACTTTTGGACGGCGATTGTTCTGAAAAGGACTTTTGCTTGCACATCAAGATCAACAGCGGCATGAACAGATTGGGATTTGATGTTGCTCCCGTCCCCGCGCTTGAAAAGCTCAAAGAGAAGGGAGCGATTGTCGAGGGCGTGTACTCGCACTTAAGATGCAGATCTTACGAGCAGCTCGCAAGGTTTTTGAAAGAGGCGGAAAAGGTCAAAGAGATATATCCCGACGCGATATTGCACCTTGCCTCGAGCAACGAGCTCGCAAACCCATTTTTGACTGACGGCGTGAGGGTGGGGCTCAAGGCGTACGAGGGCGCGGTGGAGATAAAGAGCCAAATCATCGGCACAAGGCGCGTGAGCGAGGGCGAACACATCAGCTACGGGAGCTTCAAAAGCGAGCGGGCAACAAACCTCGCGGTGGCGTTCGGAGGCTACGCGGACGGCGTAAGAGACCCATTGTTTTTTGTGAACGGCAAGGCAAGAAAGAGTGTGGGCAGTGTGTGCATGGATATGACCGTCCTCGATATGGGGGAGGACTTCTGCTCGGTGGGCGACGAGGTCGTCATATATTCCCCCGAGCACAGAGAGGAAATTTTGAAGGCGACGAGGGCGTCGGAATATAGGCTTCTCACTGCCTTTAAGGGGAGAGTAAAAACGGAGTATGTTGAAGAGTGAGGCAAGAAAACTCGCCCGCGAAAAATTGAAAAGGCTCACCAAAGCCGAAAAGGAGTGGGCAAGCGGCGCTATCGTGGACGCGCTGAGCGGCATTGACGAGTTCAGATACTCAAAAAAACCGTTCATCTATCTCAGCCATGAGAGCGAGGTCGACACCGAAGAGCTCATCGGGCTTGCGCTCATGCTCGAAAAGGACGTGTCCGTGCCAAAGCTCGTGGGGAAGGATATGAAAGCCATATGCATAACGCCGTACTCCCTCTTCAAAAAGAACGCGTACGGCATACTCGAGCCTCGCTCCGGACACGAGGCGACCGCCGTTGACGTCGCTGTAGTCCCCATGCTCGCCTACGACGGGCTGATGAGAGTGGGACACGGCGGCGGCTATTACGACAGGTTTTTGAATTGCCGCGACGTTTTCAAGTTAGGCGTGGCGTTTGATTGTCAAAAGTGCGACGGCGTGGAGTTCGAGGCGTTCGATGTCCCTCTCGATATGCTCGTGACGGAGAAAAATATATTCGAATATTGCGAAGGAAAAATTATTTCGAGACCAAACGAATTTTTTGTAAACGGCGGTTCAGATGAACAAAACGATATATAAAGTGCGGATTTTGCTATGAGAGTTGTTGCGGGAAAGTATAGGGGCAGGACGCTCGTCGCGCCCGAAGGATATGACGTGAGACCCACGACCACGCGCATCAAGGAGACCCTGTTCAACGTTTTGCAGGGCTACGTCGCGGGGGCGGTCGCGCTCGACCTCTTTGCGGGGAGCGGCGCGCTTGGCATAGAGTGTCTCTCGCGCGGGGCGGACGAGGTCACGTTTGTGGACAAGAGTCCCGTGAGCGTTGCCTGCGTCAAGCAAAACCTCAGAGGCATGCAGGGCAATTTCAATGTGATCTTGTGCGACGCGATGGCATATCTTGCCCGCGCGAAGGACGCGGGAAAGCAATTCGACCTCATCTTTCTCGACCCGCCATACCGTTCGGACGTAGCGCAAAAGGCGATAGACTTCATCGTGAGGGAAAACCTGCTCTCAAACGAGGGCGTCATAGTTTACGAGCACGGCAGCGACAGGAGCTATTCTATGCCGTATGAACATTTTAAGTGCACCTTAAAGCGCATGGGAACTGTGAGCGCCGAGTTCATAAAAAGGAAGTCCGTCGCGCTTGTGACGGGCAGCTTCGACCCAATAACGATCGGGCACGAGCAGGTGATAAGGGTAGCGTGCGGGGACTACGATGAGGTGGTCGTCGCCTGTCTTGTCAACCCCGAAAAACGATATGCGTTCACTTCGAGCGAACGACTTTCGTTTGTGAAGGCGGTCGCGGACGAGTTTGAAAACGCGCGGGCGATATATTCCGAAAGGATGGCGTGCGAAGTGGCAAAAGAGGTCGGCGCTTTTGAGATTGTGCGCGGAGTTAGAGACGCGTCCGACGAAGCCTACGAAAAAGAGATGGCTGCTTTCAACGCAGAACGCGGGGTGGCGACGCGCTTTATCGAGCTCGACCGCTTTCGCGACGTGAGCTCCTCAAAGGCAAAAGAGGAAATGGAAAAGGGCAACTTCGACCTCATTCCTTTTTGCGTAAGAGAGCTCGTGAAAGATGCCTTCGCCAAAAAAAAGTGAACACATATATCGATTTTTATCGTAAGACGGCGTTTTGCGCTTTGCAAATTTTTTGAAGAGCGCTTGCATTTTTTGCATTTGAGGACAAACGTGCACGCGCAAAGGCAAATTTTGCAATTTTATGCTTGAAAAAGTCGAATATATATTCTATAATACATTTGTAGAATATAAATGAGGGTACTATGGAAAATATCGAAATGCTCATCAACGACCTCGAAAACGCGGTGCTCACCGCAAAGCACGCGGCGTTCAACAACTCCGACATCGTCATCAACAGGGCGATGTTGCTTGACATCATCTCCCGCGTCAGGGCGAGCTATCCTCAGGTGATGAAGGAGTCCGCCGCGATCGTCAAGGAGAGGGACGACATCCTCTCAAAGGCGGAGTCGTACGCAAACGAGGCAATGGACAAGGCGGAGGAGCACGCGCGCTATCTCATCTCCGAAAGCGAAGTCTTGAAGAGGGCGAAGGAGTCGGCGGATTCCATCAACGCGGAGGCGGAGGAAAACTTCAACAGGATGGACTACGAGTCCCGCCTGCACGCCTATAAGTTGCTCGAGAGCGTGCAGACCTCCCTTCAGGACGCGCTCTCGACGATAAGCGAGAGCATGAATAACATCAAAAACAACTGAGCAAACCGTAGCGTAAATCTTGCACGGCTTCCGCAGTCAAAGGAAATCGTGCATTTTTTATTGCGACGTTCGTCATTTCAAATGAAAAAAATATAATAATACCAAGTGAGGCATCCATGAAGACGGGACTTGTTTTGGAAGGCGGAGGAGTGAAAGGCGCGTACCAAGCGGGCGTGCTCAAGGCAATTTCGGAAAGCGGAGTTGAGTTTGACGGGGCGGTGGGCACGTCGATAGGCGCGGTCAACAGCGCGCTTTATATCGAAGGCGGAGTAAATAGAGTTCTCGACATGTGGGCGAACATCAATCTCAGCACCGTCCTTGACATCGACAGAGACGTCATGCAAAAATTGAAGCACAAGGACCTCGACGCCGCCCTCGTGAAATACATCGGCAAACAGATCATATCCATCAACTCGCTCGTCTACAAATCGGCGTTGCATGCGGCTGCGTTTTTGAGGGGGTATATAAGCGAAGAGGGCATGCGAAATTCAAAAAAGGACTTCGGATGCGCGGTTTATTGTCTCAGCGACAAAAAGGGCTTGGAACTTATGAAGGAGGATATAGACGAGGGCGAGCTCATCGACTTTGTGATCGCGTCGGCGACATACCCCATCTTTCCCCCAAAGGTCATACGCGACAAGAAATATATTGACGGCGGCGTGTTTGACAACATGCCTTCAAAGCTCTTAAAGGATAGGGGCTACGACAGGCTTGTTTTCATCCGCACGAATATGGAAGACAAGGTTTGGCAAAAAAAACAAGATATAAACGACAAAAACAGCTTCTTCATCATCCCAAAGATGGACTTGGGGCACGCCATGAACTTCACGTCCGAACGCGTGGCAAAATTCCTCGCGCTCGGATATGAGGACGGAAAGGCGGCTATAAGCGGCGGACTTGCGGACTTTTTGTCAAAATGAGATCAAGGTGAAATATGGCAAACAAAATTTTATTGCTCGATTCAAATTCGCTCATGCACAGGGCGTATCACGCGCTGCCCAATCTCAAGACGAGCAAAGGGCAGTACACCGGCGCGATCTTCGGCTTTTTGAACATACTCCTGAAACTCATCAACGAGCAAAATCCCACCCACGTCGCCGCCGCGTTCGACCTTCACGGACCCACGTTTCGCCACGAGCTTTACGGCGCGTACAAGGCGACGCGCAAGCCGATGGACGAGGAGCTTCGCGAACAAGTCGAACCGCTAAAGGAGATCATCACCCTCATGGGTATAAAGATCGTGAGCATGCAGGGCTACGAGGGCGACGACATTTTGGGGACGCTGTCAAACAGGTTTTCGGACGAGTGCATCATCGTCACGGGGGATAGGGACAGCTTTCAGCTCGTCAGCCCCACGACAAAGATATTCTGGACGAAAAAGGGCGTCACGGACATCGAGGTCTACGACGAAAAGAGGCTGTTATCGGACGGATTTACGGTCAGTCAATTCATAGATTTCAAGGCGTTGAGAGGCGACCCGTCCGACAACATTCCGGGAGTGAGCGGCGTCGGGGAAAAGACCGCAAAGCAGCTGCTCGACGACTACGGCTCGCTTGACGGAGTGCTCGCTCACGCGCACGAGATCAAGGGAAAGCTCGGGCAAACTTTGATGGAGAGCAAGGATATAGCGCTTCTCAGCCGCGAGCTTGCCATCATCAACAAAAACGTCCCCGTCGACATAAAACTCGAGGAGCTCGCGTTCACGCCGGTATATTCTGCGGCGCTCAAAAAAAAGCTCACGGAGCTTGAGATAAGCTCGCTCGCAAACAGAATGACCTTTGAAAACGAACCCAAACAGACTTTGGACAAGACGGTAATCGAGCTTGCTACTCCCGAAGCGCTTGAAAAGACCGAGTTTGGCGACACGGTAGCGCTTTTGATAAGCGACGAGATAAGGATCGCTGACAGCAAGGACAAAGAGTATCTCATCAAGTGCTCGGATGATCTCTTCGGCGGATTTGGCTTTGACGAGGCGATAGAGCTTGTCAAAAAGAAGATCGCGGGGCGCACGCTCGTCGCCTACGACATAAAGAGCATGATCCGCTCCTACGGCTTCGAGGTCGACAAATATTTCGACATTATGATCGCCGCCCACCTTGCAAGAGACAGCGCGCCCATCAAGAGCATAGAGCAGGCGCTCGGCGCGGACGGGCTTGAAGTCGGGGCTTGCGAGCTGCTCATCGAGCGCGAGGGGCTCATGAAGGTTTTGACCGAAAAAGGACTTGATCGTCTGTTTTTTGACGTTGAACAGCCTCTTATGTTGGTTTTGAGCAAAATGGAAGCGCGAGGAGTGTGCGTTTCGGTCGAGGTCTTGAAGACGCTCGAACAAAAATACGGCGCGCTCATCAAGCAGTGCGAAAGCAAAATATTCGAACTTGCCGGGCGCACTTTCAACATCGCCTCGCCAAAGCAACTCGGAGAGATCTTGTTCGACGAGCTCAAACTTGCGTCGAGCAAGGCGACAAAAAACGGCTATTCCGTCAGCGACGACGTGCTCGAGACCTTGATGGGGGCTCATCCCATCATCCCGCTCATAAGAGAATATAGGCACTACTCAAAGCTGCAATCGACCTACGTCGTTGGCTTTCAGCCGCTCATCAAGCGGGGCAGGATACACACGGTGTACAACCAGTGCATAACAATGACGGGGCGTTTGTCTTCGACGAATCCAAACCTTCAGAACCTGCCCGCAAGAAGCGAGGAGGCAAAGGACGTCAAGAGCGCGTTTTTGCCCTCGAGCGGCAACGTGCTCGTTTCGGCGGACTACTCGCAGATTGAGCTCAGACTTCTTGCGCACATGAGCGGCGACGAGGAACTGATAAGAGCGTTCAATAATAACGAGGACATCCACGCGAGAACGGCGGCTTCCATTCTGGACATTCCCATCGACAAGGTCACGCCCGAGCAGCGCAGGGACGCGAAGGCGGTCAACTTTGGCATCATTTACGGCATAAGCGGCTTTGGACTTGCGGAAAACTTGTCCATTCCGCGTTGGAAGGCGAAGGAGTTCATCGACAATTACTTCCTCTCCCACCCGAAGGTCAGAGAATATATGGACAACTGCGTCAAAGAGGCAAAAGAGAGGGGGTATTCGCTCACGATGCTCTCAAGGCGGCGCAATCTCAGCGATCTCGGCGCATCGAACTTTGCCGTTCGCAGCGCGGCGGAGAGAATGGCTATGAACACCCCTCTTCAGGGCTCTGCCGCCGACATAATCAAGCTCGCGATGCTCGGCGTCGAAAGACGGCTGGAGGGCAAAAAGTCCAAGATGATATTGCAAATCCACGACGAACTCATCATAGACGCCGCGCCCGACGAGGTCGAGGAAGTGAAAAAGCTCCTTTCCGAAGAGATGGAGCACGCGGTCGAACTTCGCGTTCCGCTCGTAGCGGAGGCGACGTCCGCCAAAAATTGGGCGGAGCTGAAGTGATATGAAAACGGCGATCATCGGGGGAATTGGCTCGGGCAAATCGTTTGCGCTGAACGTCGCGAAGTCTATGGGCTTCGAGACTCTGAGCGCGGACGAGATAAACGCCGAACTTCTTGAGGACGAGGACTATGTCAAAACGCTCTCGGAGCGCTTTCCGTTTGCCGTCGAAAACGGGGTCGTAAACAAAAAAAAGCTCGCACAGGTCGTATTTTCAAACAAAATCAAGCTCGCCGAGCTCAACGCTATCGCGCATCCCCGAATATTGAAAAAGATAGCCGAGCGCGAGGGGGACGCGGTCGTTGAACTTCCGCTCTTCGTAGACGGAGCGAGGGAAGTTACGGACAGGGTATTGCTCGTCTCGTCGCCCCTGTTTTTGAGACTTTTGCGGTTGAAAAAATATCGCAAGATGAGCTTCAAAGACGCCTTGAGAAGGATAAAGAACCAGCCCTCGCAAAAAGAGCTGAGAGCGTGCGCGGACGTCATCGTCAAAAACGTTGGGAAGAAGAGATTCGAAAGAGAACTCAAAGAGGCGCTATATACGCTTGCAAAAAGCAAATAGTTTTTCAAATGGGTTGAAAAAGCGCGTTTGAAATGATATAATGATTTTTAAGAGGTGAAATTATGATAAACGGCAAAAAAATTGTTTTGACCGGCGCAAACAGCGGCATCGGTTATGAAACGCTGAAACTTTTGGTCAAAGGCGACAACAAAATTCTCGCGGTCGATCTCAACGTCGACAAACTCGGCGAGTTCGATCCCGCAAAAGTCATCGCGATGCAGTGCGACGTGTCCACGAAGGAAAACGTCGACCTCATCTTCGAGAGGGCGATAAATGAGCTCGGCGGCATCGACATCTTTTACGCCAACGCGGGCTTCCCGTATTACGAAAGGCTCAACTACGTCGATTGGGAAAGGGTGGAGAACATCTTCAAAGTCAACGTGTATTCGCCCATCTATACATATCAAAAATATCTCGAATATCTGAACGGTAAGGAAGGACAGCTTGCCATCACCGTGTCCGCGATAGGCAAAATGGCGATGCCCGGCTACGCGCTTTACTCGGCGAGCAAGTTCGCGATGAACGGCTTTCAGGAGGGAGTGCGCCTCGAGATGCCCAAAAATCTCAAGATGACTTGCCTTTATCCCGTCGCAACAGACACCGGCTTTTTCAAAAAGGCGGTCGAGGGCAAATCAAAGCCCATCACGCAAAGACCTTTTCCCGTGCAATCTCCCGCTCACGTTGCAAAATGCATGGTTAAAGGCATCGAAAAGAAGAGAAAAAACGTCAATCCGTGCAAATTGTTCACTTTGGCGCGCTTCCTTTTCGCGATCTGCCCGCCCATCAAAAAGATATATTGGAAGCTCGAGTACAACAAACTTCTCAACTACGAAAAATGAGGCTATTATGCATTTTGAATATAAGACAAGCGGAACATGTTCATATCTCATCTCCCTCGATATCGAGAGGGATATTGTCAGCAACGTCAAATTTTTCGGCGGGTGTCCGGGAAATCTTCAGGCGATCCCCAAGCTCGTCGAGGGGCTGAGCGTTGAGGAAATTGAAAAGAAACTCGCGGGGATAAAGTGCGGCATGCGCTCCACGTCCTGCGCGGACCAGCTCTCGCGCGCTGTGAGAGCGGCAAAGCTCGAGGAAGAAAAGCTCGGAGCGTAACGGCGCAAAAAATAAGGAATTTTGAACGCATAGTTTGAAAGTAACAGGAGGATTTTATGGGAAAACTTCAATCGCTTATCGACAAAAAATCCGAAAGTGCGGATTTCATCTGTCAACAGATCACGCACATCTGCACCACGATGCCCAAACGCGATCCGGGCAGCGAGGGCGAAAAGATGGCTTGCGAGTATATGGCCGATCTTGCAAAGAACGAGCTCGGCGCGGAGAGGGCGGACGTTGAGGAATTCACTGAGCACCCGAACGCGTTTTTCGGCTTTTTGTACTTCACGATAACGCTCGCGCTTTTGGGGATAGGGTGCTTTTTCAGACTGCCCATACTCGGCGCTATATTCATTTTGATAGGGCTTGTCATACTCGTCGTGCAATTCGGCTTTTATAAGAAGCTCGTGGACGTGTTCTTCCCCAAAAAGACGGGACACAACGTCACGATAGTCAAAAAATGCAAGGGCGAAGTGAAGGGCAGAGTGTTTTTCAACGGTCACCCGGACGCCGTTTGGTATTGGCCGTTCCATCACTATCTCGGCAGCAAAGTGCATCTCGGCATTCAGGCGTGCGGAATAGTAGGCGCGCTCATATGGCTCGTGCTCAACGTGGTCGCCGCCGCAATGACGGGTTGCAAACCCATGCTTGGATACTCGTTCAAGGGGCTTTGCGACGCGTACAGTATGCCGCTTGTGATAATCGCGTTTGCGGCTTTGATCTTTGTCATTCCGCTCGTCATGCTTTACTTTATGTGGGACGAGAGCAAGATAACAGACGGCGCAAACGACAACCTGACCGGTTGCTATATGGGGCTTGCGATCCTCAAAGAGCTCAAGGAGCAGGGGATAGAGCTTGAGCACACGGAGGTCGGCGTCATCATCTCCGGCAGCGAGGAGGCGGGGCTCAGGGGCGCGCTTGCATGGGCGGACGCTCACAAGGACGAGTTCAAGGACGTCCCCACCTGGATATATTCCTACGACACCATCAACGAGAGCGAGTTTTTGGGCGTCAACTACCGCGACCTCAACGGCACGGTCAAGTCTGACGAGGAGGTCAGCGACAGCTTTATGCAGGCGGCAAAAGAGCTTGGCGTCAAGTGCAACAAGACCTGGATACCTCCTCTTGGCGGTGCGACTGACAACGCGGCTTTTTGCAAGGCGGGCTTCAAATCAACGTCCATCACCGCGATGAACCACGTTTTGCCCCCGTACTATCACACCTTGCGCGACACGCCGGAGAATCTCAACCCCAAGTGCCTTGCGGACTGCTACGCGATCTCGGTGAAGTGCCTCGAGAATTTCGACAAACAATTTGACGAGTAGCGTAACTTATTAAAATTGCGACCTGTATTACAAAATTTTTGCATTTTGAGAGCGAGGTCTAAGAACGACGTCTCTTGTTCGGAGCGTTCTTAGCCCCGCTTTTTCTTGTTTGAAGAAAAAATTGCGCATCTCAAAAACCGTGTTGCACGCATGCGCGGTTTTTGAGCTGAATAAATATGCATAAAATGTGGCAAAAATGAATAAAATATGCATAAATATTGCATAGAAATTGGAATTTTATGGGAAAAATCGAATAAAATTTGAATAAAATTTTTTAATGTTTGGTTTTTTTAAGCTATTTTGTTGACGGTTCATATATATGGTTATATAATTTAATCATATTTTTCTATAAGGAGATTATTATGCAAAGACGCAAGATAATCGTATCGATGTCGATCGTCATTGCGGTGCTCATGATCTTGGCGACGCTGCTTGTCGGCTGCAACCCAAAGGAAGAGGACTCAACGACCGTCACATTGAAATTTGTCACAAACGGAGGCAACGAGATCGACGACATAGTCGGCTCTTACGGCGACGAGATTACCCCGCCCGATGACCCGACGAAAGGCGGCGCGATCTTCGCGGGCTGGTACGACAATGCGGAGTGCACGGGAGATCCCGTGAGCATTCCCACCGTCATGCCCGAAAGCAGCAAGACTTACTACGCAAAGTGGGAGGACGGCACGACATACAAGATCGAGATATTTAAGCAGCCTCTAACGCTTGAGACGGACATTTCGCTTTATGAGCGCGACGACGCACTCACAAAGACGTATGTGGGAGCGACGGGCACAACGCTCAACCTTTACGACATAGGGCAGTGGCCGCGCGATGTCGAGGGCTTTTACGACATCACGACGGACGCGGACGACTACGTCATCACGCTCAGCGGACAGGAAGTAGTGAAAAAGGTGTACTTCAACCGCAGTCGCTTCCGCTATACGTTTGACGCGAACGCGCCCGAAGGCATCACTGTGAGCGACGTTCCCGAAGGCGGCGAGGCGTACTTTGGCACGACGGTGACCATCGAGGGCTCTCTCACCATGACGGGCGAAGGAGTGCGTTTTGAGGGCTGGTCTCGCGAAGAGGACGCAACGAGCGTTGAGGCGAGCTTCACCATGCCCGCGAACAACGTCACGCTTTACGGCGTATACAACGTTGCGTATCGCGACATGCTCGGCGGCGCGGACTACGTCTACAAGGACATCGCCGACAATGGCAAAGTGTATCTTGAAAGAGTGGGTCTGCCCATGCTCGAGGGCACGCTTGAGGACGACGTGTTCACCTTCACGTTTGAAAACGGCTCTATAAAGGGCAAGTTCAACGACGCGCTCAGGACGTTCTCGTATAAAAAGGATGACCTGCAGGGCGAGTACATCCACTTTGACGAGGTCTATTTCTCAGGCAAAAAGGACGAGACGATGAAGCTCACGCTCGGCGACTATTCCGAAGCTCTGCTTACGATCGACGACGTCGAGATAGTCGGCGTATACGAAGACATAACCTCAGGCACAAACAGGGGCTTTTACCGCTTTACGGCGACGACCGTCCCCGAAGGCTACGAGAAATACGCGACCTTCGTCTTTGACGTGTCGGCGGCTATCGAAAGCGACGAAAACGGCGTGCAGTCCACCTGGAACGCGTTTGCAATTCAGGGCGACGAGGCGGAGGACTATTGGACGGTGAACGCGTCGGCGGGCAGATACGAGTTCCCGATCGTGCGCTTTGACGGCTTTGGAACGGCGTACGTCTATCCCGATCCGTACACGGCGGCGGACGTCTACGCATACATGCCCCTCAAGGTGGCGTGCGAGGTGTTCCCGTCCTCATTCAGTTTTGCCGAAGACAACGAGTTCCTCATTTATTACTACTCCGGCAGCAACGGATATTATTACTTCACGT
>CANQAA010000013.1 GCA_947589395.1 uncultured Clostridia bacterium
AAGTCTGTGCAATCTTCGAATGCGTAATCGCCTATACTTCGCGCATTTATTGATGCCGTTTTCAAGCCTGTGCAACCGCCGAATGCATCATCGTCTATGATTGTCACGCTGTCGGGAATGGTGACAGATGTCAAGCCTGTGCAATCTTCGAATGCATACCTGCCTATGGTTTGCACGCTATCGGAAATTGTTACAAACTGCAAACCTGTACATCCGGAAAATACGAAATCGCCTATGCTTGTCACCCCATCGCCTATTGTCACCGTCTGCAAGTCTGTGCAATCTTCGAATGCGTAATCGCCTATACTTCGCGCATTTATTGATGCCGTTTTCAAGCCTGTGCAACCATAGAATGCCTGCCGACCTATGCTTGCAACACTGTCGGGTATTGTCACTGTCTGCAAACCTGTGCAACCATAGAATGCTAAGTTACCTATGCTTGTCACGCCTTCGCCTATTGTTACTGTCTGCAAGCCTGTGCAATCATAGAATGCATCATCGCCTATGATTGCAACACTGTCGGGTATTGTCACTGTCTGCAAACCTGTGCAACCATAGAATGCTAAGTTACCTATGCTTGTAACACTTTCACTTATCGTCACAGTCTGCAGGCTTGTGCACCCATAGAAAGCCCTCCTTGCAATACTCGTAATGATGTTCGGAATTTCAATCTCGCTCGGCAATTTCGATTTATCGCCTTTAATGCCTTTTAATGTCCCATTATCATCGACATCAAGATAACTTGTCCATTCCGGTTCTTGCCAATATGCATAAAATGTTTGATTTTCCCAAACTCGTGCGCCGTAGATGCCATACATATCTCCTTGCCCGTTTGGTTGAGTGTACCAACCTGAAAATGTCCTAAACTCATTTTTGAGTTCTTCGGGAGGGTTTTGCATAAATACGCTTCCGATTTTGACCTTGTATACTATCGGCTTTTGTCCGTTTTGCGGGTCGAATGTAATTTTGACCTTCTTTTTTGTAGTCTTGAGTCCCACAAGAGAGACGCGCTTGTAGGTTTTTTTAATTCCGAATTCATCTACCAAAGTTATTTCCTCGTTGCTATTGTTGGTTAGCTTATAGCTTTCGGTGATCTTACCGAAAAGTTCGTCATTGTATGTCAAACTAAGTTTGCCTCCACTTTTCTTCCAAGTGCCCTTTTCCACAAACTCACCAAAAGGCTCGCGGGAGTGATGATACTCGTACGACGTTGCGGTAAAACTGAAAAATTCATTGGAATCGTCGACGTTGACGTATATACCTCTTATTCCCAACAACGTTACGCAAAGCGTAATTATTGCGACCAACACCAAACAAGTCGGTATCACCGCACACAAAACCTTGACCACTTTCTTGTTTGCCGGTTTCTTTTCATTTTTACCTTTTGATTTTTTATTTGAATAGCCGGATCGCTCAAGATCCGCGATTTTTGCTTCAAGTTGTGCTATTCTTGCTCTATCCGAATTGTTACCTGACGACCTTTGAACAAGGCGATATCGCCTGTTGCAATTTGGACAAACGTAACGTTTTTCTTCGGACGAATAAATCAATCGTTCATTGCAATGAGGACAAAATCTGTTCATATGTAACTCCTTATGCTATTATATTTACAACATATTACATCATTTTATGATGTATGTCAACACATTTTGTGATGTAAAAGCAAAATATTAATATGATGGAAAAATCGGAAAATTCTTCAAAATCGGGCGTGGGCGCAAGGCTCAGGGAAAGTCGCAAGATCGCGGGCTACACGCAGGCGCAAGTGGCAAAGATGATGTATATGACGCAACAGCAATACAGCCGCTTTGAAAACGGCGTGTTTGAGCTCAACTACGACCAATTGATCTATCTCTGCCGCCTCTACGATATCTCCGCCGATTATTTGCTTGGCATCGACAAGATCTGAAATTTTTTTCAAATGCATATCCTCATTTTGCCTTCCAAATCCACAACGTAACAAAAAAGCATATGTCCTTTGAGCCCTCAAGCGCGCAAGCATAAAAAAAGTCGATTTGCGGTTTTGCCATATCAAATGCCGAATCGCGCGAAAATCTTAACAAAATTTTAGCTTAAATTTTCAATTTGCTCTTGCGAAGGCGAATTATATGGTATAAAATATCAAAAAAACATAAAGGAGTTCACTATGGCACAAAACAAGTATTCCGGCACAAAAACCGAGCAAAATTTGAGAGAAGCCTTTGCGGGCGAGTCTCAGGCGAGAAACAAATATACATATTTTGCGTCCGTCGCAAAGAAGAACGGCTACGAGCAGATCGCGGAGCTGTTTTTGAAGACGGCTGAAAACGAAAAGGAGCACGCAAAGCTCTGGTTCAAGGCGCTTGGCGAGCTTGGCACGACGGAGGAAAACCTCCTCGCTGCGGCGGAAGGCGAAAACGCGGAATGGACGGATATGTACGAGCGCATGGCGCGCGAAGCGGAGGAAGAGGGCTTCAAAGAGCTCGCCGCGCAGTTCAGAGGCGTCGCCGCCATCGAAAAGGCGCATGAGGAGAGATATCGCGCCCTGCTCAACAACATCAAGACCAAGCAAGTCTTTGAAAAGAGCGGCGTGAGCGTGTGGGAGTGCCGCAACTGCGGACACATCGTGGTCGGCACCGCCGCACCCGAAGTATGCCCCGTCTGCAACCATCCGCAAAGCTACTTCGAGCTCAAAAAGGAAAATTATTAATATTTTATCCCCAATCTCAACGCCAAAAGAGAGAGCCATCGCCCTCTCTTTTTTTTGCGTTTATACTCTATTCTCATGTGCATAGCTATGCACCGCTCTCATATGCGCGGTTATGCACTACTCTCAAATGCATATCTATGCACCCTTCTCATATAGACCATTGCGCACGGGGTAATATGAGAGACGCCCTCTCATATATAGGGAGCGAACTGCTCTTATATGGCGATGAGGAGATATTTTCATATAAATCTATGCGCACATAAAAATTTGATAATCACTCTGCTCGCTCAAGCCGCAAAAGTTGACATAACAGCGAGGCATTCGCCAATTTTTCAAAACGCCAAGTTTACAAAACAAAAACGACGGAATAAACCGCCGTTTTTGTCGAATAGATGATATTGCGCCTTACGGAACCTATTGTTATTAAAATCCGATCGCGCTTGCAAAGCAGACTTCAAAAAAGCAACTCGCGCAAGCAAAAGCAAGCGCAAAACTTATTGCTCGTCGGAAGAGTCTGAAGGCTCGTCGGTTTCAACGACGGGTCGAGCTTCCTCACTCTGAGTTTCGTTTGCAGTTTGAGTTTCATTTGCGTTTTGAGTTTCGGCGTTGTTTTGAGCAGCGATGATACGATCGAGTTCGTCCTCATCGTCGATCTCATGAACTTCGACGCTTTCACCCCCATGACGTACGTCCGCAGAACGCTCCATTTGCTTGACAAAGCTGCCCGAGCCCAACAGCAACACTCCCGCCACAAGCGCGATGAGCATATCGATGAAAGCAAAACTGTTGTAGGCGAGGCTGTACGCCGCCGCCGTGCCGTACTTGTCAAGATCCGCCCAATCCGCAAACGCGAACACGCCCGAGAGCACATGGCAAGCGTATCTCAACGCAACGGCGAGTATTCCGCCCGCAAGGAACGCCACGATCTTGCCGCCCTTGAACTTGAACAGGTTCTTTTCCACAAACCAGCCGCTCACGCCTATCACGCCGAATGCGAGGGGATAGTCCAACAAAAATTGCATGGGGTGAATGATGTAGGGGTCTTGAACAGCTTGCAAAGCGCCGTAGATGAGGCACATGATCACGCCCCTGCGCGTGCCGAACATGCAGCAATATATCATGAGCGGGAGCAAACTCGCAAACGTGACAGACCCGCCCTGAGGCATCTCGAAAAATTTCACATAGCTGAGCGCAAAACTCAAGGCGATCGCGATCGCGCCGTACACGATGGAGCGGGTGTCGGTGATGTCGCGCTTCGCGCCAATCAAGTATATGCCAATGATGATCATTATGAAAATCACCGCCGAGACAGCCATTCCCACAAGGTTCGCGCCCGGATAGTCCGCCTTGACGTCGCCAAAATATTTTGACATCTCAACCATTATCGCGATGAAGCCGCCCAGCAAGCCCGCGCCCGTGACTATGCCCGCGATCTTCGCCGCTTTTTTTGAAAACAAGCCCGAAATCAGCACCGCGAGCATGCCCGCGACGACGATGATGATCTCCGCCATGACGGGCCAGAACAAAAGCGACTTACCCTCGCCCGTATATTCCGTGTCCAAGCCCTTGAGGTAGCCCATTGCAATGACCGTGACAAGCGCGAAGCCCACCGCAATGCCGGCGGCATACTTTTTGAAATCCGAAAATTTTTCCCTTTTGAGGAAATAGACAAGCCCGCCGACAACTATCATCCCGCCGATAAGCGCGATGACCGCATACAAAAGCACGCTGCCCAATTTGTCAAAAACGTCTCCGATATCCATAAAAAAACCTCCCGTGTGCTTAGGAGGTCAAAAGGTGGGACATAGCAATTTGAGCGCGGTATGCGCCGATAGTTTGCTTCCTTACGCGAGGATTATCTCACAAGTTGAAGGGTATCATCTCAGCCTTACGGCACCCCTAGCGCAATGATGATAGCACTCCGCCCTGTCCTAAGTCAACCGATTGCAAAAAAAATGTGAATATATGCTCAATTTTGAATACGATACCGGTTTGTATGACTTGACAGCCACGATTTATAAGATTAAAATATAAATTAAGAAATACAAGGAGATATTTTATGAAAAAGCCAAAATTCAAACTTCTCAAAGAATTCAAAGAATTTATCAGTCGCGGTAGCGTCCTCGACCTCGCCGTCGGCATGATAATCGGCGCTGCGTTCACGGCTATCATCACGGCAGTCGTCAACAACATTTTGCAGCCCCTCATCAACTGGATCCCCATCAACAAAGAAACAGGTCTAATCACCGTGTTGCGCGATCCCGTTTACGCTGAGGACGGAATTACGGTCGTCACGGATGCGCTCGTCATCAATTGGGGCGCGGTCATAAGCGCAGTGGTCACCTTCCTGCTCACCGCTCTCGTGCTGTTTGCCATCGTCAAGGCGATCAACACCGCAAAGGCAGGCGCGGCAAAGCTGAAGGAAGCCGTTGAAAAAGACGAAACTCCCGCCGAAGAAGCCGCTCCGGCAGAGGAAGCGGCACCCGCTGCAGAGCCCGCTCCCGCTCCTCAAACTCAGGAGGAGTTGCTCAAAGAGATCCGCGATCTTTTGAAGCAGCAGATTCAAAATCCGAAAGACGAACAATAAACGCTCTAAAGCACGGCGACGCCGTGCTTTTTTTTATTCTTGCAACCGTTTTTTTGATATGTATTGAGTTATTTGCGTTTTTGGCAAGCGATCAATTTTGCGCGCGTCAATGTCGACCGTCAGATCATGTCAAAGAACAACCGTCAAAACACATCAAATGCGATCATCCGCTCGTAACACAAAACGACACGCCTTTTCTCTTCTCGCGCAAAAAAAACAGTCTGCCATTTGTTTTTCTCGATTAAAAAATCGGCAAATTAAATTGACTTGTCCCTGCCAAACGCGATGACCGATTTGACCTGTTCGTATAAATTCATATCTCAATTTGAAATGTTTTCCTCAAGGACGACAAGTCTTCATCGCGCAGTCAAAACGCCGCCCGGCATAGCTGACGTAAGATAAAATTTGCGCATGTAAATAATCTTATAGACAAAATTTTGCACGTTTGATATAATAGCTATACGAGAGAGTTTATGATACAGTTATTGTCAATTATGGAAGCAAAGTCGATCGCGGGATGCGTTGTTCTGCTCGCGGTCGGAATATTTCTCGTCGTAAAGGGCGGCGATTGGTTTGTGGACGCCGCAAGTTGGATCGCGGAGGTCAGTGGCATTCCCACATTCATCATAGGAGCAACCATCGTCAGCCTCGCGACCACCCTGCCCGAGATCCTCGTCTCGAGCCTGTCCGCCGCCGAAGGCAACGCCGGGCTTGCGATAGGCAACGCGGTTGGGTCGGTCAACTGCAACATCGCGCTCATCATGGCGATTTCCATCATCTTCATTCCCGCAAAGTTCAAACGCAAGGACTACGCCGCGAAAATGGCGATCCTCATTGCGGCGATCTCCGTCTTGTGGGCGGTGAGCGCAACGGGCGACGGCGTGGTCACCTGGCAAGAAGCGATCGTCGTCATCATGATCTTTGTCGTATTCATGGTCGAAAACGTGCTGAGCGCAAAGCGCCACTCGGACAAGCTCTTGAAGGACGCAGTCGAGCCGCAATCGGAAACGGAAGCGCCATCTGAATTTGGCGTTGAGCAAGGCAACGGCGTGCTCGCCTATTACGTCGAGGCAAAGGCGAAAAAACTTTTGCATATCAAGCGCACGGGACAGACGATAAAAAAGAGCGACATCTTCAAAAACATAATTCTGTTTATCATAGGCGCGGGGTGCATAGTGCTCGGCGCGCAACTCATGTGCGACAACGGCTCGCAACTCGCCTTAAAAATGCATGTCTCGCAAGACATAATCGGCGTCACAATACTTGCGGTGGGCACTTCCCTGCCCGAGCTTGTGACCACGATCACGGCGATCGCAAAGAAAAAGTCCGAGCTGTCAGTTGGCAACATCATAGGCGCAAACATCATCGACATCACGTTGATACTCTCCCTTTGCGCGTTCATCTCGGAGGGCAAAGGCGCAGGCCCTCTTCCCATATCGTCGCAATCTGCCATCATAGACTTCCCCTTCTGCTTTGCCGTCGCGGCGTTTGCGATGATCCCCGCCCTCGTCATGGGTCGCTTCAGACGCTTTCAAGGGGTGCTGCTGCTTGCGGGCTACATAACCTACATCACGCTTCTTGTGCTCAACACGCTCGGCAAGATCGCGATATTTTAACTGCTCACGACCATAACGTCGTGTTATAAGTCAAAACAAAATATGGGCGAGTTAAAACCCAAGCACGCAAAACAGCGAGCGGGCGATAATGAGCAATAAGATCCGATTTTGACCTTAATTTAATATCGCAGAGCGAAGCGTAAGTTTTGCGTGCGCGGAGCGGCGATAAAAGTGCGGTGCGCTCGTTGCGCTTTTCAACGAAAAGCGTTGGGCGCTGAGCAATTTTGAGAGTAAGGAGAAAAGTATGGATTTTGAAAGACAAATCTCGGTCATGGCGGCGCAATTTCGCGCGTGCTTCAAGGCGGACGAATGGCTGTGGGCGCGCATATTGCTGTTTATCATATTCGGCATTTGGGGCGTGGCGGGCATTTTCGTCTCGGTGGTCCTGTTTGGATTTGTGCAAAGCATGTTCGTTTCGATCGGCGACGAGCTCGATCTGTTTGTGAAAAACGAAAAGCGGTCGCCGCTCGTGCGCACGGCGATGCTCGTCATGGCATGCCCGATAACCTACCTCAGATACGTCATTGCGCCGATGTTTTCGATGATCATATACATCTTCAACTTCCTGTACAACGCGTTCGCCTACATCGTGAGTCTCGGCTCGTCCGGCTGGCACGGCACGTTGCAATATAAGGAGCAAACCTCAACTCAAACTCCCTCCGAAGAAAATTAACGGGCGAATCAGAAAAAACTTTTTAACTTTAATATAAAACCGCATAAAACAAGAGGGTCCGAATAGACGACCCCCCAAAGCGATATGCGGTTTTTTAGTGTTGGCGATTGTGGCGAATGAGGTCGTAATACAGCCCCAAGATCACGCCGACGGAAACCTTGACGCGCTTTTCGTCAATGGTCAACTTGTAAGTGTCGGCAATGCGGGCGATCTTCTTTTTGCCGTAGACGACGGGGCGTTTTTTGTCCCACTTGCCGCCCTTCTTTTCAAACGCCTTCATGTGGATGGGACCGCACTTGAACTTGTACTCCTTGTCCTCCACCCTGATATACGCGTTGCGAAAATACGGCATGTGGAACTTTTCCTGCATAAAGCCGATCTCCTGCTCCGCCGCGTTGAAGATGTGAAAGAAGCTGAAAAAGTGAGGTTCTGTCACCCTGAGCGTGTGCGTCACGCTGCCGTCCGCTCTGAAAAATGTCACGCTGCCGATTTGGCTCTCGGCAGAAAAAAGCAACTTGCCGCTTGCGTCCTCGATCCTATATCTCGAGTTGAGCGCCATATACTTTTGAGTTATCGAAATTTGCATAATTTTCTCTCCTGAAAATATTGTAGCATACGCGGCAAACGTTTTCAAGAGCGAGTTTTGTCGCAATTTGCGACTCAGCGCGCTTCGAGCTCCAAAAGCAGTTGTTTTATTGATTTCTTGACGACCGGATGAATGAGATGAGCGTTGAGCTCGGCAAGCGGTTTCAGCACGAAAACGCGGTTTATCATGTCATAATGTGGGATAATTATCCTTTTTTGGTTGATCACCTCATTTCCAAAGAGAAGGATGTCGACGTCGAGCGTGCGATCGCCCCAACGCAAAGAACGCTCTCTCATCGCCGCGCTTTCGATGGAATTCGCAAGCCTCAAAAGCTCTTTGGGCGTAAAATATGTCTCGAGTTCGACCGCGCTGTTCAAAAACTCGTTTTTGGCGACTCCGCCGTACGGGCTCGAAACTATGCGGCTGCTCTCAACTATGTTTCTCACTCCATCGACGCAGAGGCTTGAAATTGCCATATCGAGGTATGCGTTTTTGTCTCCCATGCTCGAGCCGAGCGACAGATACGCCCTCTCCCACTTTCTTGAAGCGACGACGGCGACGTAGTCGAATTTGCCGCTCATGGGGGCGTCCGGCTTTTTGACGGCGACTTCCGCCTCCCTTGCGAGAGGAAAGGCGAGGAGTATGCCCTTTGCAAGCCCGTCCGCGAGCGTCTCGATGAGATCGAAGCAATTTTCCTCCGTATACGCTTTCACGAGTTTTTTCACATGCGAATAGCTGACGGTGCACTCGACGTCGTCCCGCTCGACTTCGTCAACGACGACTTTCGCGCTGATCAAAAACCGCTGCGCGTTCACCTTTTCTTCCGCGTTCACGCCGTGCCGCGCCAAAACTTCAAAATTTTTCAGAATTATTTGCATCTCAAAACCTCAACATTTTCTTTTACGTCATGAACTCTCACGAACAACACGCCGAGCTCATGCGCGTAGGCGGTGCTCTTCAAGGTAGGGGCGAGCCTGTCCTTCACGTCCCCGCCGAACATGGACTTTCTTGACGCTCCAAGCAAAAAAGGAAGGTCGAACTTTGCCATGAGCTCGCCGTAGCGCTCCATCAAAAGAAAGTCCTCCTCTTTCGAGCGATTGAACCCTATGCCGCCGTCAAGCAGAATGCGCTCTTTTTTCACTCCCGCCATAAGCAGCTTGTTCACGGCAAGCTCGAGCGAGCGCCTTTTGAACTCCAAAAGCTCGCCTTTTGCCTCTCTTGCGTCGCTCATAACGCATATCGACGCGCCGTATTTTTTGATGATCTTTGGCATCTTTTCAAAGCTAAGACAGCTCACATCGTTTATCATGTCCGCGCCCGCCTTCAAACACTCCTCCGCAACGGAAGGATAAAACGTGTCGACGGATATAGGCATATTCGATTCGCGCCTTATTGCCTTCACTGCGGGCAAGACCCTTGCAAGCTCCTCCTCGCACGAGACTGCCTTTGCGCCCGGACGGGTGGATTGACCGCCCACGTCCACGACTTCCGCGCCGTCCTCGTAAGCGCGAAGAGCCCTTCTCGCAACGTCGTTCAAGCTCGCCCTGCTCCCCTCAAAAAAGCTGTCGGGAGTGACGTTGACGATCGCCATGACGTGCGTGCCGCCCGAGAAGATCTTGTTTCCCAATCTGAAATTATATCCCGTTTGCATAGACAAGCGTTTTCAAACTGTCGGGAAACTCCCCGCAAGTGGCGGAAGTCAGGGTCTTTGCGCCCACGCGTTTGACCCCGCGAACGCTCATGCAGGTGTGCTCCGCCTCGATGACGACGTACACGCCCTTTGCCCCTACCTCATTGAATATCGCGTCGGCGATTTGCCTGTTCAGCCTCTCCTGAAGTTGCAACCGCCTTGAAAAGACGTCCACAACCCGCGCGAGTTTGCTTAGCCCAACGACCTTGTCCGAAGGAATATATCCTATGTGCACCTTGCCGAAAAACGGCATGAGATGATGCTCGCAAGTGGAGGCGAACGTTATGTCCTTTTCAACGACAAGTTCGCTGCCCGGCGCATAAAAAACTCGACACAGGTCCTCTTTTTCGTCCATATCGTAGCCTTTTGTGAGCTCCTCGTACATTCTTGCGACCCTTGCGGGCGTGTCCTTGAGCCCCTCGCGCTCGGGGTCCTCGCCTATCGCTTCGAGGATCATTCTTGTTGCCAACTCGATCTTTTTTGCGTCTGTCATATCTTCTCCTCAAGGTCCTTGAACAAAGTCAACGATCCCGTCAAAATCACAACGTCGACGTCTCTTTTCATCGCCGCTTTAACCGCTTCCGTCACGGAATTTGAGACGTCGCACGGCAGATATTTTTCCGCCTTTTTCTTCAAAATTTCCTTGTCAAGGGCGCGCGGTGAGCTTGGAGTCACCGCCGTCGCGCTCACAGCTATCGGGCACAAAAGCTCGACAATGCCGTCCACGTCCTTGTCCTTCAGTATCCCGAGCACGAGGTGAACGCGCTCATTTTCAAAGTAAAACTTGGTCGCCTCAACGAGAGTTTTTGCCCCGTGCGGATTGTGTCCTCCGTCCAAAATCAGCGTTTTATCCTGCGGTATTTCGACGTTAAACCTGTTATTTTGCGATGTTATCACCTCAAACCTCGCGTGCCAGACGGCGTTTTGCAGACCTTTCTTTATCGCCTCATCATTGATACCCATCATTTTTGCCGCCCGGATCGCGAGCGAGGCGTTTGAGATCTGATGCTTGCCGAGCATCTTGATCGAGTACGTCTCCCCCTCAAACTCGAAGCGCTGTCCCGAAAGATCGCTCGAGATGAGGTGCGGCTCGCTTGTTACGCTCAATGAGCACGGCATATATCTTTTTTTTCCGTTTTCAAATCTGAACGGACTCCTCAGCGCGCGCATGACTTCTTCGGACTGCCTCAAAGTCACCGCGTTGCCGTCTATTATCGCCGCTTTCTCTTCGGCAATTTTTCCCAGCGTGTCCCCCAAGATCTCGGTGTGGTCGAGCCCTATCGGCGTGATGATGGCAAGCTCCTTTTTTTTGACCGCGTTGGTCGCGTCCCATCTGCCGCCCAAGCCCGTCTCCAGCACGCAGACGTCCACCGCCTTGTCCTTGAACGCGAGCAAGGCGACTGCGGTCTCCACCTCGAACACAGTTGGTGCAAATGGCGCGGACAAATTTTCTTTGTCAACGGCGTCCTTCACGGCAAAGATATAGCTTGCGAGCTCCTCGTCACCTATGGGACTGCCGTCTATGAGCCATCTCTCGTTATATTTGAAAACAGATGGGGAATTGTAGGTGCCCACCTTCATCTTCGCGCTCAAAAAGATCGACGTGAGATACGCCGTGACGGAGCCCTTGCCGTTTGTGCCCGCAACGTGCACTATCCTCAGTCCCTCGTCGGGAGAACCGAGCAAGTCGAGCAGCCGCCGCATGCGCTCTATGCCGTAGTCCGAACCCGCGCCGGATATGCGACTTATATATTTCAATGCTTCAAGATAAATAAAACAGCACCTCCTCAGAAGCACTGCTCGCAACAAGAAGCGGGAGTGAATGATGCACCGCAAGCGTTTGCTTTTCGTCCGCTGACACCCCCCGTTCAGGCGGCACTTAACGCGCAAGATTCTACTACTTCCAAAGATTTGGGGATATATTTGATTATATTGTAGCATGCAATTTGCTCTATTGCAACACTTGGGATATAATTTTCGAATTTTCAGGCGAACGAGTTGCGCACATCATCAAATCACCCGCTCAACGCACAATCATACCCCGCTCAACGCGTCGTCATATATCCGCTCAGCGACGCTCAAGTCCAAGAACGATGTTCTATCCCCCAACGCGATGCTGAAGTCCAATAACAATGTTCAATTCCCCCAACGCAAGCTCAAGTCATCAACGCATACCCAAGTCACCCAATGCGACATATCCCCATATGCGCATGCGCGGTATTTGCTCATACGCGATACTCATACGCGATATTTGCATATATCAACATAAGTTCTTTTGAATATTTATGCACATACGCACTTAAAAATATGCTCATATCAAACTACGTTCGTATAAACCCATGCGCATATATATTTTGAGTTGCGCGGGCGCATAAACTTTTGCTTGCGCATAAGTTCCGCTTTAAGTCTCGCGCATATGCCCCGTTTTGTCTGCATTTATGCCCCGCTTCGACTCAAGCTATTGCTTCGCTTTGTTCGTTTTCGCTCCGCTTGTTCGCACAAAAAAAAGCGCTTGCAATGTGCAGGCGCAAAATGTTCAAATTATGTTTTTAGCCCTTATCAGCCGAGAATCGCGACCGAGAGCAGACAGAACAAGATCAAGGACACGGCGTCCACGATGGTCGTGATAAACGGGCTTGCGACCGCCGCCGGGTCGAGCTTCAATTTTTTGGCGACCATAGGCAATATGCAACCCACAAACTTTGCGAGCACGACCGTCACGAACATCGCGAGCGTGACCACCGCGCAAAGACCGGGAGTGTAGCCGTCAAAGCCGAATATGAGTTTGTCGATTATCATAAGTTTTGCAAAGCAAGCGACGGCGAGCGTTGCGGCGATGAGCAGCGAGGAGCGGAACTCCTTCCACATCACCTTGAAAAAGTCCGACGTGCTCAGCTCCCCGAGCGCAAGCGAACGTATGACCGTGACGGACGCCTGAGAGCCGCTGTTGCCGCCCGTGTCCATGAGCATAGGCACGCAAGCAAACAGCACCGGGCTTATCGCATTGAGTTTTGTTTCGAACTTGTTGATGATAAGCCCCGTGAACGTCGCGCTGATCATGAGCACCAAAAGCCAAGGGATCCTGTTTTTCCAAACGGAAAAGACGCTCGTCTTGAGATAGGGCTTGGCGTCGGGCACGATAGCCGCCATCTTGGTGATGTCCTCCGTGTTCTCCGCCTGCAAGACGTCGATTGCGTCGTCGACGGTCACTATGCCCACGAGTCGCATATCCCTGTCCGTTATCGGGATCGCCAAAAAGCCGTAGTCGGAAATCTTTCTTGCGACGTCCTCCTTGTCGTCGAGGGTGTGGGCGTAAATGACGTTGTCCTCCATTATGTCGCCGATCTTCGCGTCGTTTTTTGCGAGCATGAGGTCTTTTGCGGTGACGAGGCCGATGAGTTTGCTCGTCTCGTCCGTGACGTAGCAGGTGTAGATGGTCTCCTTGTCTATCGCGGTCTCGCGGATGTGGTTGAACGCCATCTCCACCGTCATATCCGGGCGCAGCGAGACGAACTCGATTGTCATTATGCTGCCCGCGCTGTCCTTTGGATATTTCAATATCTCGTTGACGTACGCTCTCGTCTCGACGTCGCTGAGCGCAAGCAACCTCTTCACTACGTTTGCGGGCATCTCTTCGACAAGGTCGACCGTGTCGTCGAGAAACAGCTCGTCCATGACCGCCTTGATCTCCTTGTCAGAGAGCTTGATGAGAAGTTTTTGCTTTGTGTCGCTGTCAAGCTCGACGAACACCTCCGCCGCGAGGTCCTTTGGGAGTATCCTGAACAAAATGGGCAAGTCCTCTTCCTTTGCGCTTTCAAAGACTTCGGCGAGGTCGATCTCGTTCATCTCTGCAAGAAGGGGCTTGAGTATATTGAACTTCTTTTCCTCGAGGAGCTTCAAAATTTCGTCCTCTTCGGCGATCTTTTGAATGAGCTCGGTGGGCATATCCTCCATGATCTCGACCGTGTCGTCGACGGAGATGTCCTCCATGACCTCCTGCAACTCGTCGTCGTGCAACTCCGCGATCAGCTTTTGTTGAAGCGTGGAGTCGAGAAGCACCATTATGTCGGCAAGAAAGTCGCTGTCAAGAGCGCGCGCAAAAGGAAGGACGTCCTGCTCGTCAAGCTCGGCGATTATCGCGGCGACGTCGCTCGCGTCCTCGCGCCTCACAAATTCGGCAGCTCCCTCATAGTCATGATTTTCAAAAAGAAGTCTGAGCTCTTCAACCATACTCCACCTCACGATCATTAGATGTATGCGTCGATAAATTTGTTACGAAATGCGCACCTGTATCTTGTTATATCTCTGTCTCTTCCACGAGCTCGCCCTCGAGAGTCCATATGGTCAGCTTGTTGTTTTCAATCGTCGCGAATGTCTTTTCGACCCCCTCCGGGCTCATGCCGACCGCGCCAACGCAGACGTATTTCACCCCGTCCACGTCTTTGACGGAGGGCCTGTGAAAGTGCCCGTAAAGCACGACGTCGCCCGCCCTAAGTTGCTCGTTGGGGAAATCCGCATTGCACTTGTGCCCGTGCGTCAGATATATCCTTTTGCCGTCCTCTTCGAGATAGCATCCGGCGACGAATTTGAACTCGCTTATCATCTCGTCCACTTCGCTGTCGCAATTGCCCTTGACGGCGATGATATCGTCCTTTTTTGCGTTCAGAATTTTTGCGACTTGCATGGGCGCGTAACCTTCGGGAAGAGGGTTGCGGGGGCCGTGATTATATATATCCCCAAGCAAAACGAGGGTCGAGGACGAAAGTTTGTCCCTGCTCGCGTCGAGCGCCTTTTGAAGATTTTCGGCAGAGCCGTGAACGTCGGATAAAATTGTGAGATTCATTTTGACCTCCGAAGCGATTTGGTCGAAAAGTTTATATAATAAACTTCGGTTTGAACATTATATCACATAGTCGAAAAAAAGGAAAGCGCTCGCGCTCATTTTTATTTTTTTCAAAATAATTTGTCAAAATCCAGCCGAAATTGGAAAATCCTATTGTAGATAGTGAAATTTTGTGTTATAATATACTAAATTTGGAGGAGTTATATGAAAACAGTGAAATTACCTACCTCGTTTGAAGTGGGCGAAATACCCTTTGACGAGTATCCCCGTCCCCAATTTGCGAGGGACAGCTTTTTGAACCTCAACGGAAAATGGGAATACGCCATATTGAAGCAAAATGAAAAATTCGAGAGCTATCAGGGCGAGATCCTCGTGCCCTTCTCTCCCGAAAGTCTGCTTTCCGGCGTCAAGGACGGAGCAAAAGTCACGCCGGACGACGTGCTTTATTATCATCGCACTTTCGAAGTTCCCGCAGGATTTTTGAAGGCGCACACCTTCTTGCATTTTGACGCAGTCGATATGATCTGCGGCGTGTTTTTGAACAAACAGCCCGTCGGCAATCACACGGGCGGATATATGCCCTTCTGCCTTGACGTCACAAACTTCATCGTCGAGGGCGAAAACGTCATCGACGTCGTCGTCACGGACCCGTCGGATTCGAGCTATCACACCCACGCCAAACAGTCCTTGAAGAGGGGCGGGATCTGGTACACTCCCCAATCCGGCATCTGGCAGACCGTGTGGCTTGAAAGCGTCCCGGAGGTCTATCTCAAGGACGTAACTATCGTACCCGACATCGACAAAAAGCAAGTGCACATCAAATTCGAAAAGTCCAACGAGGAAGCCCCGGTGCTCATCGTCGTGCTTGACAAGGACGAGGAAGGTCACAAAAAGCCCATCGTTCAGGCGGCGTGCAAGGGCAGCGAGGTCGACCTCGACATGCCCGAGTTCGAGCTGTGGTCTCCCGAAAACCCAAAACTCTATGACATTCACTTCCTCGTGGGCACGGATATTGTTCACTCCTACTTCGGAATGCGCAAGTTCAGCTGGGTCAAGGACAAAAACGGCATCATCAGAATGGGCCTCAACAACAAGCCTTACTTCCAAACGGGCGTGCTCGATCAGGGCTATTGGTCGGACGGCATGCTCACTCCCCCGTCCTACGAGGCGCTTGCGAGCGACGTGCGCATGCTGAAGTCTATGGGCTTCAACATGATAAGAAAGCACATCAAGATCGAGCCGCTAAGGTGGTATTACGAGTGCGACAAGCAAGGCGTCCTCGTGTGGCAGGATATGGTCACGGGCGGCACGAAGTACAAAATGATGTACATCGGCATACTTCCCTTCATCGGCATCCACATCAAGGACAACAACCCGAAGGCGTACAAAAAACTCGCCCGCGAGGCGCAGGAGAGCCGCGACGAGTTCGAGCGCGAGGTGAAGATCACGATGAATCACCTCAAAAATTGCGTGTCGCTTTCCACTTGGGTCGCCTTCAACGAGGGCTGGGGACAGTTTGACTCCGTGCGCATCGTCAATGAGATGAAGCAGCTCGATCCCACCCGTCTCATCGACAGCGTGTCGGGCTGGAACGATCAGGGCAAAAAGAGTTCGGACGTCAAGAGCTTGCACATATACTTCAAGCCCATCCGCATCCACAAGGAGAAGCGCCGCTGCGTGATCCTCTCCGAGTTCGGCGGATACTCCCTCAAGACAAAGGGGCATATGTTCAGCACCAAGACTTTCGGCTACAAGGTGTTCCGCACCCCCGAAAAACTCGCCGAAGCGTACAAGAAGCTGTATGAAAAGCGCATCATTCCCAACATCAAAAAGGGGCTCAGCGCAACCGTCTACACGCAGGTCAGCGATGTCGAGGAGGAGATCAACGGCCTCGTCACTTACGACAGAGCCGTCGTCAAGATCCCCGTCGAGCTCGTCAAGTCCATCAACGACCGTCTCAAGATAGAAGAATAAGCGTTAATTCAACAATTTCGGCACTTTATCCGTGCGATATGCATGGATAAAGTGCCTTAAATTAAATGAGGTCAAAATGAGTTTAGCCGACAAATTGTTCATCAGCACCTGCCGCGACATCATCGACAACGGCGTTTCGGACGAAGGTATGGACGTTCGCCCAAGATGGGAGGACGGCACTCCCGCGCACACCGTAAAGAAGTTTTGCGTGGTCAATCGCTACGATCTTCAAAAGGAGTTCCCCATCATAACTCTAAGGCGCACGGCGTTCAAGTCCGCAATTGACGAGTTGCTGTGGATATGGCAAAAAAAGAGCAACAACGTGCACGATCTGCACTCTCACATCTGGGACAGCTGGGCGGACGAGAGCGGCTCGATCGGCAAGGCGTACGGCTATCAACTCTCAGTCAAGCACGTCTACCCCGAAGGCGAGTTCGATCAGGTGGACAGGGTGCTCTACGACTTGAAAAACAACCCCGCGTCCAGGCGAATAATGACAAACATATATAACTTTCAGGACCTTCACGAGATGCACCTCTACCCTTGCGCGTACTCCATGACCTTCAACGTGACGGCGGGCAAGCTGAACGCGATACTCAATCAGCGCAGTCAGGACACCCTCACCGCAAACAACTGGAACGTCGTGCAATACGCGGTGCTCGTGCACATGCTCGCGCAGGTGAGCGGGCTTGAGGTGGGCGAACTCGTGCATGTGATAAGCGACGCGCACATCTACGACCGCCACATTCCGATAGTCGAGCAGATCCTCAAAAATCCGCAATATCCAGCGCCTACTTTCAAGATCAACAAGGATATAACAAATTTTTACGACTTCACCGTCGACGACTTCGAGCTTGAAAACTACCGCTTCACAAAGCTCGACAAAAAAATCGAGGTGGCGATATGAAACTCATCGTCGCGGTGGACAAAAATTGGGGAATAGGCAAAAACAACGGTCTGCTCTTCGACCTCAAAGCCGACATGCGCCACTTTGTGCAACACACGAAGGGCAAAACCGTGATGATGGGCTACAACACCCTTCTCTCTCTTCCAAACGGCATGCCGCTAAAAAACAGGACGAACATCGTCCTCTATCCTCAAGGCAGCGACGAGGACGCAAACGAAAAGGGCTATCTGCTCGCGCGCTCGCTCGAGGAGCTTTTTGATTTGATAAAGCGCCACGACCCCGACGAAGCGTTTGTGATAGGCGGCGCGATGATGTACAGGACCATGCTCCCCTATTGCGAGGAGGCGATCATCACAAAAGTGGATGCCGACGGCGGCGCGACCGTGTTCTTTGAAAACCTCGACCGGCTTGACAACTGGACATGCGAAAGCGAAGAACCTCCCATCGTCGACTCGGGCTACTCCATCAAATTTTGCACCTACAAGAACTCCTCTCCGCTTAAGTTTTAAGGGAACAGGCGGAATTCAAACGTAAAAAACTCAACTCATATGGCAAAAACGCGACGCAGGTTAGACTTTGGCATCGCGTTTTTCTATCAATGTTTATATCATTTTCCCATTAAGTTATGCGCGCGCGAACTTGCGCGGGACGCGTTCTTGATAACGACAAAAAGCATACCCGAAAGTATGCTTTTTTCTCACAAACTGAAAAACTTACTCGTTGCTCAGGATCTTGCTGAATTGCTCGAGCAGCATTGCCATAGCCTGATCGTCGCTCTTCGCGGCAGTCTGTTGCGGCTGTTGAACGGGTTGCTGAACGGGAGCGGGCTGTTGCACATAGATGTACTGAGGCTGAACGGGCTGTTGCACAGGCTGTTGCACGGGCTGCGGGACGGGAGCGGGCTGAACGTATTGTTGAGGCTCGGTCTGTCTTTGTCTTTGTTGCTGTCTGGGCTGCCTTTGAACGGGAGCTTGAGCCGCGACCTGCTTGTAGCCTGCGCCGAGCACGGTTTGAGACGTGGCTTTGGGATCGAGGTAGATGACCTTGTTGCACAGCGCCGAGTTCTTGTCAGGCTCGATAACGCCCGCGACAACGTCCTTGCCGTACGCCTTGAGGTATGCAATGAGCGGAGTGATATCGCCGTTGCCGTAGATGATGAAGAAACCGTCGATGTTCGGGAACTGGGCGAGACGAGCGGCGTCGATGACCTGACGCAGATCCAATTTGCCCTTTCTCTTTTTGGGGAGAGCGGAAAGCGCGTCATAGCTGTTTTCCTGAATGAACTCGCCGTAGTCCTTCGTGCGCTTTGCGGAATAGCCGTAGAACTTGCATCCCGCGATCTCGCCGTAGCGGGACAGCTCCTCAAGTGCAGACGCAAAGGTCGCAAACGGGACTCTCACGCTCTCGATGTCAGCAAGAACAACATACTTCTTGTTTGTTGCCATAAACTTCTCCTTTCAGCGGAAATTCTCCGCCAATCTGATTATATATTTATTCTATAACAAAACTTTTGATTTGTCTATACTTTTTTTTCTCTTTTATAATAAAAAAGCCATTGTTGCACAAAACCCGAGTATTGACCGTACTTTTGTACCAATAAAACCGACATTTTGTCGGCAGACATATCGGGGAGCTCTTCCGAGAAAACTTTTTTGATCCAGGTGTCCACCGGGAAGACGTCAAAGCGCGAAAAACCGAAAAGCAGTATGCAATCCGCAACTTTTCTTCCGACGCCGTGAAGGGACATGAGCTTTTGTCTTAGCTCGTCAGTCCCGAGCTTTTTCCACTCCTCCATATTTTCGTGAGTCAGCGATTTTGCCACCCGGCAGAGATAGTTTGCCCTGTATCCCGCCCCGCACTCGGCAAAAAATTTCTCGTCCTGCGCCGCCAGACTTTCAAGCGTGGGAAAGGCGTGATAGCCTCCCTTGTCCTCCCCTATCGCGGAGCAAATTTTTTCTATTATGCCCTTGATGCGCGGGATGTGATTGTTTTGGGATATGAGGAAGGAAAAGATGGTTTCGACGGGGTCTTGCCTTAAGATGTGGATGCCGCGTCCAAACTCGATCGCGGACTCAACAAACACTTTATCCTTGAATTTTGACTGCACAAGTGCGTAATCCGTCTCAAAGTCGAAATATCTTTTGAAATAGTCGGGGTCGTCGCACTCGATGACGTAGCGGTCGCTCTTGTCGTGCACAAGGGCGATATGGTCCTTTGCCATCACCCTATATCCGTCCTCGATCTTCACGAACCTGAACACCTGCCCGCACTCGAGCGTCATGGCGACGTCAAAATAAGGAGTTTTTTCAACCTCGAAACTTTGCATAAGAAAAGCGCCGTCGTCGACGGCGCTCGCTGTCAATTTTCCACCGCGTAAACGGAGACTTGCTTGCTGTCCTTGCCGACGCGCTCGAACTTTACGACGCCGTCGATAAGCGCAAACAGTGTGTCGTCTTTGCCGATCGATACGTTGTTGCCCGCATGGTATTTTGTGCCTCTTTGGCGAACGAGGATGTTGCCGGCAAGCACAAATTGTCCGTCCGCGCGCTTGGGTCCGAGTCGCTTTGCGGCAGACTCGCGCCCGTTGTGGGATGAACCGCTACCCTTTTTATGAGCAAAAAGTTGTATTTTGATGAACATACTATTTTACCTCCAAAGAAATGAAGTCCGAATAATTTTCATAGAGGTCGGACACCCCCAAGTAGGCTGTTTTGAAGATGACGTCGGCGTCATGCAGGTCGCTGTCGGTTATGTCGCGGGGAAGTATCGCCTTGAGATAACCTCTCTTGTCGTCCACCTCATAGCCGATGTTCACGCCGACTATGCGCATAACTCCGAGCACCGCCGTTTGCACGACCGAACTGAGCGCCGCGCAGACGATGTCCTCTCCTTCGTCGGCGTACTCGGCGTGCCCGTCGCACTCCACTCCGACGAATTTGCCGTCGATCACCTTGAAAACTACCTTGACCATTATGCCTCGATTGAGACGATCCTCAGCTCTGTGTAGGGCTGACGATGGCCTTGACGCTTTCTGATTTGCTTTTTGGCTTTGTAATGGAACACAAGCACTTTGGGGAATTTGCCCTGCGCGTTGACCACTGCGGTGACCTTTGCACCCGCCGCGTCCGCGCCCGTGAGCGTGCCGTCCTCAGACGCCACAAGCAGAGCCTTGAGCTCAACGGTGTCGCCGACGTTGGCGTCGAGCTTTTCCACCTTCACGAGCATGTCCTGCTCTACCTTGTACTGCTTTCCGCCGCTTTCAACAATAGCGTACATAAATACCTCCTCTGACCAGTCTCGCCGTCGTGGTGCGCAAAGCGACTTAAACCACTTCCGAGCGGCTCGACCTATAATTTATCAAATATTCGCGCTTTTGTCAAATGTTTTTTATTATGTTTTGTATTATATATATAAAATAACGATATAAATAGAGGCGCTTTGAGACAATTTTTTGCAAATTGTTGCTTTAGCATTTCAAAAATGTTAGAATAGCCTTGCGACATCATCTGAATACTCTGTGAGGCAAAGTGGGAAAATCATATTACACACTTGCTACGGCAATTTTTGCCATGCTCATTATTTGTGTGTATGATTCTTCCACAGATATTTGATGGTGGCGCAACCTATGGGCGAAGGCAAGTTGCGGTGCGTCGCTCATAGCGGCGCACCTTATTTTTATAACCCCATGAAAACGCATACGCGTTTTAATGGGGCCCCGAGAAATGCCCCATTAAAACATGTTCATGTTTAAACGGGGACCCCGCAAGAGTAGCTCACTGCAAATGTGAAAATGCATGGAATATTTTGGAGTCAATCAAAGTAATATGCACCGACGGGGAATTGGACACAACAAGATATCGGGTGTACAAAACGCAATATGAAAATTTCTTCAACAGTTTAAGCGAAAGCGGAAACGACGGCGAAGCGGCTTGATTGCCATGCGAGTTTATGGTATAATTGAAATGATAGGTCAAGGCGGAATATGAACTTTTGCGAGAGATGCAACGTCGCTTTCAGCGAGGATAGATGTCCAAAGTGCGGACGAAAAAAGCTGCGCGCCGTCCGTGACGACGATTTTTGTCTTGTCGCGCAAGTGGACAGAGCTTGCGGGGAAAATCTCAAACGCAATTTGGAAAGCGAACGCATAGATTGCGTGCTCATGCCTTACGGCACGGGCTTTCGATCAAAGTTCGCGCTGCCGCTCGAGAGCTATCTCGTCTATGTCAAATACAAAGATTTTGATTATGTGCGGCAAATGTTGAAAGAAAACGCCTGAATTTCATTTGCAAAACAAAAGCCTTACGCAAAAGAGTACGGCAAAAAGAAAAGGAGCGGCAAGCTCCTTTTCTCGTATGCGTCAAAAACACGAGGCGTGTTTCAAGTTGCGTTATCTCTTACTCCTGCTCTGCCGGGTTAGCCTCGTCTGCGGGCTCGGCTTGAGCAACTTCGGCGGTCTCGGAAGTTGCTTCAACTTTTTCGTCGGGCGCGGGCGTTTCCGAAATTGTTTCGGCTGTCTCGTCGGCGGCAAGCGCAAACGTTTCGGGCGCTTGGAGTTGCGCGTCGTCATAGGCTGTCTCGCCTTCGATGTAGACGTCGGCGGGAGCAGGCTCATCGAGCGCGGCATAGTCGTCATAGGCGGCGTCGCCGTCAAGCGCGGCTTGGGCTGCCTTTCGCGCTTCGGTCTCCTCTATCATTCTTGCAAGGGTTGGCTCGTCGAGCTTGCACTTGAGCTTGTAGATGACAAGCGCGATCGCCATGAGCACGATTGGAATTGCGCACATGCACGCGAGCAACTTCATCTTTGTGGGCTCGTCGATGGTTGAGACGAGCGCCTTGAGCTTTTCGGACATATCCTGTCCGAGTCTCGTGCCCTCGTTTTCAAGCTCGGAGATCTTGTTGGTGTACACAAGCGATCCCGTCACGAGCAACACGAGCGACACAATGCCTTGCGTGAGCGCGGAGCCCATCTTCGCGGTGAAGGGACGCAGCGAGAATATGACCGCCTCGTCGCGTTTGCCCGTCTTCCACTCGTTATATTCGACGGTGTTCGCCATGTTGATGAGCATGATCATATAAAAGCCCGTAGACCAACCCGTGAACCCGTAAAGCAGCGCCATCACGAGGAACTTGGGCGTGATGTACATGCCCATGATCTCAAATCCTCCGCCCACGCTGTTCTTCCACGCGAGGCCCACGATCATCAGCAAGAGGTAGCTCACGATGAGGCTGATGCCGCAGCTATACAGGGTCCTGTTGCGCCCGAGCTTCTTTGAGAACCACGGATAGAACAGCGTGAACACGACGGACAGCACCGCATATACCACGCTGAAAACCGTGCCGAGCATGCCTTCGTAGCCGAATTCAAAGTATATGTAGAACGTGAGCAGGTTGCCCACCGCTATGCCGGAGATCAAGTTCCATATCAGCATGACCAGCGTGCACCAAAGCAATTGATCGTTGTGGAACAAAACCTTGAAGAGGTCTTTGAGTTTGGTGCGCTCCGCCGCCTTTTCGCCCTTTGGAGGCAACGGCTTTTCCTTGACGCCCAAGATCGGGAAGAGTTGGAAGCCGACCATGAGTATGACTACGATCACGGACATCAACGCGTAGCCTTTGACCGCGCCGAGCCCAAGCCCCTGCGCTATGTCGCCGACCGTGAAGAGCGGCACGAGCAAGCCCGCAAGTCCGCCGCCCGCGCTGCATACGAGCTGGGTGAAGGACGTCAGCTTGTTGCGGTCGTCCGGGTTGGACGTGAGCGACGGCATCATGCCCCAATACGATATGTCGTTCATTGTGAACGTGATCGAAAACATGAAGTACGCAAACGCAAGGAAGCCGATGAATGCCCAGCCGTCCAGCGGTACGGTGAACAGCGCCACTATCACGCCGCCCGTCAGCACCGCGCCGATGAGCTGCCACGGCTTATACTTGCCCCACCGCGTGCGCGTGTTCTCAACGATAGAGCCCATGATCGGGTCGTTCAACGCGTCGAAAATGCGCGCGAGCACGATGATCACCGTGATCATGCTGAATTGCGCTGTCGTGAGCGTCTTGGTGAGCAGCACGAAAGAGAGCAAGTAGCCGTTGAAGAAGTTGTACAAAAAGTCTCTGCCGAATGTGCCCAGCGGGAACATAAAGAAGTTGCGCTTTGACAGCCTCTCGCCCACGTTCATCACGTCCTCGACATCAGACTCCGCCCCTTCAACCGCAATGTCGGGTTGAATTTGAAGTTCGTCATTGTCCATAAGTTTTCCCCTTTTCAATAATTCAATATTGATAAACACATTATATCAAATTATCTTAAACCTTGCAATACCAAAAACCCCGCCCGAAGTAAAAGCTAAAAATGAACG
>CANQAA010000014.1 GCA_947589395.1 uncultured Clostridia bacterium
GTGAGCGCGCTTGAATACGCCGTCGTGCTGCCCCTGTACGAGAGCTTGTTTTGCTCGACTATGCGGGCAAACTCCGCGTCGATCTCCGCCTGAGACACGGTCGCGCTCTCTCCGAGCATGCGCTCGAGGCGGGTGACCAACAAGGACTCGTATTGGTTGTTGAGATAATAGTCGTAGCACTCGTCGACGGTTGAGAGATAGAGGTTCTTTTTGAGGTTTTCCACTATCTGGTCGACGGCGCTGTCGATATATTTTTGAAGTTCGACGTCAAGCGTGCTGTTTTCGGGCACGCGAACGTCCTCGACGATATCTTCCTTTTTGATCTCGTCAAGCAAAGTCGCTTGATATGCGTCGCTGAAGAACTTGTCCGTGAGGGTGACGCCTTCGTTGACATCGGGATCGTAGTCCTCGTCCTCCTCCTCTTCGACTTTGGGCATCTCGGTGCGAGGGGTCGTGAACTTTTTCCACATTGCGTAAAGACTTACGTTCTGAGAAAGCTTGGTTTCAAAATCGAACTCGGCTTCTTTCAAAATTATCTCGTTTTTGTCGTTATATTGAAGCTTGCCGCCCTCATCGAGCTGAGCCTCGTGCCAGCCGTAAAAGGTGTAGCCGTCGCGGGTGGGATCGTCGATCGCCTTGACTTTGGAGTTTTTGTTGACCTTGACCTTTTCGACCTCGCTGTCGTTTTGCGCGTCAAAGCGGACGGTGACGGTGTCCTCGCCAAGCTCCTCGTCGGGCTCTTCTTCCTTTGGCGCTTCGCCTGTGTTGACGCCGCTGTTGTACTTGTCTTCGGTAATATCGCTTGTCACCTGAGACTTGACGGCGCTGAGCAAGCTCTCGTTTGCGTCCTTGATCGCCTTGTCGCGCTCGGCGAGGGACAAGAGCTCTCCCGTGTCCTTAGGAATGGCGGTGAGACCCAACAGCTTCGCCACTCTGTCCTTCGCGAACATGACCAGCAACTTTTGCTGAGCAAGGGAGCGGAGCAAATAGTCGGCGATCTCCTCATAACCCATTCCATAGTAGGAATGGTATACGGAAGCAGCGCTATTGAAGCTCGAAGCCAACTCGTATTTGTACACATAATCTACCTGAGCGTCAAAATCGCCCTTGTAGTTGACGGTGGCGACGATCTGAGTGTTGTCGCGCACGTCGTTCCTCTTGAAAATTTCGTCGCAGCCGCTGAACAGTGTCACACTGAACGCCACAATCACAATCAAAGCAACCGCAACAATCAATTTCTTTTTCATACTTATCTCCATATTGATAAATCAATATACTATTAACATAATAGTACAACTATTATACACGCACACGCCCAACTAAGCAAGCGTTTTTTTCCAATCTCGGCAATTTTATTTTGTCTTAAGCGCGCTTTAATCATTTTTCGCGCCGAAATAACGCCTTGAGGGAGCATTTCACCAATGACGTCGTTGGCATTTGTGCTTAAAACACGACGAAACCTTGTTTGAGACAAGAGCCGTCGCCGTTCAAATTACACTTTGAATGAGTGCCCGCCTTTTATAAGTACGCTTCGAATATGTAGCCGTCGTAATCAAGCAGATCTCTGAATGAGTGTTTGTCAGATAATTCCCACAAAGTTAAAAAACTCCCGCTATCAAGGAGAGTCTCCAAGCGTTTTCCATGATTTTTGAGATCACGGTTTCAACAGCAAAACGAGAGTGGAGACCATAAGTCCGATCGCAAATAGCAAAATTATCACACGACTCGCAATATACGAGGCGAAGTTCTTTTTCATATTCTCCCGCCTGTATTTTGGCTTTGAAAGCAGCGCGAGCACGATATACAAAATCGCAAGCGCCGCTCCCCCGATTATAATATACGGCTGCTTCAAAAGATATGAAAGCAAGCAAAGCAGCGTGCACAGAATGAACGCGATCATTGCCGCAATATACGTTTTTCGCGCTCGTTTTTCGTCAAGAGACCTTGCGAGGCTCACGTCGCCGTCAAAAACGAGTTCGTCTATGCTGACGTGAAAAAGCTCGGAAATCAGCTTGAGGCTGTCGATCGACGGCAATCCCCGCGAGGTCTCCCACTTTGAAACGGCGGTGCGGGTGACGAACAGTTTGCATGCGAGCTCCTCTTGGGTCATGCCCGCGTTTGATCTGAGTTGTTTGAGTTTTTCGCCAAATGTCATATGCTGTCTCCTTTTTTCGAGCATATTTTACACGAAGCACAAAAAAATGTCACGACACTTTCACTCACGTCGGCATAATTTTACGAGAATGTGCGTTTCAAACCTCTCTTCCTCGCGAAATTTCGCATACAGGTCGCAATTTGGCGGATTTTGGATAAAATAAAAGCGCTTCGGGTGAAGCGCTTTGAAACGTTATCTCTTTGAGAACTGAGGCGCTTTGCGGGCCTTGTGCAAGCCGTACTTTTTGCGCTCTTTCGCTCTCGGATCGCGGGTCAAGTACCCTTCCTTTTTGAGGATGGCGCGATATGCTTCGCTGTCCGCCACGCAGAGCGCTCTTGCGATGCCGTGACGAATCGCTCCCGCCTGTCCGGAGAAGCCGCCGCCCTTGACGTTGACGAACACGTCGAACTTGTTTTGCGTGCCCGTTGCCACGAGGGGTTGATTGACGATGAGTCTCATGTCGTCAAGAGGAAAATATTCCTCAAGCGAGCGCTTGTTGATGACAAAATTGCCCTCGCCCTGAACGAGACGAACTCTTGCTATGGCAGTTTTTCTTCTGCCTGTGCCGAGATATTGAACTTTTTTGGTCTTTTTTGTCGCCATAATTTACCTCTTATCTGTCCTTATCTTTGAGAACGAGCTCAACGGGGCACTGCGCCGCATGATTGTGCTCGCTGCCGACGTAAACGCGGAGTTTTTTGAGCATCTTTGCGCCGAGACTGTTTTTGGGAAGCATGCCCTTGACAGCCTTGTACACAACAAAGTCCGGCTTTTCAGCCATGAGCTTTTTGTATTGGATCTCTTTGAGTCCGCCGATATAGCCGGTGTGATAACGATAATACTTGTCCTCGAGTTTCTTGCCGGTGAGAACAACCTTTTCGCAGTTGATTATGATCACATGGTCGCCGCAGTCCACGTTGGGAGTGTATTCGGGCTTGTTTTTGCCTCTGAGAATGGTCGCGACCTGAGACGCGAGTCTGCCAAGAGGAAGACCTGTTGCGTCCACGACGTACCACTTGCTCTCAACTTCGCCGGGCTTCGCCATATAAGACTTGTTGTTTTTTGCCATATCAGGCAATGTCTTAGCCATGTAGCTAACCTCCGATTTATTATTTTCAAATTGTCCGCGAAGGGGCTAGTTTCACATAACAACTCGAAAAATTATGCTTAACAATAATAAAAGATATAATTTTATAAGTCAAGCAAATTTTATCTATTTTCAAAAATTTCTTTACTTTTTTGCAAAATCTCTCAGCTCTCGGTGTACGCGACGTCCCCGTGCATATTCACTTTGAGCTTGCCGTCTCCCATCGCTCTCACGTTCATGCTTTTGACTTTGCTGTCCGTTGACGGCGTTATGTCAAGCGAAAAGTCCTCGCCCTCGCGCTTCAGTTCAAAGAGCACGCTTCCCGTCTCGTCGTACATCGTATACTCTCTCTCGCCGCCTAAATACACCAATATATCGAGCTCGTCAAAGTCCATGCAGTTGCCTTTTCTCCTCTTGATGAGAGGAATGATCGAGCCGTCCTTCACAAAAACGGGATAGTCTTTTAGGGCGCAAGTCATTTCGAGCTCTCTCTCCCCCGCGAGCCTCTCGCCCGTGAAGAAGTTTGTGTAATTTCCCTTTGGCAGCCAGACTTTCACCGTGCTCAAGCCATCCTTGCCCTTGCGGGTCACGGGGGCCACGAGCATCTGCTCGCCGAAGTAATATTGATTGCGATATTTCTCCCACATCGAGCGCGGATCGGAATCGTAATAGTACATCGGGCTGACAAGCGGGACTCCCTCGCGCGCGGTCAGAACGTTTGCGGTGTAGATATAAGGCAACAGCCTATGGCGAAGCCTCAGATAATCTTCGGCGATCTCCGTCACCTGCTCGTAGAGCCAGGGCTCTTTCGACTTGCCCTTGTTGTTGGAATGCAATCTCAAAATGGGCGAAAACACGCCGAATTGCAGCCATCTGAGATACAATTCGTTGTCGCCGTGCCCCAAAAGATGCCCGCCTATGTCGTGCGACCACCAGGTGTAGCCCGCGTTTGAAGCGAGCGCGGTGAAGTAGGGCTGAAAGTTCAAGCTCTTCCAACAAACGTATGTATCCCCCGAAAATCCCAGCGGATATCTGTGCGAGCCAAGCCCCGCATATCTCGATAAAATGACGCCCCTTTTGCCGTCGCGGCAGATGTCGAGGGTGTGATAGTGGTTCAAAAGCCAAAGCGGATCGAGCCCCTCAAGTTTGGACTTCGTGCCCTGTTGCCAATCTATCCACCAAAAGTCCACGCCGTCCTCCTCGTAGGGGTGATGCAATATATCGAAATACGCGTTGCGGAACTTCTCGTCGAGAAGATCGAAATGCACTGTCTTTTTGCTTGCGGGATCAATCCCCACAGCCTTTGCCATGTCGGGATATTGCTGCTCGAAATATCTCACTCCGTCGCGGGGGTGCAGGTTGAGAGTGACCGCCAATCCCCTCTTTTTAAGCTCCTTCAAAAACGCCTTGTAATCGGGGAAAAGCGACTTTTCAAAAGTATAGCCCGTCCAGCCCGGCCCTTGAATGGAGTGAAACTCGCAAAACGGCGGAACTTTTTTGACTATGTGCCAATCCATGTCGACCGTCGCGACCGTGAGAGGCACGTCGCGCTCGATGAACTTGTCCATGAGGGCGAGATACTCCTTGTCGCTGTAGGCGTGATAGCGCGACCACCAGTTTGACAAGACGTACTTCGGAAGCACGGGCGTGTGCCCGGTAAGATCGAAAAACTCCTTCAATCCGCCGAGATAGTCGTTGCCAAACGCGAATATATATTTGTCCTCTCCGCCCTTTCTCTTTTCGACCGTGCCGTCAACGTTGAGCAAAAACGACTTCGCGTCGTCTATCTCGCTCACGCCGTCGGACGCGAATATGCCCTTTCGTATGTTGCCCGTCCCAAAGCGGTCCTTTTTCTTGTCTCCCTTTTTCCAATCGCCGAGATTGCCCATCGTGCCGTCGAGCGTCCTCGCCGTGCCGCCCAAATTGGCGACGTCGGAGGGCGTGACCTCGTTGTTGTTTTTGAAAATAACGCTCACCAAAAGCGTCTTTGGGTCGACCTTGAAAGTGCACCATCTTGTCACAACAAGCACTTTATCTCCATCTTTTTCGCATCTGAAGTGCGGATTGCCGAAGTTGCGACACAAAACCATCTGCGTCGCTCTATCCTCGAAAAAGTCCTTTTCGACCCTCAATATCCTGTCCGTGATGACGCTGAGACGCACGTTATCTATCTTTATCGTTTTTTGCTCGTCGATGAAAGCCTTGTCAACCGAAAATCTCATATTTCCCTCGCAATTTTTGTTGCTTTTATCATAGCAAATTTCTCGCGTTATGTCAACGAGCGTTATTTTCTTTGGAAAAACTTATAAAAATATATATTTTCTAAAGTTAAATTAAGGTTTTCGCGGTCTCTATTTGGTGGACATAAGGCGAAGAAAAAGGTATAATTGTGTCGAATATGAAACAAGATGTAAAGCATTTCGCGACCGTCGCGTACAATTTTCTCCGCTCCGACGCGTTCATAGCTTTTAACGCGGTCGTCGTTCTTTTGGGGTGGTGCTTTGACGTTTGGCAAATCTTGCTGCCGATACTTTGCGCCGTCAACTTTTTGCCTCTGTTCTTTTCAAAGGACACGAAGCATCTTCTTTGCATATTCATGTTCTTCTCGCTCATGATCAGCACCAATCGTCACGAGCTCTCCGCCTACGCGCCCATGCTCGTCATCGTCATCGTGCTCATCGTGGGAATGGCGGTCAACGCGGCGATTTTCAAGCGCAACTTCAAGCTGCTTGCCCCCTCAAAAGTCAAGACCTTTCACGCCTCGCTTTACGGGATCATCCTTCCCATCGCGTTTGCGGGCGTCACAGTGAAGGCGACGAGCGCGCTTGCAAGGATCGCCGTGCTCGCACTGTTTTTGGCGTTTGCGGTCGGCTACTCGTTCATGTGGATGACAAGCAAAGAGGACGAGGACAGATCCGCCTATGCGGAATATCTTCTCAAAGTGCTCGTCGCGATGGGGCTTGTCATCATGATACAATGCGTCATATATTTTGCAAAACTCGGCTCGAAGGAGGCAATCGTCGAGGCGATAAAGCTCAAAACTATCATGCTCGGCTGGGCAGGTCCGAACAACGTCGCGCCGACGCTTTCGATATGCATACCCGCAACGCTTTACTTCATCATTCGCAAAAACAAATTTACGCCCGTGTTCACGCTCATGGCAATGCTTGAATATCTGTTGCTGTTTGCAACCGGTTCGAGGGGAGCTATATTGTTCAGCACGCTCGCAATGCCCGCCATGATTTTGTACGTTATGGCAAAAACGAGCAATAAAGCGTCGTTTGCGATATCATTAACCGTCATTTTTGCGATCGGAACGATTTTAATCGCGTACTACGGGCGCGCTGTCGTGGACATCTTGTCCGCAATGCTCAACAAGGGACTTTCAAGCTCGGGCAGAACGGAGTGGCTGTATCCCGAAGCGTTCGATGTGTTCAAGCGCTTCCCCGTTTTCGGCTCGGGCTGGGACTTCCGTCTCGGGGAGATGGCTGAGGACGGCTACTCGCCGTATTGGTATCACTCCACACTTCTCCAGGTGCTCGCAACGATGGGCGTGGTCGGAATATTGGCGTTTTTGTGCTTTTATATCGCAAGATATCGCACGTTTCTCACCCTTCGTCGCAACTCGCAGGCAATGGCCCTATTTATGGGCACGCTGCTCTTTGACGCGTACGGAATGATAGACACGAACTTCTTCGGTCCGTCCTTCTTTTTGATGCTGACCTGCATGACGTTCGTCACGGAACTTTTGCTTCCCGACGAAAAATGCCTCGCGTTTTTCGGGCACGATCCCATCAAGTGGATGACGGAAAAGTCAAAGCATATCGCACTTTTTGTAAAAACTACACTGAAAAGCAAGCACGCTCCCGCGACCGGCTACTATCCGGAATCGGCTCTCTCGGACTCCGTCCCCACCGACGCTCCATCCGATGATACGCCCGCCGCTAATTCAGAAGAAACGCCCGAATGCTCTACCGTAAAATCTCCCGACGCCAATTCGGCAGAAACACCCGACGATACTTCCCTATCGAAGCACTCAAACGAAAGGATGGACAAAAAGTGACAATTCGCAAACTATATTTGAGGCCGCAATTTTGCGGTCCTTTTTTTTTGAGGCAAAACAAATTTTCAAAAATTTTTCAAAACCTGACAATATCCGCGCTCGCTTGAGGGTCTCATGTCAAAACGCCGCGAACGTTTGGGCAAATTTCAGTTGTACGCATATATTGTAATATGTGCGGAATAGTTGGTTACGTCGGCTACAGAAACGCCAAAGACGTCGTCGTGAACGGGTTGAAGCTGCTTGAGTACAGGGGCTACGACAGCGCGGGCATCGCGCTGAATCTTGCAAAACTCAAAGTGTTCAAGACGTCCGGCAGCGTCTGCAATTTGGAGCGCAAACTCCCCGCGATCTTCGCTCACGCGGGCATCGGGCACACAAGGTGGGCAACGCACGGCAAGCCCACTCAAAAAAACGCGCACCCTCACCTCTCGTTTGATAAATCGATCGCCATCGTGCATAACGGCGTCATAGAAAATTTTGTCGAACTCAAAAAGATTTTGCAAGATGAAGGGATAAGTCTTTCCTCAGACACGGACAGCGAGATCATCGCCCATCTCATTGCGCTTGAGTTAAACCGCCTCGCCGCCAACAACGACGATGGCTCATACGATCCGCAAATTTCCGATATGCTGCTCGCAGTCGAGCAAACGGGCAAGAGGCTAAAGGGCGCGGCGAGCTTTTTGGCGCTTCGCGAGGGGGACGATAGCGTTTATCTTTTCCGTCAAGGAGCGTCTCTTGCGGTAGGCTGCGCAAAAGGCGAATGCTTCGTTGCGAGCGACTCCCTTGCAATTTCAAGTTTCACATCTGACGTCGTCATCGTGGACGAGGGCGAATGCGCGGTGCTCACAAAGGACGGCGCAATGTTCTTCAAGGACGGCAAACGCATAACAAAAACACCTATCGTGCTCCGAAGAAGCGCCCCGCCGCCCTGTTCCTGCCACATGCGCACGGAAATAGACGAGATCCCACTCGCTCTGAGCAGAACTTTCAAAAGCGTGTTCCCTCTGCTTGAAAGCACGAAACGTGTTTTGAAGGACAAATCCTTGCTGTTCGTGGGTTCGGGCACGGCGTATCATGCCGCGCTATACGCAAAGAAGCTCTTTTCAAGCGTAAATTGCGACGCCGTGCCCGCAAGCGAGTTTGACGAGGGACTTTTGAGAGACGGCGTTGCAGCCGTCTTCATCACGCAAAGCGGCGAGACTGCCGACACGTTGCGCGCGGCGCGGGCGGCAAAGGACGCCAAAATCCCGTCCGTTGCGATAACAAACGTCTTGGGCAGCAGCATAACCTTCCTTGCCGATCTCACCCTCAACATCGACGCGGGCGCGGAGGTCGCCGTCGCCGCTACAAAGTCCTACGTCTGTCAGCTCATGGCTCTATATATGGCAAAGCGCGCAATCGAAAACGATCCGTTTTCAAAGGAAGAACTCGCCCATCTTGAAAATGCCGCAAACTCCGTCCTTTTCAACGACATATACGAGGAGCGCATCCGCAAGAGCAAACTCTTTTTTGTTGGCAGAGGGTTTGACTTTGTGACCGCGTGCGAAGGGGCGCTCAAGTTCAAGGAAATCACCTACAGGCTCAGCGACGCCTACGCGGCTGGAGAGCTCAAACACGGTCCGATCGCGATGATAGACAAAAAAAGCACGGTCATCGTCATTGCGACGACGCCCTCCGAGCGGATAGCCGCCACAGTCAGCGAACTTAAAGCGCGAGGGGCGTATGTGCTTGGCGTGTCCTCGATCGGCGACATCGGCGCAAACAGGACGATCAATTTGCCCCCATTGAGCGACGCTCGCCTATATCCGATCATCTCACAGATCCCCCTTCAAAACGTCGCGCTCAACGCGTCCATCGCGCTCGGTCTCAACCCCGACAAACCGCGCAATCTCGCAAAGAGCGTCACGGTCATCTGAAAATAAATCTCACTAATGCAAAAAATCTGTTGCAAAAATCGGCGATTTAATTTATAATAGCAAACGCTAAAGCAAGTTAGTCGTCACAGCTATACATAAGACAGATTAAATGAAAATAAATACGGAAACGTATCGAAGTGGTCGCAACGAGCCGCACTCGAAATGCGGTTGACCGAAAGGTCACGAGAGTTCGAATCTCTCCGTTTCCGCCAAAAAAACTCCTCGCACGAGGAGTTTTTTTTTTCGCGCCATACATTCAAAATCGCCGCCATGTGCCGAAAAAACTCAACACATGTCGCACTTTGGGACATTTTTGCAAGCGCGTTCAAGATAGTCAAGGCTTGATGATGTGCCAAGATAAGTAAATTATGAAAATTAGGTTGATTTTATCCTAATTTCGTGTATAATAACATTAGCGAGGTAATTATGACGATAAAAACAAATCAAATAGTCTCCATGACGGCGGCAAATCAAAATTTTTCCGCTGTGGCAAAGATGGTCAATCAAAACGGAAGCGTCGTGGTGTTCAAAAACAACCGTCCGAAGTATATGATAGTCGATATGGACAATTCCGCGTACATCGACTTGACAGACGACGAAAAATTCGATGTCGTTGCAAAGCGCGTCCTTCAAAAGTATATGGAAGCATTCAAGGAGCTCGCAAAATGATCCTATTTGACGATGAAAAAGTGCTCCTGTTACATCAAATTCTTGCCCAAACCACAGGCGGAGCAATAGGAGTGCGCGATCAAAATTTGCTGAATTCGGCTCTCTCAAGCGTGTATGCCACATTTGATGGCGTCGAGCTTTTCCCATCGAAAGAAGAAAAAGCCGCAAGACTTGCATATGGATTGATTTCAAATCACCCTTTTGTGGACGGAAACAAACGCATAGGCATTTACGTCATGCTGACTTTTCTTGAACTGAACGGACTTAAGGTAGTTGCGGACAATGACGAAGTCGTGAATCTTGGGCTGGGAATAGCCGCCGGAAAATACAATTATTAATATGTCCTTAGCTGGGTAAATGCGCATATTTTGTAGTTTAAGCCATCAATATGCCATGCTAAACTCATCATTTTGTATTTAGCGCCGTTTTATAAAAGGCTCTTCGCAAAATGCGAAGAGCCTTTTTTTTTTGATGAAAACAAATCAATTTTCGTCTACGTTTGCCCCGTCCAAAGCGATGTTACTCTATATCGTCAACACCTAATGGACCCTCAAAGACATCTGATGAGCTTTGGGCGACAAAATCCGCCGCCGCTTGTTCGCAAAGAGTATCGCTTGAGCCCTCTTGCAAGATGGGTGCGGGAGTTTCGCTTGAGGTATCTTCCAAAACGGTTTCGGGAGCATCGCTTGATACATTTTCCAAGACGGTTTCGGAAGCGTCACAGGATGCATCTTCCAAAACGGGTGCGCTTGAGACGCGACGGGCGTCGATGGTGCGCTTGACCTCGTCGTAAAAAGAGCCGTTCAGGCGATATTTGCGCTTGTAGATGGCAAGTCCTATCGGCATGAGCGGTATGGGCACAAGGAACATGAAAACTCTAAGTATCAACAGCATATTGCTTGTGACCTCGCCGCTGAAGGTGTTGTCCATGAGGTTGATCGCGGGCACTTTCGACACCGCGACCGCTATGCCCAAAATGAGGGTCGCGATCGCCTGCGCCGTCTTTGTAAGAATGGTTTGCAGCGACATGATGGCGCTGTCCGATCTCACTCCGAGTTTGAACTCGCCGTAGTCCGCGACATCCGTCGTCATGACCATAGAGCTGATTTGATTCATGCCGTTTGCGATCATGAGCAGCGACCCCGCGATCGCGATCAAAATGACGTTCACCCAGACGTTGTTGAGCTTGTCCACCACAAAGAACATCGCGAACATCAATATGAAGCCGACGAGCGCAAACACATATGTGAGCCCGTACACCTTCTGTCGCGAGAGCTTTTTTGTGATGAGCGAGTAAAAGATCATCGCAAGCCCCTGTCCCGTGCATGCCACCACGTTGAACACTATATACGTCCGTCCGAAGTCAAGATACGGTTGATAAATGAAGAGGTATATGAGCTGCATGATCGCCACGTTCGCACCCACAGTGAAAAGGAGGTTGCAAACGGAAAACGTCCTCGCCTGATCGTTGTTTTTGATCATCGAAAACACTTCTTTGAACCTTATCGTCTCGCAGGGCAAGCTGTAGCGCTCTTTTGTGAACAGCACCATGAGCAAGACGCTCACGATCAATATCGACGCGCCGACGATCGCCACGATCATATAGTTTTTGGGATTGGTCTGTCCTCCCGCAAGCAAGCCGATGAGCACCGAACCGCCCGAGCCGATGATGAAGCCGCCAAATCCGCCCACGAGTTTGGAGAGACTCGAGATGGACTCCCTCTCCGCCGTCGTATCCGCCATGCTCGGCACGATGGACATCATGGGCACGTCGACGACCGTGTAACTTATCGACCACAGCGCGTACATAAAGAGGTAAAACACATATTTCCACGCGACGTGCGTCGAAAAAGGAAGCGGGAAGAATGTCACGACCAAAATAGCCGTGTTGACAAACGCGCCCACCAAAAGCCAGGAGCGATATTTTCCCAACTTGCTCTTCGTGTTGTTGACGATCGTAGCCATGACGGGGTCGAACGCCACTGTCGCGAGGCGCACCGCGCACATCGCAAAGCCCACCGCAACTCCGTTGAGCCCCATAAAACAAGTCAAAAACAGCATGAAATATGTGTTTATCATGCCGTTGGAAATTTCCTTTCCGAGCGTGGCGAGAGAATAGAATATCCTGTCGCTGACGCGCAATTTTCCTTTTTCAGCCATAATTTCCCCTTGAGCTATTTGAAAACGGTTGGTGCAAAATCGAGTGTTAAAGCGCAGTTTTTGTCAAATAAAGTGCAACTTCAAACGTTTATGCGGAACAAGACCACATCGTTATCCTGCATGATATAGTCCTTTCCTTCGCTTCTTATCTTGCCTCTTTCCTTTGCGACGTTCCAAGAGCCGCACTCCAAAAGCGTCTTGTAGTCGACTATCTCCGCTCTTATGAAGCCTCTTTCAAAATCGCTGTGGATCTTGCCAGCCGCCTGAGGAGCTTTCGTGCCCGCCTTTATCGTCCAGGCGCGGGTCTCTTTTTCGCCTGCCGTGAGGTAACTTATAAGCCCAAGCAGCTTGTACGACGCCTTGACGAGCCTGTCAAGTCCGCTCTCCTCAAGTCCATATTCCTGCATAAACAGCTCCCTTTCGTCGTCGGCAAGAGTCGTCAGATCCTCCTCGAGTTTGGCGCAAAGCACGATAGCCTCGCTGCCCTCCTCTTTTGCTATGCGCTCGACCTCTTTTGTGTAGTCGTTGCCGCCTATCCCGCTCTCGTCGCAATTGGCGACGTATATGACGGACTTCGAAGTCAACAAAAATTGCGCGTCGATGAACGCTTTGAAGTCCTCGTCGACCTGCATGGAGCGAAGGGGTTGTCCCGCCTCAAGGTGGCGCTGCATGAGCGTGATCCTGTCCACGTCCTCCTGATATTTTTTGTCCGCCTTTTGCATGCTGAGTGCCTTTGCCATGCGCCTTTCAAGCGTCTCGAGATCGGCAAATATCAACTCCAGATTGATGGTTTCGATGTCCCGTTTGGGATTCACCGAGCCGTCGACGTGCGTGATGTTTTCGTCGTCGAAGCACCTTACGACGTGAACGATCGCGTCCACTTCGCGGATGTGGGACAAAAACTTGTTGCCCAAGCCCTCGCCCCTGCTTGCGCCCTTGACGAGTCCCGCGATGTCCACAAATTCAAGCGACGTAGGCGTGATTTTTTTGCTGTCGTACAAAGCCGCCAACTTATCGAGCCTCTCGTCGGGCACGGCGACCACGCCCACGTTTGGCTCTATAGTGCAAAAGGGATAGTTTGCGGCTTGCGCTCCCGCCTTTGTGATCGCGTTGAACAGCGTGCTTTTGCCCACGTTTGGCAATCCTACCACACCTAATTTCATATATCCTCCCAAAGCGATGATATTTTGTTGTTTGTCGACATAAACATTATATATGAAAAAGTTTTATTAGTAAAGCCCTCCGCTTTATTATTTGAGGTGATATGACGATTTTTGAGGCGTTGACGCTCGGAATAGTTCAAGGATTGGGCGAGTTTTTGCCCATCTCGTCGTCGGGACATCTTCTTTTGCTCGAAAAGCTCGGAGTGGGCGAGGAAAGCCTGTTTTTCAACATAATTTTGCATACAGGTACGCTTTTTGCCGCTTTGATCGCTATGGCAAAGAGCTATTTTCCCCTCCTTCGCCACCCCTTTCAAAAAAAGACGGGCTACATCCTTTTGGCGTCCATTCCAACGGTCGCTTTGGCGCTCATTTTCAAGCTGTTGCTCCCCTCACTTCTTGACGGCGTGATGCTTGGGTTCGGCTTTATCCTGACTGCGTGTCTTATCTATCTTTCCGAACGCGTGTTCAAGTCAAAAGCAAAACCGCTATCTTGCGGCTCGAGCCTGCTTGCGGGCGTATTTCAGGGGATCGCGGTGTTGCCCGGCGTGTCGAGAAGCGGCGCAACGATCTCGGCAATGCGTATGGCGGGCGTGGACAAATCCGAAGCGGCGGAGTTTTCTTTCGTGCTCTCAATCCCGATAATTTTGGGCTCCGCGCTCTTTGAAGGCGGCGAGTTGTTCCTGACAAAAACCCCCGTTGCAATTGACCCCGTTCCCCTCGTCGTCGGCGCGGTCGCGGCGTTTGTCACGGGACTTGTCTCCATCAAATTTTTCCTCAAATACCTCAAAAACCACTCTCTTTTGCCCTTTGCCGCGTACACTCTTATTTTAGGAATTATCGTCACCGCCACTCGCATATGAGAGTTTGAGAATGGTCGTCGTTCTCAAACAGGTCTTCAAGTGAGAAAAACTAAGGCGCTGTGAATCGCAGCGCCTTAGTTTGTTATTGTCGGATTTTACCTTAAGATCATCTTATTTTGCTTCGAAAGCCACTTTGTAGTCGTCGTAGTAGTTCTTCGGGGTCACATTGAACGCGCTCTCGCTCACTTCGATGGTCGTGCAGCCTCTTTGGCTGTGCTCCTTGAATATGCCGGGATACGCGAGATAATCCACGCTCATGCCGTAGGTGAGCCTTATGCCCTTATACTCGATCGAGAAGTTGTTGTAGTGGTCGTGCCCGCAGAAAATGCCCTGCATGTTGTGCGTGAGCCCCTCCTCGAACACGCGATCCGTCTTGTAGCCGCAGAAGATGCCGAAACTTTGCACGCCGTTTCTGGTCTTTTCCGCCTCGCCCATCTTGCCGTAATAGTAGACGACTTGCCCATCTTGCTTGCTCTCTGCGTCACTTGCGGGAACGAGCGCCGTCGCGCCCTTTTCGGGAGCCGCCCCGAGCGTATTCTTGACAGCCTTCCACGCCTCGCGGTATTCCATGAGCGGAATGTGGAAGAACACGAGATTTTTCACATATTCGTCCTCAAAGCCGTGATCTTTGTTGGCTTTTTTGAGATTGTCCATCTGCTCGTTGTACCAATCCACCTGACTTTGATGGATGTTGTCGTATTTCCACGCCATGCCGAAGTAGTCGCCGTCGGTGTAGCTGTGACTGTCGTAGATCACGAAGGACTTGATATATTTGCCCGCGCTGTTTTTGAGGTTGATGATGTGATTGCCAAAGCCCCTGTCTATCTTGCCGAACTTGTCGTCGTCGTCGCTGAAGCCGCGCTCGAACAGGCAATATTCGAAGTTTTGCTCTTCATACCACTCGCAGATCTCCCGCCTTGAGTACATGCTGTACGCTTCCGTGTCGTGATTGCCAAACGCAAACGTCCAATACACGCCCAAGCTCTCCATCATATTCGAAAAGATCTTCGTTGCGCTCAAGTTGTTGAACGTGCCCGCCTGGAAGGGCACGGGATACGCAATGTCGCCCGTGATGATGACAAGATCGGGTTGCTCCTGACGGATCATCGTCGCCACAGCGTTCATCGCCCAAGTGTCCTTCTTTTGAGAGAAACAGCCGCCGCCGATGTGCACGTCGGTGAACTGCACCACTTTGAACTCCCTGTCGCTCGGGGCTTCGAAGAACCAGCCGTTTTCGTCCCTTTGAGGAGCGATCTGCTCATGCTCGGTGTATTGCACCTTTTCAAAGTTGTTTCTCGCCTGCTTAAGCAGCGCGTTCGTGCCCACGACGTTGCCGATCGCAACGCCCGAGACGAATATCGCAAGCACCAAAAGTATCGCGCCCGTGACGCTGAGCCCCGTGATGAGGCGCTTTTGCTTTTGCTCTTTTGTGAGCTTTTTCCTGTGTTTTTTCTGTTTGACAGGCTTTTCGCTCTCTTGAGGTTGCTCGTCTTGTTGAGACTGCTCGTCGCTTGCTTGAGGCTGCTCGTCGATCTCAAAGACGTCTTTGACTTCTTCTTCCATAATTACCACCCTTATTTTGTTATTAACATTATATAATAGTCGTCAGGGATTTTCAATCCCCAAAATTTTCATCTTTGACGGCAAAAGTCACGCTAAGTTTGACGCCCGTCTTGTTCATTACGTCTTCGGCGAGTTCGTCCGCCCTCTTTTGCGCCTCAAAAAGCGTTATGTCTCCCCTCAATGCCACCTTCGCCGTGCCCTCGTGATTTTTGAACCCGTAGTCGTGAACCAAAACCTCGACGCACTCAAGCTCATGCGCCTTTGCCAACTCGAAAATTGCCGCTCTCTCGCTTCCCACGTCCCCGACAGTGACGTAGCGCACGTTGTCGACGACGGCTTTCACGCCAAAGGCGACGATGACGATGGAAAGCACGATCCCGATGATCGCGTCAAGCGCATAGTTTATCTGCGTGGAGACAGCAAAGGATACGAGCGCGGTGCAGGTGATCGCGGTGTCCAAAAAGCTGTCTATCATGATGGCTTTTAGCGCCGCCGATTTGATTTTTTTGTTGAAAAAGTAAAAGGTCAGGGCGATAGCGAGCTTCAAAGGCACGCCCATCGCTATCAAAATACAATTTTCAAGTCCGAACCATATGGGCTCGGGCATAGCCATTCTGTTGAGGGAGCGGATGAAAAACAGCCCGCCCATAAACGCCGTGACGACAGCGACCACAAAGCCGGAAAGATATTCCCCTCGCCCGTAGCCGTGAGGCGCTTTCGCGCTCTTTTTGATGAAGAGCAAGCAAAACATGACGAGCGTGACTGCAAGCGTGATTATGTCAAGAAAGCTGTTTGTAGCGTCAAGCATGATCGTCAGACTGTTTGAGCTCAGCCCGACGTACATCTTGATGATCGCAAGCGCGGCGTTGATGAGCATTGCGGATCCTATCAGGATCATGCAAAGGACGTTGCGCTGCTTAGCATTTGAAAAATCTATCTTCATAATTTCGCCCGACGCTTATACGGCAGTTTACATATCGTTTTTTGACATATAAACTGCCGTTTTGGTTGATATCATACAAAAGTCAAGGCGGAAAGCCTTTACTTCACGAACGCGCTGAACGCCTTGTGCGCGGAATATACGTCCGCCTTCGAGACGAGCTCGTACGGCGCGTGCATTGAGAGCACGGGAACGCCCATATCCACAGTGTCGATGTTGTTGTTGGCGATGAACTTTGCGACGGTTCCGCCGCCGCCCAAGTCCACTCTGCCAAGCTCGCTGCTCTGCCAGATGACGCCGTCTCTTTCAAACACGCCCCTAAGATAGCCGACGTACTCCGCCGACGCGTCGTTCGAGCCGGATTTGCCTCTCGAGCCCGTGAACTTGTTCATCGCGACGCCGTGATGCACAAAGCCCGCGTTCATCTCCTCGAATGCGGAGGCGTAGGCGGGATCGAAGCCGGCGGTGACGTCTGCCGAAAGACACATCGAGTGTTCTCTTAGCACGGCGGGGCTGACCCCGTAACTCTTTGCGATCTCATCGAGCAGATCGCGAATGAGAATGCATTGCATGCCCGTGTTGCCCTCAGAGCCAATCTCCTCCTTGTCCGCAAGGATGGTGAGCACGGTCTGCTCCGTCTCTGTCTCGAGCGTCGCGGTGATCTCGGGATACGCGCAAACTCTGTCGTCATGACCGTAGCTTGCCACATACGCCCTGTCAAAGCCGACGTCATGCGCCTTGACGGCGGGCACGGCTTCGAGCTCCGCGCTCAAAAAGTCCTCTTCGTTCATGCCATACTTCTCGTTGAGCAGGAGAAGCACTCCCTTTTTGACGGCGTCCTTTTCCTCGCCCTTGAGGGGGATGCCGCCGACGAGCAGGTTGAGATTTTCCGCGCTGAAGCCTTCCCTTATCGTCTTGGCGTCTATCTCCTGAGAGAGGTGCGGAAGCAGGTCCGTGATGTAAAACACGGGATCGCCCTCATCCTCGCCGACGCTTATCTCGACCTTCTTCGAGTTTTTGAGCACGACGACGCCGTGAAGCGCGAGCGGAATTGTGAGCCATTGATACTTTTTGATGCCGCCGTAGTAGTGCGTCTTGAGATACGCCATATCCGCCTTTTCAAACAGGGGGACTTGCTTTAAGTCAAGTCTCGGGCTGTCGACATGCGCGACCAGGATCCTCACGCCGCACTTTGCGACGTCCGCCGTGCCCGCCTTCAAGATGAACAAGCCCTTGTTGCGGTTGTTGTAGTAGAGTCTGTCGCCCTTTTTGATCTTGTCGCCCAAGACATACGGCTTGTAGCCTTTTGATGTCAAAAGCGCTATTGTCTCGCGCACGGTCTCTCGCTCGGTCTTGCCGGCGTCGAGGAAGCGTTTGTAGCCTTCGCAATAGTCGAATATGGCTTTTTTTTCAGCCTCGTCGGCTACGGAGTAAATGTTCGTTCTCTTGTAAGTAAGTTCCATATATACTCATACCTCTTTGAAAAAATTGATATATACATTATATCATACGGCAAAAAAATTGCAACAGGAATGGGCAAATTCCGCCCGCGAAACGCCGCAAATTTCATTTGACCAAAACAAAAGATGATGTTATTATTTTTTTAGCAAATTTTTCGGAGACAATATGGCACTAAGCAAATTTCTTCAGTCCCGCGTGGGCGACGCAAAGGAGCTCGTCGGCGAGCTCGGCAAAAAGTTCGAGTACGTCAGCGTGCTCGGCTCGGACGTGAAGTCCTTGAACGTGAGGGCGACAAAGCGCATTTCCAACATCTCGGACGGCAGCGACGCGGATCGCGGCTTCGTCGTGAAACTCTCTAGCGGCAATGCTTTTTTCGAGTATTCCCTCGACGACATCACGGGCGACAAGCGGGAACTTGCAAAAAAGATAGCGAGCGAGCTTGCCCTGCCAAAGGAGCTTCAGGACAGCGAGATATCCTCAAAACCCATCGAGGACGAGCCGCTTGAAAAAGCCTTCGAGCGCGAAACGGACGTCGACGACTACTCCCCTCGCGAACTCCTCGACGCATGCGCGACTCTCAAGGACAAATTGCTCGAAATGAGCGACAAGATCGTCAACGCGACGGCGCTCATACGCACGCTTGACGTAAGCAAACTGTTCGTTTCGAAAAACAGGACTCTCACTCAGCGCTACGCTTGGGTGAACGGCTACATTCTTGCCGCCTACAAGGACTTCAGCCGTCTCGTCAACGTGCGCGAGGGAGCAAACGGGCACATGATGAAAAACGTGCTCGAAGAGCTGTCCGAAAAGCTCGAGAAGGCGGTGGACAAGGCGGCGCACCTCGTCACGGCAAAACCCATCGAGCCGGGACTTTACGACGTCATCACGGATCCCTCCATCACGGGACTGCTCGCTCACGAGGCGTTCGGACACGGCGTGGAAATGGATATGTTCGTCAAAGACAGAGCCCTCGCAAAGCATTGCATTGGCACTCAGGTCGCGTCCCCGATATGCAACATGCACGACGGAGCGGCGGCGACTCTCAGCGTCGCGAGCTACTTTTTCGACGACGACGGCGTGCTCGCTCACGACACCCTCATCATCAAAGACGGCATTCTTCTTAGAGGCATCAGCGATCTTGAGAGCGCGTCCCAGCTCGGCAGTGAGCCTACGGGCAACGGAAGGCGGGAGAGCCACAAGCGCAAGGCGTACACGAGGATGACCAACACCTTCTTCGAGAGCGGCGAGAGCGCCCTCGAGGAGATGATCGCCTCCGTCAAGCACGGCTATATGATCTTCGAGACCAACAACGGCATGGAGGACCCGAAAAATTGGCAGATACAATGCGTTGCGGAATACGGTCGGGAGATAATAGACGGCAAACTCACCGACAACTACGTCTCCCCCGTCGTCATGAGCGGCTATGTGCCGGACGTGCTCAAGTCCATCTCGATGATATCAAAGGACTTCGACGTCGAGGGCGCGGGAATGTGCGGCAAAGGTCACAAAGAATGGGTGCGCGTATCCGACGGAGGTCCTGCGCTCAAGTTAAAGGTTAAATTGGGGTGAAATATGCAAAAACTGACTTTACATGACATAATCGACGCGATAAAGCGTCAAAACGGAATATCGGACTTCAAGATCGTGAACACAAAAAAGCAATCTCACGAGCTGTTTTTCGTGCATGGAAAACTCGAGACTCTTCGCAAAGCCGAGAGCGAAAGCAGCGTCGTCACGCTCTACGTCGCGCATGACGGAAAGCTTGGCAACAGCTCCTTTGAGGCGACAGCGTCCTTGATGGCAGACGAGCTTGAAAACAAGTTGGCGGCGGCTCGCGAAAACGCGCTCCTCATCTTCGACGAGCCGTACGAACTGCCCGAAAATTTGCATACGGACGGCGTGCTCGAGTCCAATCTAAGGGACATGCCGCCCTTTGAGGTCGCCGCAAAAGTGGCGAGCGCCGTGAAAAAGGCAAACGAGACACCCGGTTGCGACGTCAACGCGCTCGAGGTCTTCGTCGTGAAGACGACGACGCGCGTGATAAACAGCAGAAACGTGGACTGCAGCGAGGTCAAATATACCGTAAATCTCGAGGCGATCCCGACCGCAAACGGAGAAAAACAGTCCGTCGAGCTGTTTGAGACCTACAGCTTCAGCGAGCTTGACGAGGACTTAATCGCATGCGAGCTGAGCGCGCGTCTCAAAGACGTAGCGGCGAGGCTCGAAGCCGTAAAACCCGCCAAAAAACTCACCTGCCCCGTGATTTTCAACGCGTACGAGCTGAACGAACTCTTTGGCGAGCTCATCTTCAACGCCAATTTCGCCTCCGTCTACTCCCACGCCAACACGCTTGAAAAGGGCGACGCGCTCCAATCCGCCCCCGCTCACGACAAGCTGAACGTCACGATGCGCGGCAAGATCAAGGGCTGTCCCGCAAGCGCCCTCTTTGACGAAAACGACGGCTGCCCCCTCGCGGACAGACAGATAATCAAAGACGGCAAGCTCGCGGCGCTCTATGGCTCTCACCGCTTTGCGCAATATTTAGGAGAAGAACCCACAGGCAACTTGGGTTGCATAGAAGTGGAGTGCGGAACTTGCTCGGAAGAGGAACTCGCAAAGGGCGAACACCTCGAGCTCGTGTATATGAGCGGACTGCAAGTGGACGTCTACAACGACTATATCGGCGGCGAGATACGCCTCGCGTACTACTTTGACGGCAACAAGCGCGTCCCCGTCACCTCGATCGCGATGAGCGGCAAACTCTCGGACGTTTTGAACACCGTGCGCCTCTCAAACAAGCAAACTATCTCGGGCGCATACGTCGGCCCCTCCAAAATGCTCGCGGACGGCTTCAACATCTTCTGACAATGACAAAAATCAAACAAGGTATTGCGATTAACTTTGCAATACCTTGTTTTTATAAAACCTTCTTGCTTTGCGCTTCCTATTGACATCTTTTTGACTTTGACCGCGCGCCGCATAAGACCTTATTTCTCTTGCGGCGCGTTTTTATATTCAGACGCTCATATCATTGCTCTTCTACATATAGTCCGCTCTCGTCACGTCGTTCCATATGTCCTTGAGCAATTTGCCGCCTATATGCGCTTTCTCCCCAAATTCTTCATAGCTATAATAATCTTGTGCTTCAAAACTGTCAGGCGGAAAGTCTTTTGAAAAGCATATAATACCATTCGAGTGAGAACACACGGCATACAGTTCGCCGTCATAGTCGAACTCAACTTCCTTGTAATATTTCAAGCCCGCAATGAAGTCATCCAAAGACGGTTTGAGAGGCAAACCCTGCGCGTGTAGCGCTTTTGCCTTGTTGAATGAAACCATATTAGGATATTCGACTTGATCCGGATATTCAATGCACATCTTATCTTGCCGCCACCCGCAATGCTCGCAATCCCCTTGTCCGTAGATGTCCACATAGACGCGCTGCCCGCACACGGCGCACTCGGCGGGGATATCGTATTTCCATTCCATAATTTTCTCTTCCATACGCTTTTCATTTTACCTTGTTTTTTCAAAAATGTAAACGGTTGAAATAAAAATGCCGTAAAAAGTCAAAGCCCCGATCAAAACTATCGGAGCTTTGCTTAACGGACGAATCAACCGTTTAGTTCGCCGCTTTTGCCGCTATAGGAAGGGACGCGTCATTTCTTTTTGAGCGCTTTATAATAGTCCTTGAACCTCACGCGCTTGACCCCTTCGAATTGCTTTGAAGCGAGCGCCATCGCGGGCACGTTGGCAAGAGTTCCGTCTGAATGAATGGAAAGCGTGAAAAAGTCCGTTCCTTTACTCGGATCAATTTCTTCTCCGTTTATCCACACGCATCCGAGATCTTTTGCCCATTTCAAGAAGAGCCTGCCATCTTTCAACTTGTTTGAGAGCGTAAACCAAATCTCCTCATCTTTGCAAACGTCCTTGTAAGTCACAAAAATCACCTCCTTTTCAATTCCACAAAGAGGCATGAAAAAAGCCCATCGTCACGATGAGCTTTACGTCAAATTGCCCATCGTTCAGCCTTTAGCACCTTGCATTTGTAGGTTGCTGTGCGGTCGACGGGGCTGTCCCTCGCGCACTCTTTATGGTGCTCCCATTGTAGCGATTTTCCCTACCCCTGTCAAGCGATTTTATCTATCTTTTCTTTTCGCGTTTTGTTGCACTAAATTGATCTTGTATGATAATAAAATAGAAATCTATTACAAATATACAAGAAGCAAAAACCCTGACTCGGACGATCAGGGTTTTTCTTACCAGCCGGGTTCGACTCATTCTTGTTTTGTGGAAGTAGTAAGACTCGCCTTTCAGCGGAGCGGGAGAGCTTGCTCTCGGAAGCGGAGCGTGCAATGCGACCATAGGTCGCAACATCGCAAAGCGATGACGCAAATTGAT
>CANQAA010000015.1 GCA_947589395.1 uncultured Clostridia bacterium
GACGAGCTCTCGCCCGCGCCAAGCGTCCTTCTCATATCTCAAAAACCTCGCTTCTTCTTCCTTGATGAGCCAAACTCAGCTCGATATAGGAGTCGTTGCACCCCTCAAGCGCGCGTTTTGCCGTTTGATAGGCAAGCTGCTCCGTGTTGTTGTTTTCGCTTATGTGCCCCAAAAGCAGCGTCCTCACATCGCTCTTTCCCGAAAGCCGCGCGATTATGCGTGCCGTCGCGTCGTTTGAAAGATGCCCGTTGTTTGAAAGTATCCTCTCCTTCAGCCTCTCGGGATATGAGCCGCGCTTTAGCATATCCACGTCGTGATTGCTCTCGAGCAGCACGACCTCGCTCTCGCAAATGTTCTTCAAAATGCCGAACGTGGGCACTCCTATGTCCGTCGCCACGCTGCATCTCGCATGTCCCGCCTTGAAGCTGAAGCCGAGCGGATACGCCGCGTCGTGAGGTATTCTGAACGGCTCGACCTCGATATCGCCGATGAAAAATCCGTTTTCGAAATCGTCAACGTCCACGAAGTTTTTCACTTCCCCGACCCGCTGATATATCGCCCGTTGAGTGAGCGGATGCGCGTAGACTTTGCACTCGTTTGAAAGACGCGCAAGGCCGCTTATATGATCGGAGTGCTCGTGGGTTATAACCACGCCGTCGAGCTTGTTTGGCGCAAGTCCGAAACTTTTGAGTTCTTCTTTTATGCGCGAATAGCTTATCCCCGCGTCGACGAGCACGGCTGCGGAGTCCGAAAATATGAGCGTGGCGTTGCCTTTGCTGCCGCTCGCAAATGACACGAGTTTGAGCGACATATTATATCTCCGCGCCGAAGCGCAAATCTTCAAGTCTGTCCTCTCGCTTGTTGAGGATCGTCGAAAAGACGATGAAGAGCAGGAAGTTGAAAGCGGCTACTGCCCCGAACGCTACGAGCGCTATGCGATCGTCAAGAACGAAGTCCTTTTTTATCGCCTCCGTCACGATGACGCCGACAAGCGTCCCCGCGCCAAAGAGGGACAAAACTCCGCCGAACGCCTTCGGATATTTGCCCGATACGAGCCCGATGAGCGTTGCGATCATCAAAACGGCAAATACGAGAGCGCTTGCAAGATAGACGATATTCGTGTACGGCGAGGCGGAAAAGCCATCCTTCACCCAGAGGGATATCGCGCCTATCACGTTGAACTCCTCAAATATTACGCTCACAAGCGTACCCTTGAAATAGGAGATGACAAAGGGCAAAAACAAAACCGTCGAGAGGATGAGGCTGACAAGCGAAAACGTCCTGTCGTAGGCTTTGAACGCCTTTTTCGCCTTTTTGACCTCGACAAAATCGGGGGCTTCGTCCTCCTCTTTGGGCTTGTCCTCCCCGTCCGTGCGCAAAACGCTGCTGTCCTGAGACATATACGGCACGACCGCGAGCGGCACTATGATGGGTTGCAGCTGAATCGTCGTGTTTTTTGGCGCGTACACGGGCACGGCCCCGCCCTGTCCGATGGGCTTGAGCTCGGGCTCGGATTCCTCTACGGGAGGCTTTTCGCGCTCGTCTTTTACGACTTCAGCCACAAATTCGACTTCCTTTTTTTCTTCCTTTTTTGCCATATGTCACCTATTTTGTTCTGACGTATCCGTTTGAGTCCTGCAATATTGCGGACAAGAACGCGCTGAAAACGAAGTATATCATTGCCATACCCGCCTCAAACGCAAGCTCCTCGCCCTTCGCGTTTTTGATTATATCAAGCGCGTTCACCTTTTCAATCCCAACGCTCTCTACGCCGACCAGAGACATGACGAGCACGCACGCGATCGCAATGAGATATATGCTTCCTCCAAGCAAAAATCGCTTGGAACATGTGCTGCCGAATATGCCGAACACGGACTTTATCGCATTGAAAATGACAAATAAAAGTCCGATTGCGATGATAATGCTTGGCACGCACTTGAGCCATACCGCGTTCACGTCCGCTCCTTTGAAGCCGTTTTTCGCGCTGATCTCAAACGCCTCGATGAGATTTCCGACGACGTCGAATCTTTCGGGCACGACTTTGATGGGAAGACTCGGCTTCACTCCCACGACGCTCAAAATGTATGGCGCGAGCGTCAAAAGCGAGAGCGCAAGCATGACCCACGAAATGCACATGTGCTTGAACGTGCGCCTGCGGGCGAGTTTTGCGTATCTGTCCTCCGGCTTTGGCTGAAAGTCGTCCGCCGTGCTTTCTCTCTCCTCGCGCGTCTCTTCAACGGACAGGCTTGGCGTGAGAACGTACTCCTGCCTGAGTTCGGGCAGGCGGTTGACGGAGCTTGCGCGCATGGGTTCGGGCGCGAGTCTTATGCCCGAGCTGTCGACGTGTTTGTCGTTTGCCATCAGACGTCATCCTCGCTTGGAGTTTTGATCTGCACGAGCGGCTGATCCTGCGTGACGTACGGCACGAACGCCACAGGCTGAACAATGGGCGGCATCTGATAGGGTTCGCCTGGTTTTGCCCCGTAGATGAACGCTCCGCCCATAGGATATGCGTACGGATATTGCGGATATTGCGGATATTGCGGTTTTTGCTCCGCCTGCTCGGGCTTTTTGGGAGCGTACTGTTTGAGCATAAACTCGTCAAGCGACTCGAGTTTGTCCTTTTTGAGGTCGACCTTTGGCGGTTCGACGACTTTGAGTTTGCGCTTGATGGGCGGGGATTGGCGTATCTTGTTTTTTGCAAGCAGCAGCATCGCCCTCGCCCTGTTTCTGCCGCAGCCCAAGCACGCCGTGACCGAAATGGGATTTATCCTGCCGCACATCGGGCAGACGTAGGTGTCCTCGCCTATGTCGTCCTCGTCTATCTGAGAATACGGATCGGCATAATAGCGGGCGTATTCCTTTAGCGCCTGCGAGAGTTTTTTGAGCTCGTCGACGTCCTCGCTGCCGAACGCTTCCATCCTCTTTTTGTACTTTTCAAGCAGGTCGACGCGCTTTTTATAGTCCTCTTCGAGCCCGTCCTTCATCTGCTCGACTTCAAGCATGGCGAGCTCCCTTTCGCCTTCTGCTATCGCAAGTTTTTCGGCTATTTCCTGCTCGACCGCCGCCATGCGCTCTCTTGCCATGACGTCAAGGCGCTGTTTGAGCTTGCGCGCCTCGAGCATATCCTTGCCGGAGTGGGACTCCCTCTCTATGGAGAGCGGAGCGCCGCAGCTCACGCAAAACCTTGCTCCCGGCAGATTTTTCATCCCGCACACGGAGCATACGGGTTTTTTGAGCACGTCAAGCACGCCGCCGCATTTGAGACAATATCTGCTTCCCGCGACGTTTTTCGTGCCGCACACGGGGCATACCGTCTGATAGTTGTCGACGACGTCCGCGCCGCAGGTCGGGCAAAACGCCTGACCCGGCTTGACTTCCGATGAGCATACCTTGCAAACGAACATAATTGCTCCTACTTTTTGTTATAACTGTCCTTGAGCCCGACTATGCTGTTGAACTCGCACTTGTCGTTGCGCTTGATGAAATACCCCTGCCTCAAAAATTGGAAGCGTTCGTGCACTTTGGCGTCCGCAAGCAGCCTCTCGCCCTTGCCGTTGAGCACGACGAGGGAGTTTGGATTGAGCCTGTCCATATAGTCCCCGTCGCCGTCGAGGATGAGATAGTCAAACATGTTTGCCACAATGTCCACGCAATCGAGCGCGTTCACCCAGTGTATCGTGCCTTTGACCTTCATGTTCGACCCTTCGTCGCCGGACTTCGTGCCCTCGAGATACTCGGCGTGCACGGCGGTGACTTTGCCGTCCTTCTCCTCAAAGCCCGTGCACTTGATGATGTACGCGCCCTTAAGTCTGACTATGCCGTCCGGCTTGAGCCTGAAATATTTGGGAGGCGGATCTATCTCAAAATCGTCCTGCTCTATGAAAAGCTCCCTCGAGAAGGTCGTCGTGTGCGTGCCGCTGCCCTCTTTTTGAGGATTGTTTTCAATGAAAACTTCCTCGCTCTTGCCTTCGGGATAGTTGTCTATGATGAGTTTCAATGGTTTCAAAACAGCCATGACCCTTTGCGCGTTGGCGTTGAGGTCCTCCCTCACGCAGTGCTCGAGCATGCCGATATCCACCTCGCTGTCCGCCTTTGCGACTCCCACTCGCTTGCAAAAGTCCTTGATGGCGGCGGGAGTGTAGCCGCGCTCCCTAATTCCCGAAAGGGTGGAAAGTCTCGGATCGTCCCAGCCCCAGACTATGCCCTCGTCCACGAGTCGCTTTATAAAGCGCTTGCTCATGACGGCGTGAGTGAGGTTGAGCCTTGCAAACTCGATCTGTCTCGGGCGGGGATCGAAGCCGCAATTTTCGGTGACCCAATCGTATAGCGGCCTGTGATTTTCAAACTCCAGCGAGCAAAGCGAGTGCGTGATGCCCTCGATCGCGTCCTCGATGGGGTGCGCGAAGTCGTACATGGGATATATGCACCACTTGTTCCCCGTGTGAGGATGCGTCGCATGAGAGATCCTGTAGATGACGGGATCGCGCATGTTGATGTTTGGCGAGGACATATCAATCTTTGCCCTGAGCACCTTTTCGCCGTCCGCAAACTCGCCGTTCTTCATCCTCTCGAAGAGGTCCAAATTCTCCTCTACGGAACGATTTCTATATGGGCTCTCGACGCCCGGCTCGTTGAAACTGCCGCGAGTGCGCGAGATCTCGTCTGCGGAGAGGTCGCAAACGTACGCCTTGCCGTCCTTTATCAACTTCACGGCGCACTCGTACATCTTGGGGAAGTAGTCGCTCGCGTTATATAGTCCGTCCCAGCTGAAGCCCAGCCACTGTATGTCCCGCTTTATGGACTCCATATATTCGACGTCCTCTTTGACGGGGTTTGTGTCGTCAAAACGCAAATTGCACTTCCCGTGATACTTTTCCTTCATGCCGAAGTTGATGCACAAAGCCTTTGCGTGACCAATGTGCAAATAGCCGTTCGGCTCGGGCGGGAAACGGGTGATGACCTCGCTGACCTTGCCCGATTCGAGCTCGGAATCTATAATCTCTTCAATAAAATTTCTTGATACGTCTTCCATTATCGTCTGCCTCCGCAGTTATAATACAAATTTATGTCCCTCGAATATATCTCAAAATTTTCCCCGACTTTTTCAAAGCCGAACTTCAATAGATATTTGTCCTCGCAGGCCATGCGCAACTTGATCGGACACCCCTCGAGAAGCTCGAACATCATCGCGTGATAGAAAAATATCCTATCCTCTTCGGCTACGCTGTCCTTGAAGCGGACAAGATCTATCACGCCGACAGGCTCGTCCTCAAGCGAGATGTGCATACGAAAGATCGCGACGGGCTCGTCCTCGTCAAACATGAAAAAATCCGAATGATTTTCAAGTCTTTTCACTTTAAGCGCGGCGTACGGAGCGTCGCTATAGTCGCTGCCGATAAACTTCACTGTCAACATATATGTAATAATAAAATATTATTATTTCTTTGTCAAGCGTCTGAGCGTCAAGCCGCCTTTTGTCCGCTTCCCAATGTTCTGCGATGAAACATGAAAATTAGAACACGAACCGTGTTTGTATATATCAAAACACGATTTGTGTTTAACACTAACAGCGAGCGTTTGCGAGACATTTTGCTTCTCGTTCGTTTTATTGAGGCACTTATCGTGTTTTTTCGACAATATGCGCCCTGCATCATACATTACTTATATTGACAAGCGCGACCTGCCGTCTTTTATAGTAACTTATAAATCTATATCGGAAATTGTAGGAATTTGTAAAATCTTGCCAAAATTCCCGCCTGTAGCTTTCGTATTTTCTTAGGCGATCACTTAATGCAATAAAATTGCGACTTCCATCTTTTTTGGCAAACTCCTAAGGCAAGATAAATTGCGGCATTCGTCTTTTTCGCTTATGCAAGTTCTCAGGGCGAAATAGATCGCCTGCCGCTCACGGCTTCCCTTATACAGGCTCTCGAGGCAAGGAAATCGCTTGATACGCTTTATTATAGTTTTATAATATAAAATACGCAAAGTGTTTTTTTTGTATAAAAAGCCCGACGGGGTTTCGTCGGGCTTTTCTGCGCATTATATTGTACGCTGCGTCTAAAATACTTTTTCATCCGATGCGTAGGCTTTGTTTGCGCTTGATTTTATACGGCGACGGGAATGCCTCTGAAGAACACGACTCTCTCGCCCGCCTGAAGCGGGAAGTTGAGGTCGGGGTTTTGTCGAAGGATGTCGTCGGGCATAGCGGTGAACGCCTTGCAAAGGTCGAGCAACTCGTCGCCCTCCTTTGAGATGTAAAGGGATATCGCCGACGTGTTTTGCGGCTTTTCCTCCCCGACGGTCACTTGAGAGATATAGCTGCCGTCAAGCTCCGAGTAGCCGTGCGCCATGACTGCAAGCGTCATCTCTATCTCAAACTCCCTCTCCTTTTTTATCTTCGCCGCAATGTCCATCACGCTGCATTTGACGCTCACGTCTTTTGAAAAGACGGTTTCGCTTTCAAACGACACGGAGAACGGAATTTCCGTACGCACGGAGTTGTAGCCGTTTTCGTCGAGGTAGATGACGTCCGTGTTGACCACGCCCTCGACGGTCAACGTGTTGCCCGAAGCCTGCGCCTTTGAGGGATAACATCTCGCGTACGGAAGCGCCGCGATCTCGAGCGCCCCCGCGCGGTTGTCGCCGAGCATTGCGCTGCCAAACACGTCCTCCTTGAAAAAGCCCGAGCCGTCGTACGCCTCGCTTTCAAACTTCGTGCGCGTGACTTCAAGCTCGTTTGAGATGGACAACAAGTCCGAGACGACCTCGACCTTGCTCGTTCTGAACGCCTGAAGTCTGAAGGAGACCTCACCCTCGACTTTTATCGTGTTGTCGTCCGTGACCCCCTGCAGCACGACCTTCGAGCTCTTGATCGCTGCGTGCACGAGGATGTTGTCCGTCTTTTCGACTCCGTCCAGTCCGACCTCTTCCTCCAAGTCGAGCTTGAAATCCTTTTGCTTTATCTCGGAATTCTCGACGTAAGTGACGGTCGCATTGACGGTAGCCTTGACGATCGCGCCGCCGTCCGTCGCCTTTGCCTCTTGAACAAAGACCGTTGGGTACACGCCCAGCACGTTTGAAATTTCGCCGCCGACTTCCGCCTCGCCGTCAAACGGAACAGAGATGGATTTTGAGGCGATGAAACTCGGCAAATTGATACATGTGTTGGAAATATAGCAATCGTCCGCGCTTTTTAGCACGTTCAACTCCTGTCTTTTGACCGCGCTGACCTTGACCTCGATGACGGCGGAAAGCCTCAGTCCGTCCGACGCCTCGACGTCGCTCTCCATGACGTAAAGTTCCGCATACGCGCTGTCGTCCGCCGAAAAATCGCCCTCGACCTTGACCGCGAAGTCCGCGTTGTAGTCCACGCCTTTCGCCGCTCCCGCTTTGTCGAGATATACGAGCGAAAAGGACGTGCGCCCGTTGACTTGCGCGTAGCCGTCCGCAGGCTGAAGCTCCGTACATTTTGCCTCCACAGCGAGAGAAAGCACGCGGCTGACGTTGTCCATATCTATTCCGGGAGGCGAAAATTCCACCACCCGCTCCGCCGTCGGCGCAACGTAAAATCTGCTTGCACTTATCTTTTCAAAATCAAACATACACTCCTCCATTTCAATCAAGTGTATGCCTTGCGCGCTTCGGTTATGACGGATTTTTGACGACCGGGTTTGAAGAAAAAATTTTTGGCAATACTTTTTTGTATGAGAGAGATAGGGCGCAGCATTGACGGCGCAAAGGAAAAAGTAAAACGCCTCGTGGGCGTTCCCGTGATGATAAAAGTCAACTCCGGACGGGGCAAAAGCGCGCTTTTCAGCGGCGAAGTGGAGGCGATATTCCCCGCCGTGTTCACCGTGCGACTTTCAAGCGGCGAGCTAAAGACCTTCTCTTATGCGGACGTGCACACGCGCGGAATTCTCTTTCTCAACCCCGCTAAAGAGACGAAATGATCAATATTCGGTATCCTTTTTTATCTCGACGCGGACTCGGAACTTAGCGCCCAGCGACTTTGCAAGCGCGCGACATCTTTCTATCTTCTCCTCGCCGATGACGTCCACGACGCTCATGACGGTGCTTATCCCCTCCGCCACGCAATCCTTTGTGAAGTTGAGCATCGCGTAGTACGCCTCATCTCCGTACACGCTGCGACAAACAAAAGCGTATTCCTCTTTTGAGGGCGCGTTGAGAGATACGGACACTTCGTCCACGCACTCTTTAAGAAGCGGCGCGGTCCTCTTTTTGTTTATCAGATCCCCAAGCCCGTTTGTGTTGACCCTCACGGCAAGCCCGCGCTCTTTCAGATACGGCGAGACGGCGAGAATGAGGTCCAGCCTGCACATCGGCTCTCCAAAGCCGCAAAACACGGCTTCTTTGAAAGAGGAAAGATCCATGCCCTCGAGCGCGCGCATAAGCTCCTCTATGGTCGGTTCATGCTCGAGCCAAAGCTCGCTCCCGCTCACTCCGTTTTTGATATGGCGTATGCAAAAGCTGCAATTGTTTGGGCAACGATTGGTCAGATTGAAGTATACGCTTCCGCTGAATTGATAGATAAAATTGTTCGCCATATTTCAAGATCCACACTTTATAAGGTTATTTCATGCGCATAAACAGCGTTTTTGTGTTTTTTGTCGTCAGATCCTCAAGCTCTTCGACGCTCGTCTTGAGAACTTCAGCCGCCTTTTCGACGACATATTTTATATACTTGGGCTCGTTTGTCTTTCCCCTGAAGGGCGTGGGCGTCATATACGGGCAGTCCGTCTCGAAAAGCAGCCTGTCCTTTGGCACGGCCATGAGTGCCTCGACGTTTCTTCTTGCGTTTTTGAAGGTGATCGCCCCGCCGAATGCATAGTACGCGTCTATCTTGTCAAAGTCCGCGACCATCTCTTTCGAGCCGGAATAGCAATGGAGCAAAACTCCGTTTAAGAGATAGCGCGAGCACTCATACAGGATGCGCCTTGCCTCTTCATAGGCGTCGCGTATGTGCAAAATGACGGGAAGTCCAAGCACCGAAGCGAGCTCCAATTGCTCGCGAAAAGCTCCCTGTTGAATGGCTCTCACAGTGTTTTCGTAGTAATAGTCCAGCCCGATCTCGCCGATTGCGACCACCTTTTTTGAGGAACTCAAGGTGGAGAGCCTCTCGTACGCGGGATAGTCTGCCTTGTCGGCGTCATGCGGGTGTATGCCGATCGCCGCGTACACCTTATCGTACTTTTCCGCCTGCTTGACGGCGAGCTCGCTCGAGGGCATGTCGTAGCCCACGCAGATCGCGCTCTCTATTCCGTCCTTTTCGAAGTCGGCGACTATCCTGTCCGCTTCACCGGTCAGCCTCTCGTCATTAAGATGACAGTGCGTATCTATTATCATCTCACCGTGCTCCCGCTTTGAACAGGCTTGTCAAAGGTGACAAGCACCACTCTCTCGCCGCCATCGGGCTGTTTTTCGCACGCGCAAAGCAGCATGCCCTGACTCTCTATCCCCCTCAGCTTTGCGGGCTTGAGGTTGAAAACGACCGCCACGTTTTTGCCTATCAGCTCTTCGGGCGAATAATATTTTGCGATCCCGCTGACGATGGTCCTCGTCTCATCGCCTATTTTCACCTGAAGTTTGAGAAGTTTGTCCGCCTTTTCTACTTTTTCTGCGGCGATTATCTCGCCCGAGCGAAGTTGGACCTTCATGAAATCGTCAATGGTTATCTCTTCTTTGCTCATAATTCCCTCACAATTCTCCCGATTTTCCCGATTTGCGGGCTTTTCGGGCTTTTGCTCGACCTTAGCGTGCTCTTCGGACTCCTCAGAAATCATTCCGTCGGCTTTGAGCTTTTTCATAAGTTTTTCTGCGTCTATTCGGTCGAAAAGATATTCCGGCTTGTTCGTCACATGAAAGACGCCCTCATTTGCGAACTTATCGAGGGAGCAAAACTCGCGCCTTTTTTCTCCGCACTGCGCGAGCGCCTTCTCGGCGGTCTCCGGCATAAACGGATAAAGCAGGTTGGAGACGACGACTATGCTCTCGATGAGGTTGAAAAGCACGGTCGACAGCCTGTCTCTTTGCGCCTCGTCCTTTGCCAGGAGCCAGGGGGTGGTCTCGTCGATATACTTGTTTGCGCGTCTCAAAACAGACAACACCTCGTCGATCGCGTCCGCTACCCTATAGGAATCGATAAGCCAAAACTCCTTGTCGCGAAGCGCTCTCACCGCCGCTTTCAGCTCCTCGTCGACGGGAAGACTTGCGCCTTTGTTGCAAATTTCGCCACACAGGTATTTGTTTGCCATTGCGATAGTGCGCTGCACGAGGTTGCCGTATACGTTGACGAGCTCGCTGTTGATGACCTCGACGATAGAGCTCCAACCCGCTGTGCCGTCGTTGTCAAATGGCATTTGCCTCAGCATATAATAGCGCACCGCGTCCACGCCGAAATATCTGACGAGATCGTCCGCGTACATCACGTTGCCTTTGGACTTCGACATCTTGCCGCCGTCTTGCAACAGCCACGCGTGCCCGTACACCCGCTTTGGGAGGGGAAGCCCGAGCGCCATGAGGAATATCGGCCAATATATGACGTGAAAACGCACGATATCCTTGCCGATTATGTGCAGATCGCAGGGCCACAGTCTTTCAAATTGCTCGCTTGGATGTTCCGCGTCGTAGCCTATGCCCGTGATGTAGTTTGTGAGCGCGTCCAGCCACACATAGACGACGTGCTTGTCGTCAAAGGTGACGGGAATGCCCCACTTAAAAGACGTCCTCGACACGCAAAGGTCCTGAAGTCCCGGCTTCAAAAAGTTGTTGACCATCTCGTTTTTGCGCGAGACGGGAGTGATAAAGTCCGGGTGGGACTCGATATATTCCATGAGCTTGGGCGCGTACTTTTTCATGTTGAAGAAATACGCCTCTTCATGCGCGACCTTCACTTCCCTTCCGCAATCCGGGCATTTGCCGTCGTGCAGCTGGCTCTCAGTCCAAAAGGACTCGCAGGGGGTGCAATACCAGCCCGAATACTCACCCTTGTAGATGTCGTGCTGGTCGTAAAGTTTTTTGAAGATCTTTTGCACCTGCTCGACGTGATAAGGGTCGGTAGTGCGGATGAACTTGTCGTAGGAAGCGTTCATCAAGTCCCAAATGCTCTTTATCTCGCCCGCGACCTCGTCGACGAAGCGTTGCGGAGACTTGTTTGCGGCGGCGGCTTTGAGCTCTATCTTTTCGCCGTGCTCGTCAGTGCCCGTCTGAAAAAAGACGTCGTAGCCCTCCATGCGCTTTGCGCGCGCGATGACGTCGGCAAGCACGATCTCATAAGTGTTGCCGATGTGCGGCTTGCCGGACGTATAAGTTATTGCGGTCGTCAAATAAAATTTTTTCATATCGCCCTTCTTTTTTCATATCGCCCTTCAATGTTTGTTTGAGATATTATACAACTTATTTCTATCTCTGTAAACGAAAATTTGAAAACTCGTCACATGAGCTTCACAAGAGCGCAGGCGGCAAGCGCGCCCAAAAACGTGCAAACGAGAGAAACGGGAATGGCGTAAGAGAGCTTTTTGCTCTTGCACTTTGAAAAGTACACGGCGGCGATATAAAAGACCGTCTCGCTCGCCCCCGCGATCACGGCGGCGCAACGCGCGGGATAGGAATCCACTCCGCACTCGGCAATTATGTCTTCAAGAAGCGCGATCGTCCCGTTTCCCGAAAGCGGCACGAGAAGTATTAGCTCCGCGATCTCGGACGGCACGCCCAAAAACGACAGCGGCTTTTTCAAAAATTCCGCGACGGCAAAAGCGATGCCGCTCGCCTTGAACGCCTCGATGCATATAAAGATCGCGGCGATATACGGAAACACCCGCCCCGCAAGCGAGAGCCCCTCCTTTGCCCCCAACAAAAAACAGTCGTACACTTTGACGCGCCTTATAACGCAATATACGAGAAGCAAGATCAACAATACGGGCAAAACGTAAACGCTTATCATTTTTCAAAAAAGAGGTTTTATCTTGTCAAATGTTGGCGTTAAAGTCGCATTTCGCGCGTGTTTCTTGTTTTTGAAAAATGCGATGAGCTTGCAAATGACGATCCCGCTCAAGGTCGAGACGGCGGTTGAGAGGAGGGTCGGCAAAAAGATGTCGGCGGCGTTTTTGCTGCCCGCCGCAGCGCGTATGGCGATGACCGTTGCGGGGATGAGCTGGATGGACGTCGCGTTGATGACGACGAGCAAACGCATATTGTCCGTTGTGGAGGACGTCTCCATCTTTTGCATCGCATTGATGCCCGCAAGCGTCGCCGCCCCGCCCATTCCGAGCATATTTGAGGCGAGATTTATGGAGATATAATTGTACGCGTCGTCGCTCTCTCCCTTAAAAAGCCTGCGCACGACGGGGCTCACGAGACGGGAAAACTTCTTGTCCAATCCGCTTTGCTCGAGCATTTTGAGCACGGACAGCCACACGGCGTATATCGCGAGCAACTTCACGGCGAGCACGATCGCCGCCGACGCTCCGTCTATGAGGGTTGAAAACGCCATCGCCGGCGCTTTCACAACGAGCGCCGCAAGCGACGCAAACAGAAGCACCGTGAACGCCACATTCATATCAAATCCTATGAATTTTCTCTCCCTTTTATACTCCTTTTTCAAAGATATATTCCACTCTTACTCAAATTTGCCCCGAATAACTAACCGTCGTATTCACACAAGTCTTCAAATGAGTGTTTATAAAGCAAAAGGCGTTGCAAATGCAACGCCTTTTAGATGTCAAAAAGTCAATTTTTACGCTTCTTTCATTGTTACGCTTCTTCCTCTTCCCTTTCAAAGCCGATGTAGACGCTGCCGATGAGGTTGCCGTCTTCGTCCTTAGCGTCGTAGTTCAAAAGGTCGATGGTGTGCAGATAGTTGTCGTCGTCGCTCGAGAAGAAGTAGAGCCTCGTGCCGATGAAGTCCAAAACCATGAACGTGGAGTTGATGCCCTCTTTGAGCACGCTCTCGCTGTTGCCGCCGCTCACCTTAACCTTGAAGATCTCGGTGGGGCTTGATGCGCTATAGTACGCGTAGTCGCCGATGACATTCCACACGGTTTGAGACGCGCCCGTCACCCACACGCCTTCGGAAGCGGGAGTGTTGCCGTCCTGCAAAAAGTTGCCGTTTGAAGTGCTGACGATCGCGCCCTTGCCGTAGCCGAGCGGATAGAGCGTCGCGCTTGAGCTGTTGGCGTTGTTGAGTTGTTTTTCCTTGCCCTCGCCCGTCGCAATGTTCTCGGTGGAAGCCTTGACGTTTGCCATAAAGAGCCCCATTTGCACCGCCGTGCTGTCGAGCGTGTAGGATTTGGTGTAGTATATAGTCGCGGAGCCGTCCTCTTCGACGAACACCTTTTGCAATGAATATTGGAAGACGTTGGTCGGCTCGAGCGCGGGATCTTCGCCCGTCATAAATGTGGTCTGAGTGGCAAGAGTGCGCTTTTCGCCGCCGTCATAGTTTATCTCGCAAAGCTCGTTGTAGTGCTTGTAGCTGTCGTTGCCTGAGATGGTCTGAGTGTAAAAGAACTTGTCGAGCCCGTACGCCCACTGAAGCGAAGAGACGTCCGTCAACAGATCTCCCTTTGAGGTGCCCTTGCCGTTTTTGTTGGGCTTGCCGTTGAGCTTTGAGAAGTCGATGTAGCTCACCGTGTTGTTGAGATAGTAAAGCACTCTGGTCTTTGTGAAGATATATCTTGCGCTGCGGTTCGAGATCCTGCCCAAAAGCTGAGTCACCGAGCCGTCGATCTTCGTGCGCATGAAGTCCATATTTGTCGTGGACGCAGTGCCGTTTTTGTCCTTGTCGTCGTTGGTGGTGGCGTAATATATCCACTCGCCGAAGATGGCAAAGCCGCCCTCCGTCGTGGCGTTGAAGATGAGCTTGGGAACGACGACCTTGTGCGTGCCCTCAACGACGTTGCCGTTTTGATCGAGCTCGCATCTCGTGAGGCTCTGCTTCACCGGAGTGCCCCAAGTATTGTCGGCGTCCGTGCCCGCGTAGCCGTTGATGTAGTAGAGATATTTGCCCTGTTGAACGACGTATCCGCCCTGAGAAAGCACTTCCGCGTTGGGTTCGCCGCCGCCGACGGACTTCCACTTGAAGGGGTTGCACGCCGCAAGACATATCGCGAGGAGCGATATCAGCATTGCAACAGCCACTGTGATCAAAATTTTCTTTTTCATAACGTTTTCCTTTTACCGTTTGACATACTGTGCTATATATTTATAACCAAAATTTTTGATTTTGTCAAATCGGTTTTTGCTAATTTATATATTTATTATATTTTAAGCCCTCAAGATCGCCCTTACGCCTTTGGGCAGTCGAGCTTGATGTGGACTTCTTTGAGCTGCTTTTCGGTGACGGGAGAGGGAGCGCCCATGAGAATATCCCTCGCGTTTCTGTCCATCGGGAAGGAGATGACTTCCCTTATGTTTTGCTCGCCCAAGAGCAACATGACGATCCTGTCCACGCCGGGAGCGATGCCCGCATGCGGCGGAGCGCCGAACTTGAACGCGTTATATAGCGCGGAGAACTTTTGCTCTATCACGTCCTTGCCGTAGCCGACGATCTCAAACGCCTTTTCCATTATCGCGGGCTCGTGATTTCTGACCGCGCCGGAGCTTAGCTCCACGCCGTTGACCACGCTGTCGTATTGATACGCGAGGATGTCGAGAGGATCTTTGTTGCAAAGTGCGTCCAGTCCTCCCTGCGGCATCGAGAAGGGGTTGTGACAAAAGCCGAGCACTCCGTCGTCGTCATATTCGTACATCGGGAAGTCCACTATCCAGCAGAAGCGATACGCGTCCTTTTCCAAAAGGTCCAGCCCCACGCCGAGCTCAGTTCTGAGATATCCCGCCTGCTTTTCGACGCCCTTTTCCTCCGCGACGATCGCAACGAACCCGCCGCGTTTCAGTTCCAATCTCTCGATGAGCGCCGCCTTTTGCTCCTGCACGAACTTGGCAATGCCGCCCGCGATCTCGCCGTTTTCGTCGAGCTTGAACCAATACATGTTGCTCGCGCCGTTTTGCTTGACTCGCTCGGCAAGCGCGTCTATCCACTTTCTCGTCTGCTTGAAGTCGTCCGCCTTTATCGCCTTGACGGTCTTGCATTCCTCAAAGAAGGGCGCTTTGCCGGACAAAATGTCCGTGACGTCCTTGACGATGAGCGGGTTTCTGAGGTCGGGCTTGTCCGAACCGTAGTCCCTCATCGCGTCGCGATAGCTTATGCGTCTGAAAGGCCCTTTGTCCACCTTGTAGTTTTTGGGGGCGAACTCGCTGAAAACTCCGCTGAGCACCTCCTCCATGACCGCAAAGACGTCCTCTTGGGTTGCAAAACACATCTCCGTGTCAAGCTGATAGAACTCGCCGGGACTTCTGTCCGCCCTCGCGTCCTCGTCTCTGAAGCAGGGGGCGATCTGGAAATATCTGTCAAATCCGCTCGTCATGAGCAGTTGCTTGTACTGTTGCGGAGCTTGCGGGAGCGCGTAAAAACATCCAGGATACACGCGGCTGGGCACGATATAGTCCCTCGCGCCTTCGGGGGAGCTTGAGGTGAGGATGGGAGTTGAGATCTCCAAAAATCCCAAAGACGTCATCTTGTTCCTCAGCCAGCTCACGACCTTAGAGCGGAAGATTATCTTGTTCTTCACTTCCGGGTTTCTCAAGTCGAGGAATCTATACTTCAGCCTCACGTCCTCCCTTGATTGAGTTGACGTCGCGATCTCAAACGGAAGCTGTTCGTAGCATTTGCCAAGCAGCTCTATCTTGCTCGGAACGATCTCGATAAGCCCGGTGGGCATATCCTTGTTGGGGGCGCTTCTCAAAGTTACTTCGCCCTCAACCGCAATCGTGCTCTCGCGCGGAATGGAACGGATCTGCTCCTTGTCACTCTCCTCGCTGACGACGCATTGAGTGTAGCCGTAGTAGTCTCTCAAAACAAAAAAGATGACCGCGCCGAGATCCCTGACGCTCGAAAGCCAACCGCAAAGTCTGACCTTTTTGCCCGCGTCGCCTTCTCTGAGTTCACCGCAAGTGTGTGTTCTAAGTTCCATTTTACAACCTCTTTTTGATATGTTAAAGCGCCTGTTCTGCACTTTGGTTACAATTTTGTCACAACAAATTTATTCCCTTTTCTGCGCATTCTTCGATGATCTTCTCGCTCCATACGCCAGCCTGCACTTCGCCTATGTGCGCCTTTTCAAGCAGCAACATGCAGAGCCTCGATTGCCCAATTCCTCCGCCTATCGTGAGGGGAAGCTCGTTTGAGAGCAGGAGCTTGTGATATTCAAGGTCCTCCCTGTCCTGCGCGCCCGCGACTTCGAGCTGTCTTTTCAGCCCTTCGGCGTCCACGCGTATACCCATTGAGGATATCTCTATGCTGTCGTCAAGCGTCTCGTCGTAAAAGAGTATGTCGCCGTTGAGATCCCAATCGTCGTAATCGGGCGCTCTGCCGTCGTGGGGTTTGCCGTTTGAGAGCGCGCCGCCGATGTTTGTCAAAAACACAGTGCCAAACTCCTTTGCAAGCGCCCTTTCCCTCTCTTTTGAGGAGAGATCGGGATATCTGTCGAGCGCCTCTTGGGAGCTCACGAAAGTCACGTCTCTTGAGAGCGTCGTTGAGAGCGCCGGGAACATGCGCTTGGTCTCATCGTGAGTTTCCACGATGACGCCCACTATTCGCTGCACCGCCATCTTCAAAAAGGAGAAGTTGCGCTGCTCGGGGCCGATGACCATCTCCCAATCCCACTGATCGACGTACACGCTGTGCTGCGCGTCGAGGACGTCGTCCCGCCTTATGGCGTTCATATCCGTGTAGATGCCCTCTCCGCATTGAAATCCGTAACGCTTAAGCGCAAGCCTCTTCCACTTTGCGAGGGACTGGACGATCTCGACCTCTCTTCCCGCCGCCGGCACGTCGAACCTGATGGGGCGCTCGACGCCGTTAAGGTCGTCGTTCACGCCCTGACCGCTCACGATCATGATGGGAGCGGAGATCCTTTCAAACCCGGACATACGCTGAAAATTGCGTTGGAACGCGTCCTTGACGAACTTTATCGCCCTCTCGGTCTCTCTGACGTTCAGTTTGGATCTATACTCGCTCATATCTCACAAAATGCGCACATGCATTTGGTTTTACATCAAATCTCCCGCCGTTCTGGAGTACAATTGCACGTCCCTTATGTTGTTTATGCCCGTGACGTACATGAGTATCCTCTCAAGCCCGAGCCCGAAGCCGCTGTGAGGCACGGAGCCGTATTTGCGAAGATTGAGATAGCCCTTGTAGTCGTCAAGATTCATATGGCGTTCGTTCATCGCCTGAATGAGCTTGTCGTAGTCCGCCTCGCGCTCGCTGCATCCGATGATCTCGCCCACGCCCGGCACGAGCAAGTCCGTCGCCGCGACGGTCAAGCCGTCGTCGTTTTGCTTCATATAGAAGGATTTGATCTTCTTTGGATAATTGATGACGAACACGGGCTTGTTAAACACCTTTTCCGTGATGTAACGCTCGTGCTCGGACTGCATGTCCAGCCCCCACTCGACGGGATATTGGAACTGCTGTCCGCTGTTTTTCAAAATTTCTATCGCTTCGGAATATTCAAGCACTTTGAAGTCGCTGTTCACGACCGCCTCGAGCTTTTTGACGAGCCCCTCCTCAAACGTCCTCTCAAAAAAGGCAAGCTCCTCTTTGCACTCCTCAAGCACGGCGGATATCACAAACTTGATCATGCGCTCGGCAATTTTGATGATGTCGGGGAGCTTTGCAAACGCAACTTCCGGCTCGACCTGCCAAAACTCCGCCGCGTGACGGGGAGTGTTGCTGTTCTCCGCGCGGAACGTGGGCCCGAACGTATAAATTTTGCCCATCGCCATCGCCGCGACCTCGCCCTCAAGCTGTCCGCTGACCGTGAGCCCCGCCTTGCGCCTGAAAAAGTCTCTCGCAAGATACTCCGCCTCGTCCTTTGCGGTCTTTGCGTCCGCATAGGTGTTCGTGGTCACTCTGAATATCTCCCCCGCGCCCTCGCAGTCGCTTCCCGTGATTATTGGAGTGTGCACATATATGAAGCCTTCCTGCTGGAAAAAGCGATGGATCGCAAAGCTCAACTTGGAGCGCACTCTCAGCATCGCGTTGAAGGTGTTCGTGCGGACCCTGAGCTCCGGAATGGTGCGCAAAAACTCCATCGAATGATACTTTTTTTGAAGAGGATAGTCCGCAGGACAGTCGCCGAGCAGCTCGAGGGATTTGACGTTGAGCTCAAACTCCCCTTCCTTCATCGCGGTGACGACCCTGCCGTTTGCCAAAAGCGAGACGCCGTTCTTCATGAACGCGGAAAGCTCCCCCACATAGTTCGCCTTGTCGATGACAAGCTGCAGGTGCTTGAGCGACGTGCCGTCGTTGAGCGCCAAAAACGCCATGTTCTTGCTGTCTCGCGCGGTGCGGACCCAACCCGCCACCGTGACGTCCTTGCCGAGATATTTCTCGCCCTCGCAAAGTATCTTGTTGATGTCGATATTGTTCATAGTCACCTCTAATATTAAAATATTATAAAATCAAATATATAATTTGTAAAGCATTTTGAAAAATTATCCGACAAGCGAGGCGTCGGCATTGTGTGGAGATTTTCAAGTGAAATTCGAGACTCACCCCGAAACGCTTCTGCGCTTTGCCTCTTTTAGCGCGATAGTGAGCGGCGTATAAAGCAAAAATATCGTGACGAATGAGGATATGACGTGCACGATGTCAAAATAAAGTCCCCTTATATAGTACGCGACAAAATACGCCCACAGCTTGGACTTTGCAAGCGACGCCGCGACAAAGAGCGTGTCAAACGCCGCCGACAACACGCCGAAAAGCGCGCTTCCGATAACGCCGAAGACGAGGGCGAGCGGAAGCCTTCCCCCCTTGAGCGCGCAACCGCAAAGCGCAAGAGCCGGCCAATACGCAAAATAGAGGGGGACCCAACTCCCCACGCCGTATAGCGCGACTTCGATCGCGCAAAATATGAGAGTCGCGGGGAGCGCGTACATGCCGCCGAGCGCCGAGCCGTAGACGAGAACGAGAACCGTCACGAGCTCGACGTTCGGAATGAAGGATAGCGCCAATTTTGCTATCGTCAAAATTGCGGCAAGCGCCGCGATCCTCACGATAACAACCGCGCCCTTAAGCTTGTACGGTTTTTTGAGCCTGATCTTCTCTTGCATATAAAATTGCAAAAAAACGAACTTTATAATGTCTTTTCGCACTTATAAACTTGCGATTTTGTCAATCTATCAAAATTGCATAGACGCAGCCGTCCACGAGAGGAAGAATGCTTACGCCGACGTTTGAATAGAAGAGCTCCTTGCCTTTGAATTCCGTCGCGGAAAAAGACGCGAACTCTCCCTGCTTTTTGAACGCGCGGGAGGGATGCCACGCCTCGTCGTAAACGGCTTTTAAGGAGTCGTTGTCAACGTTGTGCCAGACGGAATAATATTTGCCTTCGCTGAAGTTTTGATCGAGATCGTCGATCTGAGACGCAAACGCGTTGAGATCGCTGCCGGAATATGTGTACGCGCTGATCTTTCCTTCGCTGAAGAGTTGCTTCAAAAGTTCGTGCACGAAGGAGAGTCTCGTCGTCACATCGAACTGTTTTTCGCCGATATACAGGGTGACTGCCTTCTCGGTGGTGGTGGCTTCTATGCCGTTTAGTTTGTTTTGCAGATCGTTTAGCTTTTCTTCAAGCGGATTTTTGCCGTTGCAAGCGACAAACGCGACGAGCACGAGCGCCAGAAGCAAAACGACTGCCGTTGCCAACAGGTTTTTGAACGATTTTTTCATTTTCCTACTCCTTTTTGTTCCGCACGTCTGAGACGCGGGTTGGGAATATTATAACATGAAAACGTATAAAATAAAGCGTATCGGACGAAAAATTAAAACAAATTTGTCCCCGATATATTGACTTATGAAGCATTAAATATTATAATATAAAAAAGTATTGACAAAAAAGGAGTTAAGCACTATGTATACAAGATGTCCCAGTTGCCGTGCCGAAATCAAGTTCGACGCGCCGCAAAACCTTGAAGCGCTCCCTGAGGGGTACAAACATCGCATCAAATGTCCCAGCTGCGGAGTGACGATCGCCGTGCATCTCGATCAGCCTGTGACGACCGTGTCCACCCCCACCTACGAGGTCAAGCCGGGTGCGGACACCGAAGTTCAACTCGAAGTCACCGACAAGCCCGTCGAAAAGGCGGCGACAAAAAAACCGGGCACGCTGAGAAATTTGATCATATTCTTCATCTCGTTGGCGTTCGTTGCGCTGCATGTGGTCGGCTATCTGGTCGAAAAAGGCACGATCAAGACGAGCGCGGCATGGCTGCAAACTTCAATATACTTCTCCGGCATCACGGGCTTTGAATTCCTCATCAAAGGTTTTGACTCTTTCAAAGCGATGTTCAACGAGGACGCAGTGGCAATGATCGTGACGTACGTCATCCCGATGTTCGTGTTTGTGATCGCGGGCGTGAACGTGATCGTGGCGCTCATCTCCGCATTCGGCGGCAAGTACGGCAGAGCGTACAACGTGGTGAGCGGCGTCATCGTTGGCGGCGGCGGCATCCTCACGATGTTCCTGCCCTATCTCGTCCCCTATCTCATGTATGATGTCAAGTCCCCCATCGTGGACTATCTCAAGAGCCTCGTGGACGGCACGGCGGGAGCGTTGATCCTCGCAGCGGCGGCGCTTGGTCTTGTGATGATCATATTGGTTCTCATCTTCATCAAGTCGCTTGAAAACAAGCCCGTCGTCGTGAAGTCCGAAGAGACCGCCACCGACGCAGCCGAATAAAATTGTTTGACCAATCAAAAACGCCCGATCTCGTCAGGCGTTTTTTTGTGCAAAATATTTGTATACCTCGCTTAAAATCCAAGTGACAATCAAGTTATCCTCCCCAATTGGTTCTCGTCAGACAATCCCCTCAGCCCATTCGGGCAGCTCCCCTAACTTTACCCCACAAAAACACAAAGTATTTTTGCGGGGACCCCATAAGGGTAGCCTTATGAGGTGCGCCTATCGGCGAGAATTAGATAACAATCCCCTCAGCCCATTCGGGCAGCTCCCCTAACTCCACCCCATAAAAACAGCCAGGCTGTTTTGATGGGGACCCCGTGCGGGCAGCCTTATGTGGGAATATAAAGCGTGTCCTCTGTTTAGGCAAAATTGGTTAATGAACTAAGGACTTTTCGAGGGATGTTTGAGTGTTTAGGGGCAATAGCAAATTTTAAGCGGTGACGATAAAATTTGACAAACTATCCACTTTCTTGTTGTTGTCATCAAACTATGTTTCATCGACAATCCCTTTGATATGCTCCACAGCCTCCGATTGAAGGCTGCCTTAAGTCTAACCCCAACAAATCGGCAAAGCAATTTGTTGGGGACCCCCGAAGGGGAGCTGGCTGCGCCGCTTTGGGCGGTCGCAGACTGAGGGGATTGTAAACGAATA
>CANQAA010000016.1 GCA_947589395.1 uncultured Clostridia bacterium
TTTGACGCAAAGGACGACGTCATCGCCTTCATCGACGACTACAACGCCACGCACAAAAAGGAGCAAGAGATACAATACACCGACTCCCTCGAGCAGATGATGGGGTTCATCGACACGATGGTCACGACGATCACGGGCGTGCTTGTCGCGTTTGCGGCGATCTCGCTCATCGTCTCCACGATCATGATCGCGATCATCATATACACGTCCGTGCTCGAGAGGCGAAAGGAGATAGGCGTTTTGCGCTCCATAGGCGCGAGGAAGAAGGACATATCGCGCGTGTTCATTGCGGAGTCCGCCATTTTGGGAGGATATTCGGGGCTCATCGGCGTGTTCTTCAGCTATATCTTCTCCCTCGTCGTCAGCCGCATTTTGCTTGCGGTGTTCCAGATCGCGGGGCTCATGACGGTGACCTGGTATCATTGCGTGATAATGTTTGCGGTTAGCGTGTTGCTCAGCATGTTCGCGGGCTTCATTCCCTCAAGGATCGCCGCCAACAAGGATCCGGCGATCGCGCTGAGGTCTGAGTGACATAATAGGGCCTGCTTTTGCAGGTCCTATTTATTGACGAATATCGACAAACGGTGACAAAAATCGACGAATATCAACAAAAGACGACGAAATATGACGAACGACAGGATCTTTGACTGTTAAGGAGGAATTATGGCTTTTTTGGACGACGTGATACTTGGCTTGCTCCATCTCGACGACGGAAGAAAAAACGAGTTGCTCGACGCGAGCGAGTGCAAATTTCGCTTGAGGGCGGGCGAGGAGGACCTTTGCGAGTCCGTTTTGAAAACCATACGCGACGAACATAGGATTTTTGTTGACGCCGCGTCCTTTGAGGGCGACTTCGAGGGCTTGAGCGACTTTGCAAAAAAGCTCGAGGATCGCTTTGAAAAGGCAAACGACTGCGTCACGGCGGCGGGACTGTCGCTCTATCTCGGCGTCGGGGCGCTCAAGTGGCGCATATCCATTGATGACAGTCTTGAGATCATCAAAAGCCCCATCCTCATCTTCCCGGTGAGAGAGGCGAGGCGTGATGGCGAGAAATTTGAAATTATATTTGCTCCCGCGCGCTTCAATCCCGTTCTCATCAGCAAATTGAGACGAGTCTATCCCGACGCGGTCTCAAACGACTTTCCACATCCAAACGGCGAGGGGGCGGACTTTGACGAGGTCATATTGCTTGAAAAGCTCGGCGACGGAAGGGCGTATTTCAACAGGGTCGAGGAGCATGCGCGTCGCTATAGGGGGGAGGACGTCGTGTTTGAACTCGAGCGCGACAGCGTCGTCCTCTCGCCATTTGACGTGGACGATATAAGCATATATTACGACTTAAAAGCCCGCTCGGAGAGTTTGAGACAAAATCCGCTCGTCCTCAAAGTTTTCGGAAGGGAAGCGGAGGAGAATGAGAACAAGAGCGTGTTCGACGTGAAATTTGTCCTGCCAAAGGACAGCGTGCAACAGGATGTCACGGCGCGCGCGACGTGCGGAGAGTCCATCATCGTCACGGGCGCAAGAGGCACGGGCAAGACCACGACGGCGGCAAATATCATCGCGGCGCTCATCGCAAACGGCAAAAAAGTGCTGTTTTCATCAAATCCGACCGCAATTTCGGAGGTCAATTCAAAACTGCCCAATCGCCTTAGAAAGTTCGTTTTGCCCGTCTCGAACGCAAGGCGCGACCTCGACGCAAAAAATATTCTCGCCGAGATGAGAGCGGCAATAAGGGACAAGAAAAACTATCTTCCGACGCCGTCAAGCGAGTATGAGGCTCAGCTCACCGAGCGCAACCGCGCCTTGAGCGAGATCGTCAAATATTTCAGCCGCATGTATGTGGATTTGTACGGCGGACGGACGTACTACGAGGCGCTTGACGCCTACCTCAAAGAGGAGCTTTGCGAGGTCGCGTTCGCGCCTTGCGAGAGCGTTGCAAATCTCAGCGACGAGCAGTATAGGGCGCTGAAGGACGCCGTCTCGTCCGCTTCGAAATATCTCGAAGTTATGCTTGCGGGAGGCGTTGACGTCACAAAATGCGTTTGGCATAACGTTGGGCTGCTCGAGGACGTCGCGGGGGCGAGCGCGCTTGCAAAGAGCATAAAGCGGAGCATAGACAGGGCATTAGAACTTGTCGGCGAATCCTACGCAAGCGACCTTTTTGGCGAGATGAAAGTGAAAGAGCTCATGGGCGTCTCGTCTCTTTTGCCGCTCAGTGCGGACGAGATCAAAAAGCTCGTCGCGTTTGAGGACGAGAGCAGAAGCGCCCGCGAGCTTTCAAACCTGCTCGTCGCCTACAAGAGCGCAGATCGCGAGGCGGAAGCGGAGTTCAACTTTGTCGTTAGCCCGTTTGACGAGAGGTTCGTCTGCCTTGACCTCATGGATATCGACAAGGCGTTGAAAGTGAGCGAGCTAAAGTTTTTGCACTCTCACGCAAGTCTCGTTTATAAGAACGGATCCAAACTTAGCGAGGAGGATATCGACAAGGCGACAGGCGAGGCGATCAGGATAAAAGAGCTTGCCGAAATTTCGGCTCGCGCGCAGAAAAACTTCACACAGGTCTTCAAAAACGGCGTGAACGACAAGCAAAAGGAGATCTTGTTGGACGCCTACGAGGACGTCGAAAAGTATATCGGCATGGACGAGCCCTCGCCCGCGCTCTTCGACTTCGCATCCAAAAAACTCTACGGCAAAGTGCTTGAGATGACCGACGAGGAACTCAGCTTCAAAGAGGTCGTGGGAGCGGTCGGCGAATTTTACGAGTTCGTCAAAGCCGAGCGCGAGACAGACGACGCGAAAAGGACGATGGACGCTATTTTGGGCTGCCGCGCAGAGGAAGAGGACCTTGAATTTTTGAGACTGCTGTCCCGCCTTGCAAACGGCAATGTCAACGATTATATAAAGAGCGTCGAGGACAATTACGCCAAATTGACGACGGCGCTCGCCGGCGCGGAGCAAATCGACGAAAATTGCACGATCGGCAGGTTTATTGACGCATATACGGCATATAAACGTCGCATTTTGCTCAAAAACGCAATTTCGCAAACGCTCGCTGAAGCGGGCGTGGAGCAGCGAGACGGCGACGTTTTGCAGGTTGCAAAGAGCGTCATCGCCGCAAAACAACTTAGACGCGCGAGCGTGTTTGAGGGTGCGAGCGACGTTGCGCGCGACAACATTATAGACTCCGTCAAGGCGCTCGATCCCGCGCTTTCGGGCTTGCTCACGGACGTCGTCGCGGGGCTCATCAGCTTCAAAAACAGATATTTTTCAAACTTCTATAGCTCATCTCCATACGAACTCACGCTTGACGATCTCAAGTTCTATTCGAATCAGGCGACGAACGTCGAGATTTTGTCCGCCTCGCTCAACTTCTACAGGACGCTTGACAGCGCCTCGCACACGCTTGCGCTCGAGCCGTTTTTCAAACATTTCGAGAGCCGTTGCGAAGAGCCTCAAAAGTTGGCGGACGTCTTTGAGCATTCATTCTTCAAGCTCGCGATCGAATTTGCAAACGCCAAGCTCGCGGGCGAAGATATGGGAAAGGGCGCGGCTTTGAACTTTGAACGCTTCGACAGGGCGGAAAGGAGCATCTTGACCCTCAACGCCGCAAGAGTCGAGGGCGCGTGTCTTAAAAGAATAGACGAAAACGACGAAGCGCTTCACAATTTGGATGAGAATCTCGACGTTTGCGATTTGTTCTCAACCGGCGCCGAGACGCTGTTCAAGATGAAGGATTGCTTCATGCTTTCGCCCGCTACTGTGAGCGAGCTGCTTGAAAACGACGCGTTTTCATTTGACGTCGCCGTCATTGACGACGGGGATAGTCTCTCGCCCGTGCAACTTCTTCCCGCGCTTGCCCGCGCAAAACAGTGCGTGATCTTGGGAAATCCATATAGAGACGAGGGCGAGAGCGCGTTGAAACTTTGCCTCTCGAGCCGCGCGTTCTTTACGGAGGATCTGCCCGCATGCTATCTCAAGTGCGACTGCGAGGGTGCGATCACCTTCCCGTCCACCGAGTTTTGCGAGAGTGAGGAGGGCGCGTATCCCAACTTTGTGAACAACGTGGCGAAGTTTGTCGTCTCCTGCGGCTTTGACGCGGCGCGTGTGAGGGTGGGTTACGGAAAGAGCGGACAGCTCAAAGTGCCCGTCGCGATCTTGAGCGAAGATTTGACCGCCGCAGTCTTTGGGATATGGTGCGAAGTGCCGATGAACGGCAAGTATAACTATCTTGACTACAACACCGTCTATTTCAACTGTCTCGTCAAAAACGGCTGGAAGATGGCTCGCCTCTCCATTTACGATTGGATGAGCGACCCGGACGGCGAAAAACAACGCCTGAAAGATTTGATATTGGAAAAGCTGTAAAATATTTGTATAAAAAACTTGCCGAGCGCAAGTTTTTTTGATTGCCAAAAATCCAGAAAATTCGGATTGTGCAGTTGTAAGGGAAATTTTAGTATAAATATTAACTAAATTATAAATATATTCGTTTAATATTTGCATAAAAGTTGACATAATTTGAAAATGGGTATATAATATAATCATTATTTAACGAAGTAAATTAAAGGGGTTAAATATGATAGAGGGGAAAATCGTGGGGAGTTCGCTTGAGCTTTTCAGGAATGCAAAAAAAATTGCTGCGTTCGGCGGGAGCGACTTGTTCAAAGTCGGCAAAGGCTCAAACGACTTCAGCATGAGTCACGGCTCGTTTAAGATCAAAGAAAAAATTTCCGAGAAGAAATCTCTTGAAGTCAAAGCCGTCGAGGACGAAGGCGGGACTTTCGCTTTAAAACTCGACGAGGGCGAGATCAAAGTCGAAATAGACGGCGACCTTGTGAGGTTCACCCCCGTAGGGCTTGAGGGCTACAACAGACTTTGGTTTTCATATCCCGCAACTCCTTTTGAGAGCGTGTACGGCGCGGGCGAGATATTCAGCGAGTTCAACCTGAGAGGCAAAAAAGTCAACGTGTGGGTCGCTGAGCACATCAACGCCCTGCAGGTCGCCAAGAAGCTATTAAAACAGGTGGTCGGCATAAAAAACACGAAACGTAAACAAGCGTTCAAAAAATACGAAACGTATTTTGCGCAGCCCACGTTTGTCAGCTCTCAAAAATATTTCTTCCATTCTTTTTCCACAGCGCGGCACGAATTTGACTTTTCAAACAAAGATTTTCACGTCGTGAAGTTTGACTCTGTCGCTCCCTTCGTCATGGGCTACGGCGACAGCTTCGAAGAAGTCGTCGGGCTTTTGAGCGACGTGCTCGGACGCCAACCCGTTTTGCCCGATTGGGTGTACGACGGGCACATTTTGGGAGTGCAAGGCGGCACGGACAAGATGATGGAGCTCTATCAAAAGGCGGTAAACGCGGGCGTCAAGGTTTGCGGAATTTGGATCCAGGACTGGGAGGGCAGGCGCGTCACGGCTGTCGGCAAACAACTGTTCTGGAACTGGGAGTGGGACAAGGACTATTATCCAAACCTTGACGAGAAGATAAAGGAACTGAACGCAAAAGGCGTGCGCGTGCTCGGCTATTGCAACCCCTTCCTCGCGGTCGAAAAGCCGCTCTATCAAGAGGCGACGAAAAAGGGCTATTGCGTGAAGGACAAGGAGGGCAAGGACTACTACGTCAAAATCACCACATTCCCCGCCGCGATGATAGACCTCACAAACCCCGAAGCGTACGATTGGTACAAGGAAATAATCAAAAAGAATATGATAGGGCTCGGCCTTTCGGGCTGGATGGCGGACTTTGGCGAGTATCTGCCCACCGATTGCGTGCTTTTCAGCGGCGAAGACCCCGAGCTTGTGCACAACACCTGGCCGGTGAGATGGGCAAAACTGAACAGGGAAGCGGTCGAGGAGTGCGACAAACTCGGCGAGATAATGTTTTTCACGCGCGCGGGCTTCAGCGGCACGCAAAAGTACTCCACGATGATGTGGAACGGCGACAATCATGTGGACTTTTCCATCGACTTCGGGCTTCCGTCCGTCATTCCCGCGATGTTGTCCCTCACTTGCTCGGGGTTTGGACTGTCGCACTCCGACGTCGGCGGCTATACGACGTTTTTCAACCTCAAGCGCAGCGAGGAGCTGTATATGAGATGGAACGAGATGAACGCCTTCAGCCCCCTCATGCGCGGGCACGAAGGGCTCAATCCCGACCTCAACGCGCAATTTGACGCAAGCGAAGAGGTGCTGAGACACGGAGCAAAGATGAGCGCCATCCACGCAAGGATAAAGTCCTATCTCAAGGACGCGGTGGAGTATAATAACAAGGTCGGCGTGGGAGTTATAAGACCGTTATTTTTCTACTACGATGAGAAGGAAGCGTACGACGAAGCGTATGAATATATGCTGGCAAGAGACGTTTTGGTAGCGCCCGTTTTGGAGGCGGGAGCAAAAAAGCGCGAGGTGTATTTGCCAAACGACAAATGGATACACCTTGAAAGCGGCAAGGTCTACGGCGGGGGCAGATTCGAAGTCGACGCGCCCGTTGGCGAGCCGCCCGTATTTTTGAGAGCAAATGCGGATGAAAACGTTCGCAAATTGTTTGAAAATATATTTTCGGAGGTAAGAGTATGAAGTATTTTCTCGACAGCGCAAAGATCAATGAAATTCGAGAAGCATATGACACGTTCGGCATCGACGGCGTGACCACCAATCCGAACCACATCATGAACTCGGGCAAGCCCTTCTATACGGTGCTTGACGAGATCGCCCAGTTCGTCAGGGAAAAGGGAATAGAGGGTTACGACAAGTTCCCCGTCTCGGTTGAGATCAATCCCCACCTCGACGACGCAGACGAAATTGTGAAAATGGGCAAGGCGATCGCTGCCCGCTCAAGCAACTTTGTCATCAAGATCCCCTGCACGGAAGCGGGAGTCACCGCCGCGCGTCGGCTTGAAAAAGAGGGCGTGAGAACAAACCTGACGCTTGTCTTTTCAGCCTCTCAAGCGCTCATTGCGGCAAAAAACGGGTCGCTTTTCGTGTCGCCGTTCGTGGGCTGGAAGGAGTCAAGCGGCGAGGACTGCAAGAGATATATAAAGGATATCGTCGACATCTACAAAAACTACGGTTACTTCGGCAAGACGCAGATCATCGTCGCAGCGGTGAGGACGGGCAAACAGATCGTGGACGCGGCGACGATCGGCGCGGACATCGTGACGGCGGGCTTGCAGGTGTTCAAGGACAGCCTCTATCATCCGTTCACGGACTACGGTCTTGGCAAGTTCACGGCGGCTTGGGACAAGACCATAACCGAGTAAAACTCAACACATATATCGATTTTGGGGAAAATAGAGGCGTGTATGAAGAATATCGGTTTTATCGGACTCGGCATAATGGGCGAGTCAATGTGCGAAAATATTGTCAAAAAGCACGACGGAAAAGTCTATTGCTTTGACCTTAACGCCGCGCAAGTCAAAAAGCTCGAGAGCGTGGGAGCCATCCCCGCTTCGAACAACGTCGAGGTCGCAAAGGCGTCCGACGTCATCATCTCCATGTTGCCAAGAAGCGAGCATGTGAGAAGCGTATACGAAGAGATAATGCCATATCTTGCTGGCAAGCTCTGCATAGATATGAGCACGATAGACCCGGACGTTTCCGTTGAGATCGCAAGTAGGGTCAAAGAGGAGGGCGGACGCTTTTTGGACGCTCCCGTCGTCAAGTCGAAGCCTGCGGCGATAAGCGGCACTTTGGGCATTTACGTCGGCTGTGACGAGGAGCTGTTTGACGAAGTGTTGCCGATTTTGAAGTATATGGGCTCAAACGTCATCCGCATGGGCGGCAACGGTCAGGGGCTCGTGATGAAAATTTGTCATAACTCCCTCGTCGCCGAGATACAGAACGGCGTGAACGAGCTCATCGTGCTCGCAAAAAAATACGGAATTTCGATAGAGGACTTCGCAAAGGCGATCTCCTACGGAGGAGGACAAAATTTCTATCTGGACGGACAATGGAAAAATCTCGAGAACGAAAACTATGCAACGGCGTTTTCGTTTGAGAATATGCACAAGGATCTTACGATCGCCGCTCGCATGCTCGAGCTGTCCGGCGTCAAAGCGCCCGGTCTTGAAAATGCAAAGCGCGTGTATGACAGAGGAATGAAACAAGGATATGCAAAGGAGGATTTCAGAGCGACTTTCAAGGTTGTAAGAGGCGACAAAGATGAGTGATGTGTTAAGCAGATTGAAACGCGTCAACAAAGTGCCTGTTTACTCCGTATATGACGAATGCTTCAAGACGTTGGGCAGAGTGGTCGAAGGGTTTGACTTTTTCGAGTACGCCGATGTCATGAAGGACGTTGAACTCCCGCATGAGGGCAACTCGTACGTCGCGTCATATAAGCCGCTTGAAGAGACAAAACTCACAAAAGAGCTTGGAATGAGAGCCTTTGGCTCTATGCCCATCGAGGTCGGCTACTGCGTGGGGAAAAACTCCACAGTGAACGGCTTCGAATATCACAAGGCGTCGGAGATAAACGTTGCTATCACCGATTTCATGCTCTTTCTCGCTCCCGTATGGGAGATCGAAAACAACAGTATAGACGTGAGTCGCGGCAAAGTCTTTTATGTGCCGGAGGGGTGCGCGGTCGAGCTTTACGGCACGACGATGCATCTTTCTCCACTCAAGACGAGCGACGAGGGATTCAAGGCTGTTGTCGTCCTGCCAAAGGGCATCAACACGGACCTTCACGACAAGTCCGATGAGGAAGGGGAGGACGAGCTCCTCTTGAAGCGCGGCAAGTGGGTCATCGCCCACAAGGACAGGGAGCCTCTCGTAAAGCAGGGCGCCCACATAGGTCTCACCGGCGAGAACCTGAGATTGAACTATTGAGGAGCGCATATGCAAACGATTTTTGTTCCCGTCGGCGTGCCGACGTATCATCTCGAAAGCGCAAAAGAGGCATTTGACAAGTCGGTTTTGACGCTAAAAAGCGTTGATTGCGACATTATCGTGCCTGACGGCGTGCTTTTGGACTTGGGCAGTCTCGAGAGCTTTCTGAGCTCGAAAGACCCCGACCTCGTCATATTTCAAAACATAACTTTCGCAAACGCGGCGTATATTGCGAGCGTGCTAAGGCGCTTTGATTGCCCCGTGCTTTTGTGGAACAGGACGGAGCCTCAGGGCGAAAAGCCCGGACGGCTCAAGCTGAATTCGCTGACAGGCGCGTTCTCCGCCGCAAATTGCATGTATATGGCGGAAAGAAACTTCGAGTACGTCTACGGCGAGGACGAGGAGGCGCTTGAAAAAATAAAGGCTACGATATCCGCCGTCAAGGCTAAGGAGGCGCTAAAGAAGCTCAACCTGCTTCAGGTGGGGCACACGCCTCAGGGTTTCGGCTTTGGCAGAGCGCTGGACAGCGAACTGTTAAAACTCGGCGTCAACCTGATCTCGATCGAGGCAAGGGAGCTCATCAACCTTGCAAAGGGATATGACGAAAGCGAGGTCTTGCCCTATATCAAGGACGCAAAAGGGCGCGTGCGCGGGCTTGACAAGATAGACAAAAAGAACGTCGTCGACTTTGCGAGACTTTATAAGGCGTACTTCGAGTATGTGACAAAAAACGATATCGGAGCGCTCTCGTCAAGGTGTTGGCCGGACTTCTTCACGGACTTTGGGACGCCGAATTGCGCGGTGCTGTCCATTCTCAACGACAGGGGGATAGCCTCGAGCTGCGAGGCGGACACGCTTGGCGCGCTGAGCATGTATCTTGCAAGCTTTTTCACAAACGCTCCCGCCTTCTTCGGCGATCCCGTCGCGCTTGACGAGGAAAATAACGCTCTCACTTTCTGGCACTGCGGCATGGGCGCGTGCTCGCTTGCAAGAGAGGACGCGGGCGCGGTTTGCGGGGTGCATTGCAACAGAAAGATAGGGCCTACCCTCGAGTTTGGCGTGAGAGCGCAAAAAGAGGTCACGGTATTCAGGCTTGGAAGAAAGCAAAACGGGGAGCTCAGAATGCTGATTGCGACGGGCGAAGCGCCTGACGTGCCTCAGCAATATTTCGGAACGTCTATGGTCGTCGTACTCGACGACGCAAAGAGCTTTGTCCAAAAGGCGGTGGAGAGCGGGTTCGAGCCGCATTACGCCGTCGCGACGCGGGATATTGAAAAAGAGCTCGTCGTCCTTTGCAAACTGCTCGGGCTCGAGGTGATAAATGCTTGAACGCGCGCTGTTCTACGCAACGGTGTTTTTCGCCAACATAATCCAGGCGATAACGGGATTTGCGGGAACGGTGCTCGCGATGCCTATCTCATTGATCCTCGTGGGCTACGGCGTGGCAAAACCCGTGCTCAACGCGCTCGGGCTTGCGGCGTCGATTGGGGTGGTGTGCTCGTCGTATAAAAAGGTCAACCTGCACGAGTTCACAAAGATACTTTCCATCATGCTCATCGGCGTGCTCGCGGGCGAGATAGCGGCGGATATGTTTGACATAACCGCGTCAAGGACGCTCTATGAGGCGCTTGGGGCGACGATAATCGCGTTTTCGTTGATGGGATGCCTGAGTTATGCGCTCCTTAAGGACGTCGGACTCGCGAATTTGTTGCCAACAAAAAAAAATACGCTCGAAGTGTTTAACAACGGCGTAACTTATGTTATACTATGCATGGCGGGACTCGTGCACGGGCTGTTTGTGTGCGGAGGACCCTTGCTCGTGGTGTACGCCGAAAGAAAGCTCAAGGACAAGGACGAGTTCAGGGCGACGCTGTCCGCTTGTTGGATCGTGCTCAACTCACTCATCTTTTTGAGCGACGCAACGGGCGGCTACTTCGCGTTGCAAACGGCAAAGGCGCTTCTTGTCAGCATGGCGGTGCTGATAGCGGCGGTTTTGATCGGCAACTTCGTTGCAAAAAAGCTGAACGCAAAGGCGTTTATGGCGCTGACATACGTTTTGATGTTTGCAAGCGGCATATCGTTGTTTTTCAAATAACGACAAATGAAAGATATAAATCACAAAAGACGGAACGTGCAAATGCAAAAAAATAAAATATAAAAAGGAAAAGTATTATGTCAACCGGAATGAACGTCAAAAATGTCAGAGTACGCAACAAGAGCCTCATTCTTCATCTCATCAACGAAAACGGGGACATGAGCAGAAAAACGATTGCAAAAAAGACGGGACTGACCCCCGCTGCGGTCACAAAACTCACGGCTGAGCTCATTGAAGAGGGGCTCATCAGCGAGAACGGAAAATATCAAGCGGACAGAAGCGGCAGAAAGGAAGTCTCGCTCACTCTCAGGCTCGAGCAGCACTGCGTGCTCGGCATCAACGCCGAGCGCGACAGCATCACCTATTCCATATCGGATATGGCGGGCAACCTCAAGGCCATTTGGGTCACGGACTTCACCGACGACGTGGACGAGGTCGCAAGGCGCGCGGCGAGCTTTTTTGAAGAGAATCCCGCCGATATCGACGCCATCGGCGTTTGCGTCATCGGCACAAGGAGCAAAGACTACAGCGTGTGGGACGCGCCAAAGCTCATCCGCCTTCTCGAAAACAGGTTCGCAAAGCGAGTGATCGTCAAAAACAACGTCAAGGCGTTCGCGCTCGCGCAACTGCTTTACGGCAAGGTCAAAAACGCAACGTCCGTGCTCTTCCTCAAGTGGGGACCGGGAGTGGGTTCTTCCATCGTCACGCACGGCAGAGTGTTTTCGGGCGGGGACAACGGAATAACCGAGATAGGGCACTACATCGTCAAGCCCAACGGCGCAAAGTGCCGCTGCTCGAGGCGAGGGTGTCTCGAGACGGAAGTCGCGTTTGACAGAATTGTCGAGGAGCTGGAAAAGGGAGGGCTTAGCCTCACGCACGACGAGCTCATCGGCAGCGACGACGAGAGAGTGAAGACGGTGTTTGAGGAAAAATCCACGCTCGTTGCGATGTCGCTCATCAACACGGCGACCATTCTCAACGCCAACGAGATAGTCCTGTTCGGCTCTGTGTTTGAAAGAAAGGGCGTGGACGAAATGCTCAAGCGCCACATCAAGGATCTGTTTGAAAACTTTGACGAAAACACGGTGAGTGTTTCGGCGCTGAACGACAAGCGCAACTACATAGGCACGGTTGCCGTGTGCGCAAGCGAGTTGTTCTTCTACGACGAAAACTAAACTGAATAAACTTAACGAGGGGAAGAGTATGAGCGAAAAAGCAGACGACTATTTGCTGAGATCCGTCGAGGCAAAAAAGCTGTACCGCGAGGTTTGCGCGTTGCCGATTTTCGACTATCACTGCCATCTCAGCCCAAAAGAGATTTATGAGGACAGGGTCTTCAAAAATATCGGGGAGCTGTGGCTTGAAGCCGACCACTACAAGTGGAGGTTGATGAGGATCGCGGGCGTGGACGAAAGGTATATCACGGGCAGCGCGACCTACAAGGAAAAGTTCTTCAAGTTTGCCGAAATTTTGCCGGATTTTGTCGGCAATCCCGTGTACCATTGGGCTCATTTGGAGTTGAGGCGCTATTTTGGCATGGACGTTGTCATCTCTTTTAAGACCGCAGAGTACATTTGGGAGGAGACCCTTCGCCTCATGGCGGACGGCAGCTTCAGCGCAAAGAGGTTGATAAGAAGCTCCAACGTTCACACTCTCATCACGACAGACGACATCATTTCGGACTTAAAATATCACAAGCTCTTAAAGGGCGAATGTTTCACGGTTTTGCCGTCCTTCAGGCTCGACAATTTGCTTGGCGTCGAGAGGGACGGCTTTTCAAATTATATAGGGACGCTGTCGGACGTATCGGGGGTCGAGATATATGATCTTAAGAGCTTGACGCGCGCGATAGAGGATCGACTGGACTATTTCATGTCTTTGGGCATGGTCAGCACGGACGTCTCGTTTGAAAACTTCCCGAAATCCGACGGAAATCAAGCGCTTGCCGAGAGTTGCCTCAAAAATGCTCTGGCGGGCAAGCCGACGAGCGATGAGGAGAGGGAAGAATACAAGTTTTTCATCCTTGCGAGCGCGATGCGTCTTGTGCGCGAAAGGGGCGGAGCGTTTTTGATGCACAGCGGCGTCATACGCAACGTCAACAAAAAGAGATTTGACGAGCTCGGAGCGGACTCCGGCATCGACAGCATAGGGGAGCCGGTCGACGTCAAGGCGGCGGCGCGTCTTTTCAACTTTGTGAACGAAGAAGGGCTTCCAAAGACGGAAGTTTTCACCTTGAGCGCGCCGTCTTATTATCAGCTCGCGACCCTTCTTCAGGACTTCGCCGGAGAGACGCGCGGGAGGCTTCAGCTCGGAGCGGCGTGGTGGTTTATGGATAGCCGCGACGGCATAGAGGAGCAGCTGAAGATATACGCCAACACTTCGGGCATAGGCAACTTCAACGGCATGCTCACGGACAGCAGAAGTTTCACGTCCTACGCCCGTCACGACTATTTCAGACGCGTACTTTGCTCGCTTTTGGGCGAGTGGGTGAAGGGTGGCGAGTGCGATTTTGAAAGCGCTCTTTACGCCGCAAAAAATATATGCTATTATAATGCCGAGAGCTATTTTGGGAGGAAAAAATGAAACTTTCATTCCGCTGGTACGGCGAGGACGACAAGATAACGCTTGAAAAAATCCGTCAGATCCCAAACATGCACGGCGTGGTCACGGCGATCTACGACGTGCCCGTAGGCGAGGTCTGGAGCGAGCAAAGCATTGACCGGCTAAAGCGCGTCGTCGAGGCGAGCGGGCTAAAGATGGAAGTCATCGAAAGCGTCCCCGTGCACGAGGACATCAAGCTGGGACTTCCTTCTCGCGACAAATATATCGAGGCGTACAAAGAAAATATCAGGCGGTTAGCAAGAGCCGGCGTCAAGTGCATTTGCTACAACTTCATGCCCGTCTTTGACTGGACGAGAACGGATCTCGCGCACAAGGCGGAGGACGGCTCGACAAGCCTCGTATACTATGAGAGCGAGCTCAAAAACATCGATCCCATGAAGGGCTACTCCCTTCCCGGATGGGACGCGAGCTACAAAAAAGAGGACCTGCATCGACTTTTCGAGCTATATCGCGACGTTGACGAGGAAAAATTGTTTGACAATCTCAAGTATTTTCTCGAGAGGATAATCCCCGTTGCCGAAGAGTTCGGCGTGATGATGGCAATACATCCCGACGACCCGCCCCGCAACATTTTCGGGCTTCCGAGAATCATCACTTGCGAAAAAAATATAGACAGGATGCTCTCGCTTGTCGACAGCAAAAACAACGGGCTCACGATGTGCATAGGCTCATTGGGCGCGGACAAAAAAAACGACGTCGTTCGCCTCGTGGACAAGTACAGCAAAATGGGCAGGATCCACTTCATGCACATTCGCAACGTCAAGTTGGTCGAGGACGGCTTTGAAGAGACCGCGCACGACATGAAGTGCGGCTCGCTCGACATAGTTGGGGTCGTGAAGGCGCTCGTGGAGAACGGCTTTGACGGCTACGTCCGTCCCGATCACGGCAGAATGATATGGGGAGAGCAGGGCAAGCCCGGTTACGGACTTTTTGACAGGGCGCTTGGCGCGAGCTATCTCAACGGCGTGTTCGAAGCCGTTGAATATTTGAAAAAATGATGGAGGAAATATGGCGGAACTTGATCTTAAGAACAAAGTCGTCGTTATAACGGGCGCGGGTGGCGTCATTTGCGGAGGCATAGCGGGCGAGCTCGCAAAGTACGGCGCGAAGTTGGCGCTTCTTGACATAAACGAGGACGCGGCGGCGAGCGTTGCGAACAAAATCAACGCAAACGGCGGCGTGGCTAAGGCGTACAAGTGCAACGTGCTCGAAAGAGCGTCGCTTGCAGGCGCTCACAAAAAGATCAACGAAGAGCTTGGCAAAATCGACATTTTGATCAACGGCGCGGGCGGAAACAATCCAAAAGCCACCACTTCAAACGAATATTGCGTGCCGGGCGAGGAGTGCGAAAAGGACTTCTTCAAGCTCGACGAGGCGGGAGTGAGATTTGTGTTCGACCTCAACTTTTTGGGCACTTTTCTCCCATCGCAGGAGTTTTTGAAGGATATGATCGGAAGAGAGGGGTGCTCGGTTTTGAACATCTCCTCGATGAACGCGTTCACGCCCCTCACAAAGATCCCCGCGTACAGCGGAGCAAAGGCGGCGGTCAGCAACTTCACGGAGTGGCTCGCCGTGCACTTCGCGCCCGCAAAGATCAGGGTCAACGCCATCGCGCCCGGATTTTTCGTGACGAATCAAAATCGCGATCTGCTCTATGACGCAAACGGGGATCCCACCCCTCGCACGGGCAAGATCCTCGCCGCAACGCCCATGAAGAGGTTTGGCGAGATAGAGGAACTGTTCGGCGCGGTCAAGTTGTTGCTCAGCGACGAGGCGAGTTTCATCACCGGCGTGGTCATCCCCATCGACGGCGGCTTCAACGCCTATAGCGGGGTGTAATTTGCACCTGTGTTGAGTTTTTTTGAATAAATGGGGCAAACATATATGAATTTTGAGTTTTTGCAACGAAACAGGATAGTGCCCGTCATCAAGCTCGAAAGAGTTGAGGACGCGCTCCCGACGCTCGAGGCGCTGAGGGCGGGCGGCATACGCGTGGCGGAGATAACTTTCAGGACTGCTTGCGCCGTCGAGTGCATAAAAGTCGCAAGCAAAATGGACGGTATGCTCGTCGGAGCGGGCACGGTCATAAACAAAGAGCAGTGCGAGTTGGCTCTCGAGGCGGGCGCGAAATTTGTCGTGTCGCCGGGACTATCCGAAGAGGCGTTCGAAGTCTGCAACAAGAGGAATATCCCCTATCTTGCGGGGGTCGTCACGCCAAGCGAGATCATCAAGGCAAAGTCGCTTGGGCTCGACACGCTCAAGTTTTTCCCGGCTGAGGCGTACGGCGGCATAAGGACGATAAAGGCGCTCTCTGCGGCGTTCCCGGACGTGTCCTTCGTTCCGACGGGCGGGGTGGACGAGAGCAATTTTGTCGATTATCTCAAGCTAAAGCAGGTTGCCGCGATAGGCGGAAGCTGGCTTTTGAAGGGGGATATAAAGCGCAACGCGCAAATTGCCGTTGAGAGGTTGAACAATTTATGAAAACAGTTACGTTTGGAGAGATCATGCTGAGACTCGCTCCCGTCGGGTATCTGAGACTGCTTCAGGAGCCATCGTTTTCCGCTACTTTCGGCGGGGGAGAGGCAAACGTCGCCGTGTCGCTCGCAAATTTCGGCGACGAGAGCGAGTTTGTGACAAAACTTCCGAAAAACGATATTGCGGAAGCTATCATAAGAGAGCTGAGAGGCTTTTCGGTGAAAACGGAAAATATTTCGCGCGGAGGAGAGAGAGTGGGCATATACTTCGCCGAAAAAGGCGCGTCCATGAGGCCGAGCAAGGTCATCTACGACAGGGCGCATTCCGCCATATCCGAAGCAAAGAGCGAGGACTTTGATTGGAAGAGCATATTCGAGGATGCGGACTGGTTCCACTTTACCGGAATAACTCCCGCTCTTGGCAAAAACGTCGCGAACATAACACTCGAGGCGCTCAAAGAGGCAAAAAAGCAGGGGCTCACGGTGAGTTGCGACTTGAATTACAGAAAAAAATTGTGGAGCAGGGAGGAAGCGTCAAAGACGATGTCCGCTCTCATGCCCTACGTCGACGTGCTCATTGCAAACGAAGAGGACGCCTACGATGTGTTCGGCATCTCGGCAAGCAGCACGGATATCGAGAGCGGCAAACTCTCGCGCGAGGGATACGTCGAAGTGGCAAAAAAGCTTGCGGACAGATTCTCTTTCAAGGAGGTCGCGATCACTCTTCGCGAGAGCATAAGCGCGTCGGACAACAATTGGTCGGCGATGCTATATGATGGCGAGGCGCACTTTTCAAAGAAGTACGCTGTGCGCATTGTGGACAGGGTCGGCGGCGGAGACAGCTTCGGTGCGGGGTTGATCCACGCGATCAAAAGCGGAATGAGCGCGGAAGATTCGCTTGAGTTCGCAGTTGCCGCAAGCGCTTTCAAGCATACGATCGAGGGAGACTTCAACAGAGTGAGCGAGGACGAAGTCAAAAGCCTCATGAATGGCAACGCGAGCGGGCGCGTGCAAAGATAGTTGCAAAATCGGCAGTTTAGGACGCAAAAACAACAAAATAAAGCGAGGATTTGAGCAATATGTTGAATTTTGCCGTGATCGGAGTCGGAAGAATGGGAAAGCGCCACGCTTTCAATCTCAAGGCGGGGTTGCTTTTTGGCGTAAGGCTCGCTGCTGTCTGCGACGTCGACGACAAGGCTCTTGATTGGTGCAAAAAACATCTGAAAGGAGTCAAAACCTTCAGATCGTACAAGGACCTCGCAAACGAAAAGTTGGACGGAGTCATCATCGCGACCCCGCACTATCAGCACGTCGAGATCGCAAAGTTCATGATCGAAGCGGGCATAAACACGTTGATAGAAAAGCCCGCCGCGCCCAACGTGACTTTGATAAAGGAGATAGAGAGCGCTCACGCCAAGCGAAAGGACGTGCTCGCGGGAGTGAGCTACAATCAGCGCTCGAACAGAATGTACAAGAGGGCAAAAGCCCTGCTTTCAAGCGGCAAACTCGGCGAGATACAGCGTGCTAACTATATAATTACGGACTGGTTTCGCTCTCAGGCGTACTACGATCAGGGCGGCTGGCGAGCGACCTACGGCGGCGAGGGCGGAGGCTGCTTGATGAATCAATGCATACATCAGCTCGACGTTTTGCAATGGCTCATCGGCATGCCAAAGAGCGTCGTAGCGACCACCCGCACTGTTGACAGGAACATCTCTGTCGAAAACGACGTCAGCGCCATATTGGTCTACGACAAGTTCGACTGCTCGTTCACGGCTTCCACGCATGAGATAAAGGGCGTCAACCGCCTCGAGATCGCCTGCGACAAGGGACGGCTCGTGATAGGTTCAAGACGCATGCGCGTTTATCGCCACAAGAGCGAGGTCGAGGTCAACGCCAAGACAAAGTTCGGCTACGGTTCGTCGCCGAGCGTCTCTTACTTTGTCGGCTACGGGTTTTTCAGATATATTGCGGACTTAGTCAAGGGTCAACAGCTTAGGTCCTTAAGAGCGTTCAGGGACGCGATAAACAAAAAGGGAAGCATGCTTGCCGAACTTGAAGAGGGAGAGCGGGCAATGCAGATAATCAACGGAATATATTTGTCGTCCTATCTCGGCGAGAGCGTGAGCCTTCCCGTCGACGAGCAAAAGTACGGCGAATATCTTGAAAAAATGATAGAAAAAGAGAACAAGAATTGACTTTGGGAGGGAGTAAAAATATGGCTGAAATTGCAATATCCGGCTTTTATGATGAAGTAAACGGCGCTTTAAGCGCGCAAATCGCAACGATAAAGGAACTTGGCGAGCATTATCTTTGCCCAAGAAACATCGACGGCAAAAACATTGCGGACTTCACTCTCGAAGAGTTTGAAAAGAGCGTCTATCCGACTCTCAAAGAAAACGGCGTCAAGTTTTCGTCCATCGGCTCGCCGATAGGCAAGGTGGGCATAGACGACGAAGAAGGCTTTAAGGAGCAAAAGAAAAAGTTTGCGGAGCTTGTGAAGATCGCACTCTTTATGGATTGTAAATATATCAGAGTTTTCTCCTTTTATTACGGCGACAAGGACCCCGAAGAGTGTTTCGACAAGGTAGTGAAGAGAACGCGGGAGTTGCTTGACATAATAGGCGAGAGCGGCGTCGTGCTCCTTCACGAAAACGAAAAGAAAATTTACGGCGACGTGCCCGAGAGGGTGCTCAAGCTCTATAGAGCCGTAAACGACAAGCGCTTTGCTTTGGCGTTTGACGCGAGCAACTACATTCAATGCGGCGTAGACCCCAAAGCTGCGTTCGATATGCTCAAAGATCTCACCGTCTACTACCATATCAAGGACTGTTCCGAGTTCGGCGTGGAAGTTCCGGTGGGCACGGGCAAGGGCGACTACGACTATATTATCGGCGAGCTTATAAGGCGCGACTATCGCGGATTTTTGACGCTCGAGCCGCACACGTTCAAATATTCCATGATGAAACTGCCCGTATATCTCGTGCCGTTTGCGCCGATCTTTATGAAAAACTACTTCAAGGCGTTCAGGCTCATCGACAAAGCTATGGGGGTCAAGGCGCTTAAATGCGTCTCGCGAAAACAGGTATTTTTGTGGCAATACCACAATTTGAAAAAAATATTATCAAAGGCAGGGTATCAAAATGAATAAGGTCAGATACGGTATCGTCGGCGTAGGAAAACAGGGCACTTTTTACACGAAGATATTCACAAAGTTAAAGGGGCTCGTCAAAGGCGCGGAGCTCACGGCGGTTTGCGACATCGCCGAAGACAGGCGCAAATATGCCGAGCAAAATCTCAAGGGCGTCAAGGTCTTCGAGGACTATCATGAGATGTTCAAGTCGGGGCTCATCGACGCGGTCATGATCGAGACCCCGCACTACTTCCATCCCGAGATCGCGATCGAGGCAATGAGATGCGGACTGAACGTGCTTTGCGACAAGCCCGCAGGAGTCTACACGGCTCAAGTCCGCGAGATGAACGAGGAGGCAAAAAAACATCCCGATCTTCTTTTCGGCATGATGTTCAATCAGCGCACCAATCCGCTTTACATAAGGGCAAAAAAGATAATAGAGAGCGGCGAACTCGGCAAGCTCACGCGCATAGTCTGGATCATCACGAACTGGTATCGTCCAAAAGCGTACTACGCGCAAGGCGGCTGGAGAGGCACTTGGTGGGGCGAAGGCGGCGGCGTGTTGCTCAATCAATGTCCTCATCAACTCGACCTGTTCACCTGGCTTGCGGGACTTCCCGTGTCCGTGACGGCGACGACTTCGACCGTCGGCAGGGCGATCAATGTTGAAAACGATGTCACGGCGTATTGCAAGTTCGAAAACGGCGCGACGGGCGTGTTCATCACCTCCACCCACGACGCTCCCGGCACAAACCGCCTCGAGATAACTGGCGAGGGCGGCAAGATCGTCATCGAAAAGGGCAAGCTCACCTTCACGAAGAACGCGGAGCTCGAACCGGTATTTTCCGAGCACAACACAGTGTTCATGGGAAAGCCAAAGACAAAAAAGAAGACGTACAGGGGCATTTGCCACTATCTGAACATCAAAAAATATCCGCCGCAGCATATCGGCATAATCAAAAATTACACCGACTATCTTCTTAAGAAAACGGACAAGTTCATCGCGCCCGGCGAGGAGGGAATCAGGGGACTCACCTTCTCAAACGCCATACATCTTGCGGGCTGGACGCACAAGGAAGTGAGCATACCCATCGACGAGGAGCGCTATATATGCGAGCTTGAAAAACGCAAGCAGGAAGAGAAAGCTTCCTCTTTGAAATGACCAAAAAAATTATAATACAGGGAGGCAAAATTATGGATGCAAAAGAAACTGTAGCAAGTGAAAGCTACATCGCTCGAACAAGCGGACTCAAGGGCAAGGACTACGTCGGCTATGCGCTCGGCGACACCGCGTGCTGTTTGGTCTTTGGTCTTGTCACGTCTCTGTTGCAAAAGTTCTACACGGACATTTTTGCGCTGAGCCCGCTGTTTATCATGCTGATGTTCATCGGCGCGCGCGTGTGGGACGCGATCAACGATCCCATCATGGGAAGGATATGCGACAGCATACGACCCAACAAGTGGGGCAGATATCGCCCCTGGTTTTTGTACGCGTCCGTGCCGCTCGTGCTCTCGTCCATTCTGATGTTCGTCAAGTGGCCGGGAATTGGCGAGGGAAGCGTTGGCATGTGCGTTTACGCGACGATAACTTACGTCATGTTCGGCATGAGCTACACGATGTTGCAAATTCCTTACGGATCGCTCGCGTCGGTCGTCACGACGGATGAAAAGGAGAGGACAAAGCTCAGCGTGTTCCGCTCCATCGGCGCGGGGCTCGGCAGCGTTCCCGTCATTTTGATCGCTTCGTTTGCGTACAAAAACAGGCTTGACGATGCAGGCAACAAAATTTTGGGAGAAAACGGCAGACCCATTCAGGACATGCAATATCTGCCCGTCATAATAGGCGTGGTCGCGCTCTCACTCATCTGCTTTGTCATGCTCATGCTCGCGTTCAAGTTCAACAAGGAGAGGGTTGTCGCGACAAACGTCGGCGGCAAGCGTCCGAAGGGAGAAGCGTGGACGGTCATCAAAAACCTCTTCAAAAACAGAGCGTTCCTCGCGGTCAGCGTGGCGGGCATGCTTCTGCTTGCGGGACAGATGTTCACTCAAAGTTTTTATCTCTACCTCTTTGACGACTACTTCGGCGCAAACTGGATGAACACGGTGTCTACGGTCTGCACATACGCGCCTATGGCGATTCTCATGTTCCTGACTCCAAAGATGGTCCGTAAGTTCGGCAAAAAGGAAATTTGCGGCGTGGGCATGATTCTTGCGGCGTTGGCAAACCTCGCGATG
>CANQAA010000017.1 GCA_947589395.1 uncultured Clostridia bacterium
GACTTGCATGTGTTAAGCATGCCGCCAGCGTTCGTCCTGAGCCAGGATCAAACTCTTGAGTTCAATCTTGACTGTCCATAACTTTTTAAAGGTTTTAGACGTTATTTTAATGATTTAATTCACATTAAAATCGCTTTTCCAAGTATTCAATTTTCAAGGTACGTTTGCCGTCAACTTGATGACAGCTTGTATATACTACCATAAGCCAAAAACTTTGTCAATTATTTTTTTCAAATTTTGAAAGTTTTTTTCACAAAATTTTTGTCTTGCGGAGCTGAGCCCCTCAGGTAGTTTTGTCCTATGATAATATATCTTTTCGCGATTGTAAAGCGTTTTTCGATGTTTTTCAAAATAAACGCGCATTTTTGTGCTGTTTTTCTTGCGGAAAATTCAATTTCTTCAATGCCCGCTTCAATTGGCGCTCGAAAACAACATGACATTTTTGTATATCTATTATTGTAATAGGTATACCTTTTTCTATTGCAATTTAATTACGATTGTATGAAAAATGCAACAAATTTCTTTTATTTTTCATTTCAGACCGACTTTTACGACACAAAATGTCAGAAAAGTATGTTCCTTGCATGAGCGCGTATATTATTGATTTTAAAAAACATATACCTATTACAATAATAGGCGTATCAAATAAATTTTTCGGAGGATACGATGAAAAGGAACGCAAAAGTTATTGCAATTATCTTGGCAATAATCGTTCTCGCCACGATGTGCCTCGCCCTCGTCGCCTGCAACGACAAAGAAGACAAGGGCGGCCTGTCGGAGGCAGATTGGGAAACAGTCGTCACTGCCTTTAAGGAGGCCACCGGCGGCACGGATGAGTTTGACGTTATCATCTCAAACTTCAGCTCGTTCAACTTCAGCGACGGCAAGTTCACGGCGGGGCGCATAGATCTGACAAATGGCGTCACCCTCTTGAACATCGTTGTCGAGCTTGACGAAACGGGCGCTATCGAGCTTATTTCCTACGAGAAGCGCACCACCGACGCAAGCACGCCCGACAGGATCATCACCGTCGACGCAAACGGCGTCAGCAGCGAGGACATCCCCAAGCCCACCGACAGCGACAAGATGGACGAGGATGAGTGGAACGAGCAAGTTGAGGTGTTCGCAAACGTCACCAACTACACCCTTGCCCGCACCCGCAACGGCGAAAACGTCGGCACAATGAAGCTGGACGGCGTCAAGTACTATGACTCCGTAGACGACGATGAAGCCATCATCGTTCCCGTAGACTCCAAATATTATATCTACGAAAAGACCAAATCTCAAACGACCTGGACAAGAAGCGAAACGACCGCGAGCCGCTATCAGAGCCGCGTGAATTTCCCAAGAACATTGGTCGCTGTCGCAGCGGCGGCGATCTCAGGCGGTTTTGAGCAATTCTCCTTCAACGCAGGCGTATATACGCTAAGCGAGCTGTATCTTGAAGATTATGACACGACTCTAAGAGACATCAAAGTCACCGTCAGCGGCAAGGCGATCGTCAAGGCTGTCTGCATCCTTGTGGACGGCTACTATGGCGACGGCGACGAGGTGGTCACCGTCGATCACGTCGGCTCGACAGTCGTGACCATCCCCACCAATTATGACGAGTTTCAAACTCCTCCTCCCGTCGGTCCTCAAAAGATGTCGGAAGATGAGTGGGGCAATGCGATAGACAATTTCATAACCGGCACCAACTTTACCACATATAATATAGGCCTTTGCTCCCTCTCCATAACCAGAAGGATGGAAAACGGCTTACCTCAGGATATAACCACTTTAGACACCCGCGAGATGTATTTCGTCTACAACGGCTTTGAGATCATTCAGATAATCGGAAATATCGAATCGCCCACAGGCTTCTGCATTTTCGAAATATATTAAACAAAAGTCCGCTTACACAAAGCCCCGTGAGCCCCGCATTGCAATCTCGTTGCATTCGGCTAAATGCATTGCAACAAAAAACCTACCAAGCGCATTGCAACAAAACAAAATAATGCTTGCAATCACAAAATTGAAAACTACAGAATAGCGCGTCGCTATCCTGTAGTTTTATTCACATTAGTGCGTTCGGAAAAATTTTCGTTTTTGCGATTCCTATAAAACGCCAATATGCGCGCCCTTTCGACAAACGAACGCGGGACGAGCGCCCCTCTTGCGCGCTTATTTTACAATTGTCCGTTGATTTGACGCGGAAAACTTCTTTTTTCGCTTTGAATTTCCAAAATTTTCCAAATAAAAAAAGCAGCCGTCCGGCTGCTCAGCGGATGACTCCTCCGCCCATGCAAATTTCTCCGACGTAGATCACGGCGTATTGACCTGGAGCGATCGCGCGCTGCGCATTCTCGAAGTCTATCTTCACTCCGTCCGGCTTGACCGTCGCGACCGCCTTTTGCAGGGGCTGACGGTGCTTTATCCTGACCTCGCACTCAAACTTGTCGCTTTCCGGAGGAGTGATGAAGTTGAAGCCCTCCGTCTCGAGGGAGTTTTTGAAGAGGACGCTGTCCTCGCCCTGCGAGACGATGAGGCGGTTGTTCTTCACGTCCTTGTCGAGCACGAACCATCTCTCTCCGTTGCCGTCCGCGCTGCCGCCTATGCCCAAGCCCCTGCGCTGACCGAGAGTGTAAAAATAAACTCCGCTGTGCTTGCCCACGACCTTGCCGTCGAGGGTGACGATGTCCCCCTCCTTCATCGGGATGTATTGCGACAAAAACTTTCTGAAATTGCGCTCTCCGATGAAGCACACGCCCGTGCTGTCCTTCTTTTCCGCAACGGGGATGCCGAGCTTTTTTGCAAGCTCGCGCACCTGAGGCTTGAGCATATCGCCAAGCGGAAAGATCACGTCTTTTAGCTGTTCCTCGCGCACTTGGTTGAGGAAGTACGTCTGATCCTTGTTCTCGTCCTTTGCGCGCAAGAGATAGTGCCGCTCCCCCTCGTGGCGCACGCGACAATAGTGCCCCGTCGCGATAAGATCCGCGCCGAGCTCCCTCGCAAATTGCACGAACGGTCCGAACTTGATCTCCCTGTTGCAAAGGACGTCCGGGTTTGGCGTTCTGCCCCGCCTGTACTCCTCGACGAACAGCTTGAACACGTTGTCCATATATTCCTTTGAAAAGTCCACAGAATAATAGGGCACGCCCACCTTGTCGCACACTTTTTTGACGTCCTGCCAGTCCTCCTCGCCCGTGCAACAGCCGGACTCGTCCGTCTCTCGCCAATTGGACATATAGAGCCCCACCACGTCGTAGCCCTGCTCCTTCAAAAGCGCCGCCGCAACGGCAGAGTCCACTCCGCCGGACATTCCAACAACCACTCGTTTCATGATAGTATCATAACATATCCCGCGCACATTTTCAACAAAATCCTCTCCTCTTTTCCGCCCTGACATTATATATTGATATAAATATATACTAAACTATATATTATAATAATAAAGGCAATGAACTAAATAGGCAGGCGCTCCCTAAAGCGAAAGTAGGCGGACACAAGCAATAGGCTCTTCAAACGAAATACTGCAACCGTGCAAAGAGGCGTATTCAAGCGAAAATGCGACCCATTCTCACAAAAAAAATCAAATACATATATGCAAAACGGCAAATTTTGCGCTTGCGCCCAATCCATATTCTTGCACTATTATTATGTGATCGCGCTCCGTATTTTGCCTTTGCTCCACGCTTATTCTCGTGCGGTTATGATTCGCTCGCGCTTCTTCTATCTCTATTCTTGCGCTCGCCCGTCTCGCTCGCGCTCATAACTCATGCTCCGCTCATTTTACGCGCACGCGACTTTGCCGCTTTAACGCGTTGTTTTTTTTCTATCCTCAAACGGCGCATGGAACCGCGACTTAGCTAATTTCAAAGCGCGCCCCTACATAGCACAAAAGCCACAACCGAAGCTGCGACTTTTGCACTATACAAGGAGAAAACAGTTCTGCTCCGCTACGGAGCAACTAAGGGAGGATGCTTAAAGTGTATATGGCAATGATTAAGCCTATATTAAAATAATCTAAATCTTTGTTTATTTTTTACAAAATTTTTGCGCCGCCATATCAAAAGCCTCATTTCAACGCTCGACAAACTCGAAAAAAGATTATACAATATACTTACGCACCCGTAGCTCAGTTGGATAGAGTGTCAGATTCCGATTCTGAAGGTCGCAGGTTCGACTCCTGTCGGATGCACCAGAAAACCGGCCTATGCAAATAGGGCGGTTTTTCATACGATAGGAGTCATATTCGACCGATGAATGCGAGACTTGCTCTCGCATTATGCTACCAAGCAGGTTCGACTCCTGTCGGATGCACCAGAAACCCTCGCGAAGCGAGGGTTTTTGCGCCGAATGAAAATTTCGCTTCGCTCAATTTTGCGCAATCGTTGCTCCGCTCACGAATATTTTTATGTGCAGAAAAAATGTATGACCACGTTAGATTTATATTCGCAAATTAGCAAATGCGAATTTCGCTCTGCACGCGGCGACTTCGTCCCGATGTCGGCTATACCGCCACCGTCGCCGTAAGGGCTGCAAAGTGATGGAAACCCCCACTTTGCAGGAATAGATGCGTCTATAGACTTAATCTGCTTTTTATAATACAGCATATCAACAAATTCTGCCTAAATAGAGAACACGCTCATTATCCCCATAACAAGGCCGCCCTTCGGGGTCCCCAACAAATTGCTTTGTCTATTTGTTGGGGCAAAATTCGGGGTCCCAGCAAAAATACTTTGTGTTTTTGTGGGGTAAAGTTATGGGAGCTGTCGATAGACTGAGGGGATTGTCTGACGATAATTTAGTCTAAAAACAGTCATTTGCTAAATCCACGCACAAAAAAACGCGGCAGATGCCGCGCTTTTTCAATGGATTGTTGTGATAAGCAACGAAATTATGAGAAGTAACGGGCGAGGAGACCTGCAAGCGCCTTGCCGTGCCTTGCCTCGTCGCGGGCCATTTCGTGGACGGTGTCGTGAATGGCGTCAAGCCCTTCCTCTTTCGCTCTCTTTGCGAGTTGGGTCTTGCCCGCAGTCGCGCCGTTCTCGGCGGAAACTCTCGCCTCGAGGTTTGCCTTTGTGGAGGGAGAAACGAGCTCGCCGAGCAACTCGCAGAACTTTGCGGCGTGCTCCGCCTCTTCATAAGCCGCCTTTTCCCAATACAGACCGATCTCGGGATAGCCCTCTCTGTGCGCAGCTCTTGCCATTGCAAGATACATGCCGACCTCAGTGCACTCGCCCTCGAAGTTAGCCTTGAGACCCTCGTAAATGTCCTGAGGGATCTCGCTCTTCTTGCCGACGCCGATGACGTGCTCTGCCGCCCAGCTCAATTGACCGCTCTCTTCCTTTTTGAGATTGGCCTTGCAGATGGGACAAACCGCAGGAGGATTGTCCCCTTCATAAACATAACCGCATACCGGACACACATACTTTGCCATAATGAAACTCTCCTTTATATAAATTTATTTTTTAATGTCAGACAATATTATTGTCATCACTACATATTTTAGCATCGTGGCAAAAATTGTCAAGTCTGTCGCGACAAATTCTTGCAAAATTTTACCGTATGGAAAATCCCGCTATTTTTGCAAAATCGTCGCTTTATCACACGCAAATTCGCGCGTTAAATGCCGTTTTTGCAAAATGAGCAATACTTTCAAACTCAATTTTCTTAGGGCGATCAAAGCCAAGCCCTTTGTCTAAGCAATCGTTTGCGCGAATACAATAGGCATACGCTGAAAACAAAAAGCCGCAACGAAAAGCTGCGGCAAGTTTTTGCCAAGCAACGATAATTACTTGAGTTCCGCCGTTGCGCCGACTTCCTTGAACTTTGCAACGAGAGCTTCCGCTGCGTCTTTGGGAAGAGCTTCCTTGACGGTCTTGGGAGCGCCGTCCACGACTGCCTTTGCGTCAACAAGTCCGAGACCCGTTGCGTCCTTGACGACCTTGATGACCTGGACCTTGTTGGGGCCGACCTCTTTGAGGACGACGTCAAACTCGGTCTTCTCCTCTTCGACGGGAGCAGCCTGTGCGGTTGCGCCGGCCACTGCGACGGGAGCTGCTGCGCTCACGCCAAACTTCTCTTCGAGCGCTTTCACAAGCTCGTTGAGCTCAAGCACTGACAACTTTTCGATTTGAGCAATAAATTCGTTGATATCCATTTTTTCTCTCCAATTTTATTTTATTTTTTACTTGAGCATTAAGCCTGCTCGGACTTCTTCTCCGCAATAGCATTGAGACAAATTGCGAGTCTGCTGATGGGCGATTGAATGCTGCCGACCAGTCTTGCGAGCAAGATATCCCTTGAGGGAATATCCGCGACTTGCTTCACGCCGTTTTCATCCAGATACTGACCTTCGACCATGCCGCACTTCGTCTTCATCTTGTTGAGAGCCTTGATGTTCTTGATGACGAACTTTGCGGGCGCGACGGCGTCTGTGGACGAAAAAGCAACTGCTGTGGGGCCGTTGAGCGCTTCGTCAAATTGCGTGTAGCCAAGCTCGTTGAACGCAATCTTGACAAGGCGGTTTTTGAGCACTGCGTAATCCACGCCGTTTTCTCTGAGCTCTTTGCGGAAGGCCGTGTCCTGCGCAACCGTGAGTCCCATGTAATCGACGATGACCAAGCCTTTTGCGGACGAGATCTTTGCTTTGATCTCTTCGACGTGCTGCTTTTTGGCCTCGAGAACTTCTTTGTTCATCATTACCTCCGTTAAAAATTGCGTCATTCCAAGAGACGGAATGACGCAACGATGATTTTTCTATCAAAGTGGCACTCCTCGGCAAGTACTTTTCGGTGTTACGGCTTTCGCCACTTGCTGTCTCAGGAACGTTATTTATGATAATATATTTTTTCTTTTATGTCAACCGATTGACCAAAAGAATTTTATTTGTCCGACGCGGTGCTTCTATACTGCACCTTGATGCTCGGTCCCATCGTGCTTGCGATGTAGATGGAGCGGAAGTACACGCCCTTTGCCGCTGCCGGCTTTGCCTTGAGCAACGCGTCGATGATGGTGTTGTAGTTTTCAACGAGCTTCTCCGTGCCGAACGACGCCTTGCCGAAAGGAACGTGGCAGATCGCCTGCTTGTCGACTCTATACTCCACCTTACCTGCTTTGATGTCGTGGATCGCGCGAGCTATATCCATCGTGACGGTGCCGGATTTGGGGTTTGGCATGAGGCCTTTTGGTCCGAGCAATTTGCCGAGACGTCCCACGACGCCCATCATGTCGGGAGTTGTGACGATGACGTCATAGTCAAACCAATTTTCGTGCTGGATCTTTTGGACCATCTCGTCGCCGCCCACGAAGTCCGCGCCGGCTTCGGTCGCCTCGTTGACCTTCTCGCCCTTGCAAATTGCGAGCACGCGCACGTTTTTGCCCGTTCCGTTGGGAAGCACGACCACGCCTCTGACCTGTTGATCGGCATGTCTTGGGTCGATGCCCAACTTGATGTGAAGCTCTATCGTTTCATCGAACTTGGACTTTGCCGTTTGCACCGCAAGCGCGATCGCCTCCGGTCCGTCGTAAAGCTTTGTCTTGTCGATGAGTTTTTTCGAATCTATATAATTTTTTCCGCGTTTCATAGTGCCTCCTTATTCCTCGACGGTCACGCCCATTGAGCGAGCTGTGCCTGCGATCATGCTCATTGCCGATTCCAGATTTGCCGCGTTGAGGTCGGGCATCTTCTGTTCTGCGATCTGTTTGAGCTGTTCCTTCGTTATCTTTGCGACCTTAGTCTTGTTTGGAACAGCGGAGCCGCTTTGAAGTCCGCACGCTTTTTTGATGAGCACGGGCGCCGGCGGGGTCTTGAGCACGAAGGTGAAGGAGTGATCCTGATAGATCGTGATGATAACGGGGATCACAAGTCCAACGTCCTTTTGAGTTTTCTCGTTGAACTCCTTTGTGAATGCAGCTATATTTATGCCGTGAGGTCCGAGCGTTGAACCTACGGGCGGTCCGGGCGTTGCCTTGCCCGCATTGAGCTGCAATTTGACAACTGCTGTAATTTTTTTAGCCATAAATCCTCCTGACTAATGTGGTTGAACGACGGCATGAAAAGATTTACCGTCTCCCACTCGCTCAAATTTTTTCGACTTGAGCAAAATCGAGCTCGACAGGCGTCTGCCTGCCAAACATAGCGACGTTCACCTTTACCTTTTGGCGCTCGACGCTGATTGAATCCACAACCGCTATGAAGTTTTCCAACGGTCCGTTGATGACCTTGACGTTGTCGCCGACCTTGATGTCGAAGTCCTCGAGGCTCACCGCTTCGAGACCTATTCTTCTTATCTCCTCGTCTGTCAAGGGTATCGGACGGCCAACGGGTCCGACAAAGCTGGTCACGCCCCTCGTTCTCGTCACCATAAACCAGATATGATTTGTGTAAATCATCTTGATGAAGGCGTAGGAGGGGAATTTTTTGCGCTGAACGACCTTCTTCTTTCCGTTCTTCTCGACGATCTCGTCCTCGACGGGGACTTTTATGTCAAAGATAAAGTCCTGAAGATTGTTGTTCTCGACCATGTTGCGCAAGTCGGATTCCACCGAATTTTCATAGCCCGAGTAGGTGTGGATAACGTACCACTTTGGTTTCGGTTCCTGATTTTCCATAAGAGCCCTCTTATTTGATAAATATTGTGGTCCACTCGCCGTTTGTCACAAGACCCAGAATGCCCGAAAGCACATAGTCTATCGCAAACAGTATGATGAAGAAAAGCACCACAACAACGAGCACGACCGCCGTGTTGTTGCCCACTTCCTTGCCCTTTGGCCAAGTGACCTTTTTCAGCTCGGAAAAAATGCCCTTGATGCCCTTCCACATCCTCTTGAAGATGTTGGGCTTGTCAGAGGTCTTTTTTGCCTTTTTAGCCTTTTTGGGCTCATTTGAAGAGTCGGCGTTGACCGCAGCCTTTTCGGTTTGCTTTGCCGCCGTCGTCTTTTCAATGGATGAGGTTTCTGAAGTTGGCTTTTGTTTTGCCATACTGCCTCCTAACTACTTTGTTTCTTTGTGAAGAGTGTGTTTTTTGCAGAATCTGCAATATTTTTGAAGCTCCAGTCTGTCAGGGTGCTTCTGCTTGTTTTTGGACTGGTTATAATTGCGCTGTTTGCATTCGCTGCACGCGAGCACAATTTTTACCCTCGCTCCTTTTTGAGCCATTTTTGCCTCCTTTTGGCGCAATCAACAATATTTACCCACACGGCGGTATCCCCGCCGTGTGAGATAATCTATTTTATTGAAAGAACACCTTACTCTATTATCTTTGCAACGACGCCGGAGCCGACCGTTCTGCCGCCCTCGCGGATAGCGAAGCGCAATCCTTCCTCGATAGCGATCGGGGTGATGAGGGTGATCTCCATGTCGATGTGGTCGCCGGGCATGACCATTTCAACGCCCTGCGGCAACTTGATCGAACCGGTGACGTCGGTCGTTCTGAAATAGAACTGAGGACGATATCCGTCAAAGAAAGGAGTATGACGGCCACCCTCTTCCTTCGTCAGAACGTAGACCTGGCTTGTGAAGTGAGTGTGCGGATGAATGGAACCCGGTTTTGCGAGAACTTGTCCGCGCTCGATCTCGTTTCTCTGAATGCCGCGAAGCAGTGCGCCGATGTTGTCGCCGCCCTCTGCGTAGTCGAGGAGCTTGCGGAACATCTCGATGCCGGTGACAGTGGTCTTTTTCTTCTCATCGGAGAGACCGACGATCTCGACCTGGTCGCCCATCTTCAAAACGCCACGCTCAACTCTGCCGGTTGCGACGGTGCCGCGTCCGGTGATCGTGAAGACGTCTTCAACAGGCATAAGGAAGGGCTTGTCGGTGTCGCGTTGAGGATCGGGAATGTAATTGTCGACTGCGTCGAGCAACTCTTTGATCGCGTTGAGAGCGGGATCGTCCCAGTTGCCGGCAAGGCCTGCGTTCATCGCCTGCAATGCGGAACCGCGAATGATAGGCGTGTCGTCGCCGGGGAAGCCGTACTCGCTCAACAGCTCGCGAACTTCCATCTCGACGAGCTCAAGCAGCTCCTCGTCGTCGACCTGGTCGCACTTGTTGAGGAAGACGAGAATGTAAGGAACGCCAACCTGACGAGCGAGCAGGATATGCTCTCTTGTCTGAGGCATGGGTCCGTCGGACGCTGCCACGACAAGGATAGCTCCGTCCATCTGCGCCGCGCCGGTGATCATGTTCTTGACATAGTCGGCGTGTCCGGGACAGTCAACGTGCGCATAGTGACGCTTTTCGGTCTCATACTCGACGTGCGCGGTGTTGATCGTGATGCCTCTCGCTTTCTCTTCGGGCGCCTTGTCGATTTCGTCATACTTCATGACTTGCGCCTTGCCCAGATGCGCGCTGTACATCGTGATAGCTGCGGTGAGCGTGGTCTTGCCGTGATCAACGTGGCCGATTGTGCCGATGTTAACATGCGGCTTTGTTCTTTCAAATTTAGCTTTTGCCATACTAAATTCCTCCAATTTATGTTTTTTTTGGCTTTTTTATTTATATTCAATATGTGTTATATATAAATAATCAATATATCTCACATATCAAATCCCGTTTTTCGACGCTCCGATCACCTTTTCGGCGACGCCCTTTGGCACTACGTCGTAGTGATCGAACAACATCGTGAAGTTTGCTCTGCCCTGCGTTATGCTGCGAAGGGCCGTTGCATATCCGAACATTTCGCTGAGCGGCACGTCGCATTCCACTGCCTGCGCGCCCACTCTCGCTTCTATTCCTTTGACCTGACCGCGTCTTGAGTTAAGATTGCTCATCACGTCGCCGAGATAGTCGTCCGGAGTGACCACCTCGACCTTCATGATGGGCTCGAGCAAGGTTGCGCCCGCCTTTGCCGCCGCCTCCTTGAACGCCATAGAACCCGCGATCTTGAACGCCATCTCCGAGCTGTCCACCTCGTGCATGCTGCCGTCCACGAGCCTGACTTTGAAGTCCACGCATTCGTATCCCGCAAGTATGCCGCTCTGCGCCGATTCGACGATGCCGTCCCATGCCGCCGCCGCAAATTCCTTGCTGACCGCGCCGCCCACGATGACGTTTTCCATCTCTATGCCGCCGCCGGGATTTGGCTCGAGGTCGATGATGATGCGTCCGTACTGTCCGTGTCCGCCGGACTGTCTCACGAACTTGCCCTCTACGCCGCTCACGGGTTTGGTGAAGGTCTCCCTGTAGCTCACCTGAGGCTTGCCGATGTTCGCCTCCACGCGGAATTCTCTGAGCATCCTGTCCACGATTATGTCAAGATGCAACTCTCCCATGCCGGCGATGATGGTCTGACCCGTCTCCTTGTCCGTGTACGCCTTAAAGGTCGGATCCTCCTCCTGAAGCTTTTGTATGGCGATCGTCATACGCTCCTGAGAAGCCTTTGACTTGGGCTCTATCGCGACCTTGATGACGGGCTCGGGGAAAACCATGTTTTCAAGCACTATCTGGCGCGACTTGTCCGAAAGAGTGTCGCCCGTCGTGCTGCGCTTGAGCCCTATCACCGCGACGATGTCGCCCGCGTACGCTTCCTCGATGTCCTCGCGATTGTCCGCGTTCATCCTCAGGATCCTGCCTATCCTCTCGTTCTCGCCCTTGACGGTGTTGAACACGCTCTCTCCGACCTTTATCGTCCCGGAATATATCCTTATGAAGGACAGCTTCCCGACGTATTCGTCCGTCAATATCTTGAACACGAGCGCGCTGAAGGGTTCGCCCTCGCCGGGATGTCTGAGCTCCGGCTTTTCCGTCTTGGGATTGACGCCCTCTATGCTCGCCACGTCCGTTGGCGCGGGGAGATAGTCGTTGACGGCGTCGAGCATGAGCTGAACTCCGGTGTTTTTATATGCGCTTCCGCAAAGCACGGGATTTATCTTCATCTCGATCGTGCCTTTTCTGAGCGCTCTCTTTATCTCGTCCACCGTGATGGAGGCATAGTCCTCCATGATCAGCTTCTCGAAGATGCCCTCGTCAAAGTCCGCCGCCGCTTCGAGCAATTGTTGCCGATACTTCTTTGCAAGCTCTACTTCGCTCTCGGGGATGTCGGCATACGTCATCGTGATGCCCTTGTCCCTCTCGTCGAAGTAGACCGCCTTCATGCTGAGAAGGTCGATGACCCCCTTGATGTCGCTCCTTGCCTATGGGAAGCGCGATCGGCACGGCGTTTGAGTGAAGCCTCTCCTTCATCATGTCGACGGCTTTGAAAAAGTTCGCGCCGCCGATGTCCATCTTGTTGACGAAGGCGATTCTCGGAACTTTGTAGGTGTCCGCCTGCCTCCACACGTTTTCGGACTGAGGTTCAACGCCGCCCTTTGCGCAAAACACGGCTACTGCTCCGTCGAGCACCCTCAGACTTCTTTCGACCTCGACAGTGAAGTCGACGTGTCCGGGAGTGTCGATGATGTTGATCTGATGTCCTTTCCAGATCGCGGTCGTCGCCGCGCTGGTTATGGTTATGCCCCTTTCGCGCTCTTGATCCATATAGTCCATCGTAGCTGAACCGTCATGGGTCTCTCCAAGCTTCCTGTTGACGCCGGTGTAATAGAGTATGCGCTCGGTAGTGGTGGTCTTGCCGGCGTCGATGTGTGCCATGATGCCGATGTTACGCACCTTGTCAAGAGCAAATTTTCTGGGCATAATTACCACCTATAGTGGGCAAACGCCTTGTTTGCCTCAGCCGCGCGGTGCATTTCTTCTTTTCTCTTGACAGCGCCGCCGGTCATATTGAAGGCGTCCATGAGCTCTCCCGCAAGCCTTGCGTCCATAGTCTTCTCGCCTCTCTTTCTTGCAAAGGCGACCAACCATCTTATCGCGAGGGTCTGTCTGCGTTCGGGGCGGATCTCCATAGGAACCTGATAAGTGGAGCCGCCGACTCTTCTCGCCTTCACCTCGAGCAAAGGCATCGCGTTTTCGAGCGCCTTGTTGAATATATCCATTGGTTCTTGTCCCAACTTCTTTGATGCAATGTCAAATGCCCCGTAGACTATCGCTTCCGCCGTTCCCTTTTTGCCGTCGAGCATGATCTGGTTGACGAGCTTCGTGACAACCTTGCTGTTGTACACGGGATCGGGAAGTACGTCTCTTTTGGGCACGCCGCTTCTTCTTGGCATATTTACCTCCTTAAATTACATTCGAAAAATTATTTACTCTTCTTGGGACGCTTCGCACCGTACTTCGACCTTGCCTGACCGCGTTTTGCAACGCCTGCCGTATCAAGAGCGCCTCGTATGATGTGATAACGCACGCCGGGCAGATCCTTGACCCTGCCACCCCTGATGAGCACCACGCTGTGCTCTTGCAGGTTATGGCCTTCGCCGGGAATATAAACAGTTCCTTCCATTCCGTTCACCAAACGGACTCTCGCGATTTTACGGAGCGCCGAGTTAGGCTTCTTCGGAGTGGAGGTGGTGACGCTCAAGCAGATACCGCGCTTTTGCGGGCACTGCTCCATGATGGGAGTGAGCGACTTTTTGACCTGTTTTTCTCTGCCCTTCCTGATTAATTGATTGATGGTTGGCATACTGTTCCTCCTATTTTATTTTTCGAATGTACCTGCAACCCAACAGGTGCAATCAGGCTATATCGCTTCCGCGTTCGTGACGCCCGCAACCGCCGTGTCGACTTCGACCCCGACCGCCTTAGCAAGCTCCCTCTTCGATGGGAAGCTCACGAGCTTCAAGCCGGACTCCTTCGCCGCCAACTCGATCTTGCGCTTCAACTGCGCGTCCGCATCCGCCGCGACGATCACACACCTGACCGTCCCGTCGGCAATGCCCTTCAAAACCTGTTTGGAACCGACAACTTTTGAAGAGCCGTTAAGCATTGTGAGTAGCTTCGCTTTTTCCATATTTCGCAAAGTTAAAAACTGCTTACGATTCCCGCAAGCTACATAATGTTATCAAATAGTCTCCCGATTGTCAAACGATTGAAGAAAATTTTCCGAAAAATTTTTATTTTATATATATTATATACTATTCGCGCCCGAACGCGGCGCACGCATTTATCTTTCAGAAGCGCGCCTGAGAAGTTGTTTCAAAACGTCAGGCCGCCTGCGGCATATGCCAAACAAGAAGAAGTCTCGCTTTATCTTAATGCGCCGATTATGTCCCTCACGGCGTCGAAGGTGAAGTCCGGTTTGACGCGGGAGTGGGCGAGCATATCTGCGTCGGTCTCCCCCGAGAGCACGAGAACGCTCACGAACCCGCAATTTTTGCCGAACGCGACGTCCGTATACAGCCTGTCGCCCACCATAGCGATTTTTTTGCAAGGCAGGTTATACTTTTTTGCCAATCTCTCCCCCGCAGTCTTGTGCGGTTTGCCCATGATGATGTCGGGAGATTTGCCCGTCGTGAGCCTTATCGCCTCGATCATCGAGCCGATGTCCGGCATGGGACACACGGGCGCGGGACAAAAGTAATCGGGGTGCGTCGCGATGTACGGCAGCCCCGCGTAAACATATTTGCAAAACTTGTAAAGGCGCTCGTAGGTGAGGGAGGTGTCAAAGCCGATGACGCAAATATCCGGGTCGTCGTCAACGACCTCTATGCCATACATTTCAAATTCCTTTTTGAGGTTTTCGTTGCCCAAGAGGTAAACTTTGCTCCCCCTGTAGTTGTCAAGGATATATTCGCAAGTGACCTGCCCGCTCGTGTATATCTCGTCCGCGTAGGTCCTGAGCCCAAGATTGTTCAGCCGCGCGATATAGTCGGTGTGCATACGCGAGCTGTTGTTTGTGAAAAAGCATATGCGCTTCCCCATGCGTCTCAGCTCGTTTATGGCGTCAAAAGAGCCCTCGATCTCCGTGTCTCCGATATACACCGTGCCGTCAAGATCGAAAACGAACAGCTCAACGTCCTTGATATTTTTCATGTTCCCTCGTTTTGCTCAAGACCCCCGTCGCAAACGCATATCCAAGCAACCCGTCGCTCATCGCCCCCGCGATGGGGAGCGCGCCAAGAACGTCGCGGCAGCTGATATCCTTTTTAAGCGCATAGCCCGCGTCGGGATACAGCCTCCTGAAAAAGCGCTTGTCGACGTCCGCTTTTGAAAGTCTCGTGAGCAGATCCATTCTGTACTCGCTCAAAATATAGCTAATCTTAAAATAGCCGTTAAGGTCGAAAAAGTCAACCGTTTTGAGGGGTATATTGAAGATATCTCTCACATTTTCGACTTCTTTTTCGTCGATCACGGGCGGCGGCATGACGTCGAGCGCGCTCGAAGCGAGATAGGAGGAATAAAATCCCAAGAGCGCGCAGCTTGCGACCGCCTTGTATTCCCCCAAAAGTCTGGGGCGGGTTTTTCTTTTCACCGCTTGAGAATATAAAACGCAACTCAGAATGTCCGCGCTGTCGAGAGAGCGTTTTTTCGAAGAAATTTCAAGCAAACAAAGCGCGAGCTCGCAAAGGGAATCGGGAGTTTGCTTCACGTCTATCTCCTCTCTTTCAAGCCCCAAGACCTTGCGATCGAAAAAGCTCTCGAAGCTCGAAAAGGTTTGGGAAAGCAAAATTCCGTATCCCGCCGCAATGCACTCTATCGGGCACTTTATCAGCACGTTTTTGTCGATAAACACCGCTTTTGGCGATTTGCCGCACATGAACGCGTCCGTGCTCGGGGCGGTCATAAAAAGCGACCACTCGACGCCGAGCTCCCCCGCTATGCGCTTTGCCTCGCTCGCCGCGCTGCCCGCTCCGACGGCGAGAACGTGGCGCACGAACTCCTCGACGGGCGCGTTCTCTATCTTTTCTCCCGAGCGCTTCGAGGGGACGACGTAGCGGAATATGTTGTAACAATGTTTCAAAAACGAGATCTGCTCTTCGGCAACGTCTTTGAGCTTTTGGTCGTACACGACAAGAAGTGCTCCCTGCTCGAACACGCGCCCCAAAAGCCTGTCGAGCATGAGCCCTTCGCCGATGAAAATTTGCGCGCCGTAAATTATGCGCTCTTTAATTTGTTCTGCCATAATGCCTCCGTCAGCAAAATTTTAGCATTAGGCGGTCAAAAAATTTGGCAGACTTTGTTCGCTTTTGGCTGTGTGCGTCGAAAATTTATTTCTTTTTGAATGAGCGGCACTTGGTCTGAAAAGTGGCGTCCTTCACTTCGATCTGTTCGTTTGCGCACAGCCCGTTTGAGTTGAAAATGCAGGGCGCCGAGCATTGCACGAGGGACTCGAGGTCGTTTTCGTAGATGTCCCCGCCCGCCTCAATGTCCGCGAAGTTCTGAGCGAGAGCGCCGCCTTCGCGCTTCATACGGCTCATGCATCTCGCGTTTTCGCCTACGGTCACCACGCCCGCGAGGCATTTTTGTTTGATGTTGTGTTCACAATTTGACGTCGTACAGTTGATTTGTTTCATAAAATTTGACTCCTTTTCGTTATTATTGCCAACGCTTGGCTTTCTACTCAAAAATAATGCTCTTTTGCAGTTGAAAATAAACTCGCCTTATGTTAAAATTAAAAAAAACTCGAGGAGCAAGCTATGAAAATCATCATGCTCAAGGACCTGAAGGGCACAGGCAAACAGGGCGAAGTTCTCGAAGTCAGCGACGGCTACGCCCGCAACTTCCTCATCAAAAAAGGCTACGCTATGGAGGGCACGGCGCAAAATCTGTACGTCGCGGAGCAAAGAAAAAAGGCGTATGAGACAAAGATAGCCAACGAGACCGCTCAGGCGCGCGAGCTTGCAAAAAAGCTCAAGGACGTCGTCGTCACCGTCAAGGCAAAGGGCGGAGACAACAACGGCAAGATGTTCGGCTCCGTCACGGCGGAGATGATCTCAAACGCCCTAATGGAGCTTGGCTACAGCGTGGACAAAAAGAAGATAGACATCAAAGAAAACATCCGCGACTTCGGCAAATTCGAGGTCACGCTCAGGCTGTACGCCGAAGTCTCGCAGGTCGTGACGATCGAGGTCGTGCGCGCGTAATGGCCGAATATATCACGGATCTCGGCTTCGGCGGCTTCGGGATATATCAGGACTCTGAGGGTTACTCCTTCAGTCAGGACTCGATAATTCTCGCAAATCTCGCCAAATTTTCAAGCGCGGACAGGGTGCTCGATCTTGGCTCCGGGTGCGGCATACTTTCCTTTGTCGCCGTGCTCAAAAAGCGCGCGGCGTACGCTTTGGGGATAGACGTTCAGCCTCGCGCGGTCGAGCTTGCAAAAAAGAGCGCGGATCTATGCTCCGCAAACGGCAAGATAGACTTTTTGCTCGGCGACGTCAAGGACGTGAAGACCCTCGTTCCCGCAGGCGGTTTTGACAAAGTTTTGTGCAATCCGCCGTATTTTAACTCAACACAGGCATGCAAAAACGATGAAAAAGCCCTCTCGCGAGCCGAGAGCACGGCAAGCCTTTTTGACTTCGTAAACGCGGCGGCGTACGCTTTGAAGTTCGGGGGCGATCTCTATATAATTCAAAAGGCGGAGCGCCTTGCGACGCTCATGAGCTTGCTCAAAGACTGCCGTCTCGAGCCAAAAGAGCTCGTTTTGATATATCCAAAGCGATCTAAGGGCGTTGACGGCGTGTTGCTGAAAGCAAGAAAGGGCGCAAAAGAGGGGCTGAAGGTCTCCTCTCTCGTCGTCATGAAGGAAAACGGCGAATACACGAAGCGTTTTAAGGAGTTGTACGACTGATGGCAAAGCTCTATCTGGTGGGAACGCCGATCGGAAATTTGAAGGACATAACCTTGCGCGCCCTCGAGGTCTTGAGGAGCGTGAGCGTCATCGCATGCGAGGACACCCGTCACTCCCTGCCCCTTTTGAACGCCTACGGGATAAGCGCAAAGCTCGTCGCCTATCACAAGTTCAACGAGGCGGAATGCAGCGAAAAGATGATCTCTATGATTTTGGCGGGAGAGGACGTCGCGCTCATATCCGACGCAGGCATGCCCGCGATCAGCGATCCGGGAGCGGAGCTCGTGCGCCGCGCAAGAGAGAGCGGCGTTCATGTTGAATCCGTACCCGGCCCCACTGCCCTGACGACCGCCGTCGCCTTGAGCGGTTTGAAATCATCATCTTTCACGTTTTTGGGGTTTTTACCCGAAAAAACTGCAGATAAAGTGGCGATCGTGTCAAATGCGGCGCTTTCTGGACTCCCGCTCGTGCTGTACGTCGCGCCTCACGATCTCAAGTCCGTCGCCGCGTTTTTGAACGAACAACTCGGCAACAGACGGGCGTATGTCGTGAGGGAGATAACAAAAATTTTCGAGAGCGTCACGATAACGGAGCTTGCGAACTTCGAGGCTGAAGACAGGGGCGAGATCGTCCTCATCATCGAGGGCGCGCCATATGATAACCCCCTAAACAAGCTGCCCCTGACCGAGCACATTGAACACTACCTTTCTCTCGGCTTAGACAAAAAGGACGCGGTCAAGCAAGTCGCAAAGGATCGCGGCGTCCCCAAAAACGTCGTCTACCAAGCCTCCCTCACCCTATAGCCCGCGCTCCCACCGCTTGCCGTAGCTTCGCAACTTCCGTAGCAAAGCGTATTCGTCCCAAACCCTTTATCCCTTACAAAAACGCTTCCCGTATCTTCCCGAGATTGTTCACCACATTTCACAAATTCTCGTAAAAATCTTTACGTTGATTTGTCAGTCCTTTCATTTTCCCTCTCCATGTATATATTGCCCTTACCCATCGCGCCGATGGGACTCGGGGAATGATCTGATCGAGTTGCATATATAAACGGAGTCATGCTCCGGAGCTTTCTAATTATTTTCGTTTTTTCGCTTGACAAGCTCGCACACTTGTCCTAAGATATAGGCAGTTCAAGAATTACTGCTGTAGAGGAGCGGCAGGACCGTCAATGCGAGGTCGCCTCCGGGTAGCGCCGGCACAACGATAGGGGTTAGGTAGCGCAGCTGTCACCGGGAGTGACAGAGAATGACAGCCGGTCATTCACTCACTATCGGTCAAAAGCAACATGGTCAATCCTTGTTGCTTTTCTTTTTTACGCACAAGTGGGACTGTGAGAAAAAACAAGTTTCAACGCCACGATGAACGGTTGCCGGGCGCGCCATAATGAGGAATAATTGACGGTCGCGCAAACACGATAGACTATGACGGTCGCGCAAACACGATATACTCTATGGTAATCGCACAAAAACGAGGAGCAGTTGACGAGTCGCACTAAATTGTTTGGTCACGCACGGTATTCCCGCTCAAAAGCGCCAAAGGACGCGCACAAAAATCTGCGACAAAATATCTTTTCAATCAATTGACAAACCATTTCAAGCCCACTATAATAGTTATGCTCAAATGTGCCATTAGCCCAGCTGGATAGAGCGTCTGGCTACGGACCAGAAGGTCAGGGGTTCGAATCCCTTATGGCACGCCAAATATCCACTGTTTAGTGGATATTTTATTTTTGCCCTTTTTCGCTTTGACACCAATTTTGGGTACTTTTGGTGTCAAATTTGGTGTCAAAATTTTGCAAATCGTGGTGTCAAAAATTCGGGCAACCAATCCCCGAAGATATTTATAATATCTTGCGGTTTCGTGTCGGGCGTAAATGTCGTGTAAACAGAGTTGGTTATTTTGCTTCCGACGGTATGTCCCATGTATTGTTGGCGATCCTTTTCGGGGATCCTCAGGAGGTACAAATTTGTTGCAAAGGTGTGTCGAAGTGTATAGACATCTATTGAACTTTCAATTTGCAAAGACGCGCAGAACCGCTGCAGCCGCTGTCTGAATAGTTTGCCATTGAAGGTGAAGAACTCCGGTGATTCGCCGAGCAGCATATTGTAGAGCTTATCGGAGATCTTTACCCAACGCTTCGCGTTTGCCGTTTTGGTGCCGTTGATTTTTAGCCATCCCGGGCGCAGCTCATCCTTGCGTACGGTGGCGATCTCCGAGGGGCGGGCACCTGTCAGCATATAAAAGCGTACCCGCCTTGAGAACATATCGTCACCAAGCGCTTCCCAAAGTTTGCGCTGCTCGTCCAAGTTGAGAGCATTGCGACTTTTCGTAGCGATCTTTCCAAGCTCGACAAATTCCGATATGTCTTTTTTGATATAATCCAGTTCGTAAGCCTTACGGAAGATCTGACGCAGAAGTTTATAGACCTCTTTGCGCTGCTTGGTCAGCGGCATATCGCTGATAAGCTGCTGAAGATCTTGCGCTGTGATTTTGTGCAGGGGCATTTCAAGTTTTAAGTGAGCCTTTATGGCGCTCAAATAGCTTGCGTATGTTTTATCCGCTTATCAAGAACCGCTTGACAAGTTCGCGAACTTGTCTTAAGATATAAGCAGTTCGAGAATTACTGCTGTAGAGGAGCGGCAGGACCGTCAATGCGAGGTCGCCTCCGGGTAGCGCCGGCACAACGATAGGGGTTAGGTAGCGCAGCTGTCACCGGGAGTGACAGAGAATGACAGCCGGTCATTCACTCACTATCGGTCAAAAGCAACATGGTCAATCCTTGTTGCTTTTCTTTTTTCGCGCATTTTTGGCTTTCTTTGCGTTGTCTGCCTGTCTGCACTCATCTCAGAAGATCGCAGCGCTGTTCAAAGAGCTCGGAATGCCTTTCAGAGCGCACGTGCTGAGGCATACTTTCATAACGAATGCTTATGAACTCGGATTTCCGCAATATCTTGTGCAAAGGTGGGTAGGGCATGCAAGTTTTGAGGAAGACAACACGTATCTTGCACTCAGACGCGCGGATGAATTTATTGAAACGGAAGTAGTCAGATATATGCGAGAACTCAAAAAGCTTACTGTGTGGACAGAGAATGGTGAAAAGTAGCCTTAAAAGTAGCCTTATTTTAGGCAAAAATTGGCATTTTCGGCAAAAAGAAGAGAACCGAAGCTACCACCTTCGATTCTCTTAGAAATGCCACTAAACAGTGGGCATCCCGTGGTGCGGATAAAGGGACTTGAACCCATATGAACGTATTGCTCACTAGAACCTGAATCTAGCGCGTCTGCCAATTCCGCCATATCCGCGTGAGCATATTG
>CANQAA010000018.1 GCA_947589395.1 uncultured Clostridia bacterium
TCGGGCTGGCCGCCTCTGCCGATGGTGAGGGAGTCGGCAATTTCGCCGAAGGACACGCCGCCGAGCCCTTGTCTTAAGGCGTCGATGAGGCGTTTGACGCGGGGGTTGGTCTGGTAGTAGTGGGAGGGGTCGTAGCCGTTTTTCCACATGTTTTCGACCTCTTCCGCGAGCAACCCGAACAAGAAGATATTGCCGTCGCCGACCTCCTGATGTATCTCGACGTTTGCGCCGTCGAGAGTGCCGATGGTGAGCGCGCCGTTGATCATAAACTTCATATTGCCCGTGCCGCTTGCCTCCTTGCCCGCGAGGGAGATTTGCTCGCTGACCTCCGCCGCCGGCATGATCATTTCGGCGAGGGTGACGCGGTAGTTTTCAAGGAATACGACCTTGATTTTGCCGTTGACGTCGGGGTCGTTGTTGATGACGTCGCCGAGAGTGCAGATGAAGCGAATGATCTGTTTTGCCATATAGTACGCGCTTGCCGCCTTTGCTCCGAAGATGAAGGTGCGGGGCGTGATATCGAGATCGGGGTTATCCTTGAGGCGGAAGTAGAGGTCGAGGATGTTGAGCGCGTTGAGAAGCTGGCGCTTGTACTCATGCAGCCTTTTGACCTGCACGTCGAAGATGCTGTCCGGATCGACCGTAACGCGGTTGTGCTCGAGGATATATTTTGCGAGCTGTTGTTTGTTTTCTCTCTTTATTTTGGCGAGGCGGTCGAGGACTTGTCTGTCGCCCATATATCTTTGAAGCTCGGAAAGTTGCGTCGCGTCCTTCAGCCAGCCGTCCCCGATGAGCTCCGTGATGAATGACGCAAGCAGCGGGTTTGCCTCCGCCACCCAGCGGCGATGGGTTATGCCGTTTGTGACGTTGGTGAACTTTTCGGGATGCATGCGATAGTAATCCTTGAAGACGTCGCGCTTCAAGATGTCGCTGTGCAAAGCGGACACGCCGTTGATGGTGTGCGCGGTCGCAAGGCAGAGGTTTGCCATTTTGACCTGCCCGTTTGAAAGAATCGCGGTGTTGGAGACGATGTCCCAATTGTTGGGATAGTAGCGCCAAAGTTCGTCGCAGAAGCGCTGATTGATCTCGTGCACGATCTGATATATGCGGGGCAAGAGGGAGCTGAACAGCTCCTGCGGCCACTTTTCGAGCGCCTCCGCCATGACGGTGTGGTTGGTGTAAGAAATGGTGTTCGTGGTGATGCGCCAAGCGTCGTCCCAGCCGTAGCCGTACTCGTCGAGCAAAAGGCGCATGAGTTCGGGAATGCACAGCGTGGGATGCGTGTCGTTGATGTGGATGGCGACGCAATCCGCGAGGTTGTCGAGGGTGGGATTGAGGGTGAGATGGCGCTTTAAGATGCTCTGCACGGACGCGGAGACGAAGAAATATTGCTGCTTGAGCCTCAGAGACTTGCCCTCGATGTGGTCGTCGGCGGGATAAAGCACCTTGTTGATGGACTCCGCCATAGCCTTTGCGGCGGAAGCCTTGACGTACTCCCCGCGACTGAACATGTGAATGTCAAAGTCCTGCGCGGCTTCGGAGTGCCAGAACCTTATGCGATTGACGGTGTCCGTGTCGTAGCCGGAGATGTTCATGTCGTACGGCACGGCGTTGACGATCGTCGCGTCGCGATGATTGACGATGAGCCGTCCGTTTTCCCACTTTTGCTCCACTGTGCCGCCGAACTTGACCTGATAGACCTCTTCCATGCGGGGCGCGAGCCACACGCCGCCCATTTTGAGCCACTCGTCGGGCTGTTCGAGCTGCCAGCCGTCCACTATGATCTGTTTGAAGAGACCGTAATCGTACAAAATGGAAAAGCCGCTTGCGGCATATCCGCGCGAAGTGAGCGCGTCCATATACGCTGCGGCGAGCCTACCGAGACCGCCGTTGCCAAGTCCCGCGTCGGGCTCGAACGCGTATATCTCGTCCATGCTGACCCCGAGCGCCTCCACTGCGGCGGTGACTTCGTCTATTATACCCATATTGAAGAGGTGGTTTTTCAGCGACCTGCCGAGCAAAAACTCCATAGACATATAGTAGATCTGCTTTGCGTTGAGGTCGTGCACCTTCTTTTTGAAATTGACTCTGGTTTTGGTAAGAATATCTCTTATCGTGACGCACACGGCGCGATATATCTGCGCCTTGCTTGCGTCCTCAGGTTTAACGCCGAAATAAGTGGCTATGTTTGATGCGAGCTGTGAAGAAAATTCCTGTTGCGTTATCGAATATTTCATTGTATCCTCTCGATTTGAATATTATTTTAGATGTATTTGACATATAATGTCAAACGTTTATACGAAGTTTGCCCTACTAAATGCCCTTGTAAATTTCAAGATACTTTTTTGCGCTCACCGACCAGCCGAAGTCCGAACTCATGGCGTTTTTGACGACCTTGCGCCAATTTTCCTTGTCGTAGAAAGCGCCGTATGCCCTCCAGACCGCGTCCAGCATATCGTATGCGTTGTAGGTCTTGAACGTGAAGCCCTTGCCCTCGCCCGTCTCGTGATTGTAAGCGGGAACGGTGTCCTTGAGCCCGCCCGTCTCTCTCACGACGGGGACGGAGCCGTAACGCATCGCGATGAGTTGGCTAAGCCCGCACGGCTCGAACTTGGACGGCATGAGGAAGATGTCGCTCGCAGCGTACAGCTTGCTCGCAATATCCGCAGAAAACGCCATGATGGCGCGAAACTTCAAGGGATATCTCGCCTCTATCGCGCGGAACATGTTTTCGTATTTCCAATCCCCCGTGCCGAGAATGACGACTTGCATATCCGCGCGCATCATATCGTCTATCACGGCGCTGACGAGGTCGAAGCCCTTTTGCTCCGTGAGCCTCGACACCATCGCGACAAGCGGACGAGACTCGTCGTAAGGCAAATTTATCATCTCAAAGAGAGCCTTTTTGTTGAGGGTCTTTTTCTTCTCCCAATTTTTGACGGTGTAGTTTTCAAACAGCCTGTCGTCCGTCTTGGGGTCGTACTCCCCCATGTCTATGCCGTTGACGACGCCGTACAGCTTGAAGCGGCGAAGGGAGAGAATGCTCTCGAGCCCGTAGGAATAGAAGGGGTCCATGATCTCGTTGGCGTACGTCTCGCTGACCGTCGTCACGGCGGAGGCGCTCTCTATGCCGCCCTTCATGAAGTTGACGTCGCCGTCCATCATGACGAGCTCTCTCGCTCCGTCCGGAAGCCCCAATATGTCGTTCAAAAGTTCCTTGCCGTATTTGCCCTGAAATTCTATGTTGTGGATCGTGAAAACGGTCTTTATCCTGTTATAATCGGCGCTTGATCTATAGAATGCGTCAAGAAAGACGGGAACGAGCGCCGTGTGCCAATCGTTGGAATGAATGACGTCGGGGATGAAATCCACAAGCGGCAACGCCTCGAGCACCGCCTTTGAGAAGAAGGCAAATCTCTCGCCGTCGTCAAAGTGACCGTACAATCCCTTGCGCTTGAAATAGTACTCGTTGTCGACAAAGTAGTATGTGACGCCGTTGAACTTGGTCTCGTAAACGCCGACATATTGCCGCCTCCAGCTGAGATCCACAAACGTGGACGCCTTAAAGCGGAACGTGTGCTGAAGGTCGTCCTTTATCTCATCCTTGTAATACGGCAAGATAACTCTGCAATCGTTGCCGAGCTCGTTCAAAGCCTTCGGGAGCGCTCCCGCGACGTCGCCGAGTCCGCCTGTCCTCACAAAGGGCGCCGCTTCGGACGCAACAAACAAAATCTTCATAATTTACTCTGCTCCTCTTTCTTAGCGTAGTATAACTTTATTATAAAACTTATTTTTATATTTTCAACCTCAAAATATCATATCCGCCCAAAAAATTTTGCATTTATCCTCAAATTTCAAAAAATCGCCTTGAAAATTTCGCGCGATTTGAAAAAACTTGCCACAGTCTATTCTGCAAAAATTCGCGTCGGTTTTCAAACATATTAAAAATCGCCATATGCATTGACTATTTCTCACTCGTGATATTTCACGCTCATCAAGTGAAGTCCCTTTGCGGGGAGGGTCTTGCCCACTTTTTTGCGATCGCCCAAAAGTAGCGCTTTCTTCACGTCCTCGACGGAAAGCTTGCCCATGCCCGCGTAGACGAGAGTGCCCGCAATGATGCGCACCATGTTATACAAAAACCCGTTGCCCGTCACGCTTATATCCACAGTGCACTCGAAGATGTCGTCGCCTATCTGCTCGAGCGTTTTGGGGACGCACTCGAGCGCGGGGTTCGGGGGCGGAAGGGGAACGACTTTCAAGGGCTCGACGTCGATCTTTATGGAATATACTGTGCGGACTGTGTTTTTTATCTTGCTGCCCGCCGCTTCGAAACATTTGAAGTCGTGCTCGCCCTCAATCTCCCTTGCAACGGCGTACATCGCCGTCCTATCCAGCGGAACGGTGATCTGCTCGTGCGTCGCCTCGAGAAGAGGCCTGCGGAAGTTTGCGAGATAGAGCTTGTAGCAATAGGTCTTACGCTTTGCGCTGAAGCGCGCGTTGAATGTATCGTCCGTCTGCTCGCAATAGAGCATGCTGATATCGTCCGGCAAATTCACGTTGACGGCGTACGGGATCTTTTCAACGGGGATGGACGTCGTGACGTCAAAGTGCACGACCTGCCCTTCCGCGTGGACTCCCGCGTCCGTCCTGCCGCTTGCGGTCGCCTTGACGGGAATGGCGAATGTTTTGGACAACCCCTTTTCAAGCTCCTCCTGCACGGAAAGCCCGTTTTTTTGACGCTGCCAACCCACAAAACGCGCGCCGTTATACGAAATTATAGCCATATATCTCATAAAAGCCCTCCGAATATCTTTGCGTCGATATTTATGCCTACGGTCGGGAAGTAATATCTCTCAAGCAATATGACGGCAAAAAATGCCAAAATCAAAAACGCCGCGACAAAGTCCGCAAATCTCAAAGTCGCCTTTTTCATCTTCGTGCGCTTGTCCGTCGCGTTGTAGCAACGGGCGTCCATTGCAAAGGCGAGCTCGTCCGCGCGCCTGAACGAGTTGACAAAAAGCGGTATGAGCACGGGAACGAGCGAGCGCACCCTTTGAACTATCGAGCCCGTGTCTATGCTCGCGCCCCTCGCTTTTTGGGCGTTCATGATCTTGACGGTCTCCTCAAAAAGAGTGGGAATGAAGCGGAGCGCTATGCTCATGACCATCGCTATATCCCTCACGGGAACTTTGATTAGTTTCAGCGGCGACATCAAACTTTCAATGCCGTCCGCAAGCTGCACGGGCGTGGTCGTGAGCGAGAGCAACGAAACGCCAGAAATCAACAAAACGAGCCTTAAAACCATCTTTATGGTCGTGTGAACCCCGCCTTTTGTGATAACAAAGATCTCCCATTGCACGAGGACTTCGCCGTCCTTTATCAAAAACAGATTGAGTATTGCGGTTATCAAAACGATGAGCAAAATTCCTCTCACGGACTTCAGAACGGACACTATCGGAAGCCGCGCGAGCAAAATTATGAACAAAATAAGCGCCGCCGTCAGCATAAAGCCAAAGTAGCTCTTGACAAAAAATATCGCGACGACAAAGAGTATGACGGACAAAAGTTTGACTCTCGCGTCCAGCCTGTGCACGGGGGAATTTATCGGATAATATTGCCCGAAGGAGACGTCCTTAAACATGTTTCGCCTCCATTGCCCTTCTCACGCCCGCGACGAGCTCGTCGGGAGTGATGGCGTCGCCTATGTCAAAACCTCTTGCCTTCAGATTTTTTGCTATGCGCGCCGCAAGCGGAAGCTCCAAACCCGTTTCCTCTATCTTGCCCGAAATGAAGACCTCTTTCGGCGTGCCGTCCGCAACTACGCGACCGTCCTTCAAAACTATTATGCGAGTTGCAAGCCGCGCTATGTCGTCCATGTTGTGGGAGACCATGAGCACGGTCTTTGAGACTTCACGCCTCAACTTTTGCACGAGGGTGAGTATCTCTTCCCTGCCGACGGGATCCAGCCCCGCAACGGGCTCGTCGAGGATGAGCACCTGAGGCTGCATGGCAATGACGCCCGCGATCGCCGCCCTGCGCTTTTCGCCGCCGCTCAGATCGAAGGGGCTTCTCTCGGCAAACGTGGCGTAGTCGAGTCCCACGACTTCCATCGCCCTCTTCACCCTCTCGTCGACCTCTTCTTTTGACAGCTTCATATTTTTAGGTCCGAACGCAATATCCTTTGCGACGGTGTCCTCAAAGAGCTGATATTCGGGATATTGAAAGACCATGCCCACGTCGAAACGCACTTTTTTCAAGTACTTTTTGTCGGACAGGGACATGCCGTTTATCGTGATGGACGAGCGCTTTTTGTCCTGAATGCGGATGAGCCCGTTGAGGTGCTGAATGAGCGTGCTCTTGCCGCTACCCGTCGCTCCCACGATGCCGACGAACTCCCCCTCTTCAATCGTCAGGCTGACGTCGTCGAGCGCGCGCGTCTCGTACGGGGTCTTTTTGGAGTACACAAAGCTCAGGTTTTTTATTTCAACAACCGACATATGCCCTCCTCGAGTCCCTTTTCGTCTATGACGTCCTCCGCGTCGAGCCCGAACGCTTTGAGCTCTGTTGCTATCTGCCTCGCGGGAGGGAGTTTGAGCCCGCAATCTTCGAGTATTGAAGATGCAAACACCTCTTTCGGCGTGCCGTCGAGCGCGAGCCTGCCGTGACGAAGCGCGATCACTCTTGTCGCCTCAGCCGTCTCTTCCATATTGTGGGTGATGTTGATGACGGTGATGCCGCTCTCGTTCAGCGTTTTTGCGACCTGCATTACTTCTTTTCTGCCGATGGGGTCGAGCATGGAGGTGGATTCGTCAAAAATTATTATCTTCGGACGCATCGCAAGCACGCCCGCGATCGCAACGCGCTGCTTTTGCCCACCGCTGAGTTTGGAGGCGGTGCGCGCGCGATATTCGCTCATGTTCACAAGCCTAAGCGCCTCGTCAACGCGCTCAACGATCTCTTCCCGCGCGACGCCGATATTCTCCGGTCCGAACGCGACGTCGTCCTCGATGATCGTCGCGACGGTCTGATTGTCCGGGTTTTGAAAGACCATGCCCACGCGCTTTCTTATCTCGAAGATCTGCTTTTCGTCCTTCGTGTTTATGCCGTCTATCAAAATATCGCCGCTTGCGGGCTCGAAGAGTCCGTTGAGCAACTTTGCGAGGGTACTCTTGCCGCTTCCGTTCATCCCGACGAGCGCGACGTACTCCCCCTCCTCGATGGACAAGGAGAGATTTTTGATGGCTTTGAGCCTCACGCCGTCCCTGAGCGGATAGCTGTACGAAACGTTTTTGACTTCTATGATCGGCATAAGCGGATTATAGCACAAAACTCCCCTTCCGTCCATAAAAATCTTGATGTGCGGAAGATTAATTGATTTTCGTCCCCTTTTTGGGACAGCCCGCGCGCTACAATAAAATCGGGAGGCGGATATGGGAATGGTCTTGATCGGCATATCGATCTTCGTGCTCGTCGAATTTATTGGCGGCAAGTGAGCTCTTGAACAACTCATGCGCAAAATGATCGGGCAATTTAGCCCTGCTCGCTCGACTTCAGCGGCCAAAACGGACGCGGCGCATGACGCGGCGCGTGCGCTCGCTTTTTCGCGCGCTGAAAAAATTAAAAAAAGAAATTTTTGAACGGGGATTTTTCCCGAGTTTTTCAATATCCCACAGAACAGTGAAAAATCGCGGGATGATATATAATGTATATAAAATATACAAATGTATAATTCCTCTCAATATGAAAATTGTTCTTGAAAAATATCCGTCCTTCCGTTATAATACATAATGTGAGGATTTTCGACTTCACAATTTCTAAGGGAGAATTTGTATGAAAAAGAAAACGGAATCGGCTCAACCGATACTCGACGAGAAAGGCAGAAAGCCTCTCAAGCTTGACTACCCGCAGACGTTCAAGGTCGGCTTTGCCTTTGCGATCATCATGCTGTTTTGGACAGCGTACGACTTTGTGGTGCCCCTCCTGCTCGAGCATGCCTACGGCTTGCCCAACTCGCTGAGGGGCCTTATTATGGGCTTGGACAACCTGCTCTCGCTGTTCATGCTTCCGCTTTTCGGAAAGCTCAGCGACAACTCGCACGGGAAACTCGCGAAAAAGTTCGGTCGCCGCACGCCCTTCATCGTGCTTGGCACGGTGGCGTCGGTGATACTCATGATCTTCGTTCCCGTCGCCACGCTCAATCAACAAAAGAACGCCAACAAAGTGTCAGAAAGGATCGAGCTTCAGCTCAACGACGACGCGTTCATGGGCGACTTGCTCACAAAGTGGTACGACGACGCCGAAGCGGGCAAGGACGGCGCGGCAAACTATTGCGATCTGAACTATCTCAAGACCAACAAGATAGACCGCGAAACCTTCATTTCCATTCGTTATGACAGCAAGTTTACGTCCAAAAAAGCGGTCCTCAACATGCTCGGCGCAACGACGTACTATTACGACGGAAAGGAGATAGAAAATCTCGAAGACGTCGAGCTGACTTCGGGCAAGACTTATCAAGAGATCCTTGACGGCAACACGAACTACACGAAGTTCGTAGCCTCAGGCATAAACAACTATACGTCGGACAGAATTTACAACGAAGTGACAAAGGTCAGCGGGCAAAAGAGCATCGCGGTGTATATGGTCATACTTCTTCTCGTGCTCATCGCGATGGCGACCTTCCGCAGCCCCGCCGTCGCGCTCATGCCGGACGTCACGCCAAAGCCGCTGCGCTCTCAGGGCAATGCGGTCATCAACCTGTGCGGCGGCATAGGCGGCGCGATAGCCTTCCTCATTTACACGATCGTGTTGTTTGGAACGAGCTTATATAATTACGTCATCATCTTCGCCAGCGTCGCGGCGGGCATGCTGCTCTTGCTCGCGGGCTTCCTCGCGCTTGTCAAGGAGCGCAAGATGGTCAGCAAGTGCCAGGAGATATGCAAGGAATATGAGATAGACGACTTCGCCGAAGGCGAAAGCGCCAAGATCGAAGAGTTCGCCGAAGAGCTCATTCGCGAGGGCGAGGACGACGTCGTGACGGACGAAGCAGGCGTCGTGACTGACGAAGCGCCCGCGTCCGGGACCGCGACAGAGACCGTGTCGCCCGAAGTGTACGAGTTTGCAAAGGAAGTCACCGAAAACGCCAACTCGAAGTTCGACTTCAAGGAGTGGCTCGCCAAAAAGAATCCCAAGACCTGGTGGAACAAAAAGACTCGGGAAGAAAAATCCAAGATGGTCTCCTTCTGGCTCATTCTCGCCTCGATATTCATGTGGTTTATGGGCTACAACGCCATCTCATCAAACCTCTCCATCTACACGACGAAGGAGCTCAACCTCTCCGCAGGCGTCGCGTCCATTATCTCGGGCGTCAGCATGGGCATAAGCGCGATCGCGTTCATCCCCGTCGGCTATATGGCGGCAAAGATAGGCAGGCGCAAATCCATCATCATAGGCTTCGCGCTCGCGGTGGTGTCGTTTGTTCTGATATTCGCGTTCGTGCGCACCAACGCCGTCGCGATCATCCCGGCGGTGCTCTTCTCGCTGTTCTACCTCATCTCCGGCTTCGGACTTATCATCGCAAACGTCAACACCTTCCCGATGGTCACGGAGCTCTCCACCGCGCAGACGGTCGGCCAGTACACCGGCTACTACTATATGGCGACCATGTCCGCGCAGGCGATCACGCCGTTCTTGGGCGGCTTGGTCATGGACCACATCAACAACAGGATGCTGTTCGTCTACAGCGCGGTCTGCGTTGCGATCGCGATCATCCTCATGATCTTCGTCAAACACGGCGACTCCATCCAGCTCGTCAAAGGCAGAAGAATGACGAAGGAAGAAAAACGCGAGGCGCGCCTGAACGCCCTCGACAGCGACTGATCGTATCAACTTCAAAAGGCGTAGCGCTCGCTACGCCTTTTTTTTTTATATCTTGCACGCAAATGCTCTCTAACTTGCGCGTCGCGACTTTTTAATACATGTAGAATATTTCACCCACAAATTGAGATCGCATTTTTATTTGTCTCCTAAATTTCATTTGCCAAGCAAGATTTTATTGATCGTGAACGATTTATAAAAAGCGCAAGACTTCGCCAAGACCACGATGTCTTTGCTTTCATCAAATTTGCGCAACAATATGTTTGTCAACTCATGAAGCAAAAACCCGCGTTGCTCCTCAAGCGTCAGCGCTTCACGGCTCTTCTCCACCACTTTGAAAAAAACTATAACAATGTCAACAAGATGAAGAAGCGTAAAAAATAAACAAGAGCCGCCTTAAACGTCACTCTTGTTCGACTATTGAGCAAAAGCTCAATACAACTGGACATGGCCTTTAACCAAGACATCTCTTGCGAGCTTGTGACTATCATAAACCATATCTGCGGGCTTGTCAAGCGAAATTTGATTAGTTTGGCATTTTATCTCAGCCAGAGGTACATGATCGCGCCGACGAGGGAAAAGGCGAGGAGAATGATGAGAAGGCGCGGGAGCATTGCCAAAAAACCCGCGCGGATGATGGCGCGACGCTCCTTTTTGGTGTACGCGTTTTTGCGCTTTTCCTTCTCCTCTTTGGACAAGTTTTTTTCGCGGTTGAGATACGCCATGCGGCGAAACTTGGGCAACTCGTCGCCGTTCATGGGGGCTATGGTGTGCCCGTCGTCCCAATCGTCTTTTTTGTTTTTTGCCATACTGTCTCCTCAAAACGCGGCGTTTATGTGTATATTCCGATGTGACAAAGTGCGCATTTTGCTTATATCGCCTTGATTCAGGCTTTCATCTTTTTTCGCATCAGTCCGTCTCAAATGTTCGGGGCGGGGTCATTTGCTCAAACGCGTCAATAGCCTCTCAAAAGCAGGGCGTCGACCTTGCCTTCGAAGAGTTTGAGCAGCTCCTCCGCTTCGGGTTTTTCGTAGGCGGTGAAGCCGTGCGAGATGCATCCCTCGCTGTCTACATACTTTTGCAAGACGTACTTTTTTGCGCCGCGCAAAAGTTCGGCTATGCTTTGCATGTCCTCCTTCGTGTGGAACTCCTTGATGACGGTGGTCCTGAACTCGTAGTCCTTTGCTCTCGTCATGAGGAGCTCTATCGAGCGGCGGATTTTTGAAAGGTCCACCTTTTTAAGTCCCGTCGTGAGCGGATATTTTTCAAGACTGTTTTTGATGTCCATCGCGAGATAGTCGACGAGGTCGCGATCGATGAGGGTCTCGAGCATGTCGGGATCAAGCCCGTTGCTGTCCACCTTGATGATATAGCCAAGCTCTCTCACCTTTTTCAAAAACTCGGGCAGATCCTTTTGCAAAGTGGATTCCCCGCCCGTCACGCACACCGCGTCCACGAGACCCTTGCGCTTTTTGAGGTAGTCGAAGATCTCGTCCTCTAAGACCTCTCCGTCTCCGTCGCCGACGACCAACGCGCCGTTGTGGCAAAACGGACAGCGCATATTGCAACCGTATGTAAAGACGGTGCAACTTATCTTGTCGCCGAAGTCCACCATAGAAAATTTTTCAAGTCCGCATATTCTCATGAGCGTATTATAACCGAAATATCAACAAAAATCAACCCCGCCTCACAATGTCCGTCAATTTCAGCGTCGTATTGCATTTTTTCAGAGCATATGATATAATTGTTTCATGAAACGCAAGATAGACAAGACCTACTTCAAAGAGCTGTTGAGACTGTTTTGGACTTTCTTCAAAATCGGTCTTTTTACGTTTGGGGGCGGATACGCTATGCTTGCGCTTATTTCGGAAGAGGTGGTCGAGAGGCGAGGCTGGATATCTAAGAGCGAACTCGGCGACATCTTCGCCATTGCGGAAAGCACTCCGGGACCCATTTCCATCAACACCGCGACCTACATCGGCACGATGCGTCTCGGCGTGTTCGGCGGCGTGGTGGCGACGCTCGGGGTCGTGCTGCCCTCCTTCATAATAATTTCCGTGCTTTCGGTCATCATAAATCTCGTGAAGGACAACCGCTTTGTGGGCTACCTCTTCAAGGGCATCCGCATTGGGGTGCTGGTTTTGATACTGAAGGCGGTGTTCACGTTTTACAAGGACCTCAAAAAGAACGTTTTGAGCTTTTGTCTCATCGGCATATCCTTTGCGCTCGTGTTCTTTTTGAACGTGGACGTCATCTATATCATCTTGGGCACGATAATTTTCATGTCTCTCACGGTCGGCATAGGTTCGGCTGTGAAAAAGCGCATATATTTTGTGCGAGGCACGCCGGAATATTATTGCGAGCGGGTGGGCAAACCGCTTGAAAAGGACGAGTACTTCTCAAAACGGGCGACCGAGCTTGGCAAAGTCAGGATCAAGGAACAATCTGTCGACGATGAAGGAGGCGAACAATGATCTTTTTGGAGCTGTTTTGGACCTTCTTCAAAATCGGGCTGTTCACGATCGGCGGCGGACAGGCGATGATCCCGATGATCATGACCAACGTCGTGGAAAAAGGGTGGCTGAGCGAAAATCAACTCGTGGACTTCATCGCGATAAGCGAGTCCACGCCCGGTCCGTTTTCCGTCAACATCGCGACCTACGCCGGCATAGAGACGGCGGGGCTGTTCGGCGCAATCATGGCGACGCTCGGCGTGGTCATGCCCTCTCTCATCATCATCGTCATCGTGGCGAAATTGCTCAGCTCCTTCATGAAAAAGCCCGCCGTAGGCGAGGTGTTCGCGGGGGTGAGAGCGTCGGTGACGGGACTGCTCGCAAGCGTGTTTGTCACCCTTCTTATGAGCATATTGTTGACGATGTCCACCCCGTCCGACAAGCCCGACGCGGACTATGTGGGGATAGTCCTATTTTTGATCGTCTTGCCAATATCGTTTGTCAAGATAAAGGGGAAAAAGTTGCCGCCCGTCGGGATAATACTCATATCCGCAATTTTGGGACTCGCGGCGTACGCCATTGCCGAAATAATTTAACACAGGTGCGCATTTTTGCGAATTTTCGACAAAATTCGACATGCTTTTAAACGCCCCATCCGCCTTACAAAAATCATCGGCGCATTTTTTGAAAGCTCCGAATTTTCCGTATAAAAAAATGCGGCGCAGCAATCGCTGCGCTGGCGCATTCGTCGTCATTTCCGCTTAGTTCTCGGAAATTGCAGAAACCGGGCAACCGTCTTGGCAAGCTCCGCAGTCAATGCACTGCTCGGGGTCCACGACGTACTTCGTGTCGCCTTCGGAAATCGCTGAAACGGGGCAAGTGTCTGCGCAAGCTCCGCACTGTATGCATTCGTCACTGATAAATCTCGGCATAGTCCAACTCCTTTTTTTTGTTTTTTCTTATTCTATCACATAAGATTTTTTTTGTACAGCACTATTTGAACATTTTCGGGATAAATTTTGCAAATATTTTCCACTGAATAGTGAAAAATATTTCACATTTTGCCGTCCTCGTACAGCTCGAACTCGCACTCCGAAAGCCTTATGCGCCTTAAGCGATAACTCTTTTCGCGCTTTAGAACGTAGTTTTCTTTGTAGCTGCAATGTGCGCAGTCGTTCCTATAGACGGTCTTGAAGGGACAATGCAACAGGGTCATGACGGGCATTTCGTCAAAGGCGTAGATGGGAAGGGACGCGCTCATGGATATGGGTCGGACAAACTCGCTTGACGCGACCGCCGCCGTGCACCCCGCAAGCGCGTATTCTTCAACAGCCATGTCGTTTGCGATGTTGAGTCCGGGTCCCGCGATGACGCTATATCCCCTCTCGATATAGCCAAGTCCGTATATATTGTTTGCGACGAGGGTCTTAAGCTCCGGCATATTTGCAAGAAGTCCGTCTATGATGTCGACGTCCTTTCCGCTCGCGAATGTGGGAAGCACGAGCGCGACCTCGTCGGGATATCTGTTTTGTAATGTCAATATGCGGCGAAGCTCGCCGATCGTATACTCCGTAGGCTTTATGGCGGGCATTTTGGAAAATGGGACTTCCTCGTCCGCCCTTTCGCCGTAGACGACCTTGAGCGCGGAGATCTCGGGTTTTGCCTCGCTCTCGGGCATACTTGAAAACTCCTCTATCGCCTTCTCGTCCACCTTGACTTCGCGAGCGCGCGCGTCAATCATCTTCTCTCTCAGTTCGAAAAGCGCCTGCCGTCTTAACCCGTTGATCAAGGATTTTGCAACGAACGCGCCGTCGCATGTTACGTTCACGGCGTTTGCGACAAAGCCCGTATCAGCCGTCTTTGCCGCCTGAATTTTGAGCTCCGCGTCCGTCGTGGGAGCGGTTTTTGCCGCCTCGAGCACGCCGTCTTGCCAAGCGACCGCCGCAAGCTCGGTGACGTAGCCGTCGTCCTGCGTGAGCTTTGCCGACGCCGTGACGGTGAGAGGCTCGCCTACTTTTGCGCACACGTCTATGTCGACGGGCACATATCTATGTTTTTTTGAAAGTTCCTCCTGCCTTTTCGCGTCATATATCAGCCTGACTTCCGCGCCGACGGGAACGCGCTTGGCGGTGACAAAACTTGCCGTCCCGTTTGAGTTTTGCGGGTCGCCCACTCCCAAACTCTCGACTTCCTTGCCGCCGTAAAAAAACTTGAGTCCGTCGCCCTTGAAAAGCTCGACGTCACTCGTGACGGTCACATCAAACAGCCCCGCTTTGAAGGGCTTGACTTTGATGACTTTTCCAATGCGCACGCCCGTATGATTGTTGAACTTGGGCTCGATAATGTCTCCGTTTTCGCCGTCCAAATACGCTCTTTTTGAAAACTCCCCTCTTGAAAAGGCGAGCCTGAGCCTTTTCTCTTCCTCGTCCGTCACGCAAGCGTCTTTTCCGGAAGTTATGTCGTCGATGAGGCGTCTGAAAACCGTGACAGTCTCTGAAACGTAGCCCTCTCGTCTCATCCTGCCCTCGATCTTAAACGACGTGACCCCCGCGTCGATGAGGTCCGAAAGCGCCTCTGTGAGGGATATATCTCTTGCGCTGAGAAGATAGCCCTTGCACGTCTTGCCCGCGTCCGCTTCATACTCCATGCGACAAAGCTGACGGCAAAGTCCTCTGTTGCCGCTTGCGCCGTACTCGCGAGAACTCATATAGCAATTGCCGCTGAAGCAAACGCAAAGCGCCCCTTGCACGAAAAACTCAAGCTCGAGATCCGTCTCCCGCCTTATCGCGCGGATGTCCTCGATGCGGGTCTCGCGTGAAAGCACCACCCGCTTGAAACCCAACTTTTGCGCCTCTATCGCGCCCATGACGTTGTGCACCCCGCCTTGCGTGCTGAGATGCAACTCTATATTTTCAAAGCAGCTTTTCAAGATCCTGCCAAGCCCCAAGTCTTGAATGATAAATGCGTCCGCATTCAGCTCAACCGCCACTTTAACAAGCGATAACGCCTTCTTTAACTCGCTGTTTTGCAAAATCGTGTTGACGGCGACGTAAACCTTCGCCCCGAAAAAGTGGGCGTAGTCTATCGCCTCTTTGAGCGTGGCTTCGTCAAAGTTCTCGGCTTTTTGTCTGGCGTTGAAGTCGCCAAGTCCGAGATACACGGCGTCCGCGCCCGCGTTGACGGCGGCATAAACGCATTTGAGATCCCCTGCGGGAGCAAGCAATTCAAACATAAATTCAGTATACCACACAAAATCGCATTTGAAAATACTCAACTTTCATATATTAAATCCTCTCTTGACAACTTGAGCGTTTCGCCTATATAATTAACGTATAAAAAATAACTTTTTCGGGGTGAATTATGCAAGACGACAGCTCGATTTACGAAGCAAACGACGCTTTGAGCGACGAAAGCGAGAATTTGGAACAAGACGTAGCGGCTGAAAACGAGGCATTGGCGCAAGACGGGGAAACTCAGAGCGAAGCCGGGACAGCCGAGACGACAGACAAAAAGGAAAACGCCTTCAAACGCTTTTGGAAATGGCTCAAAGCACACGAAAACTTGAGGCAGATGGTGTTTTTCATCGGTTTCAGCCTCATATGCTTTGCGATCGAGTATATCACGTTTGCCATATTGAGCGCGTGTCTTAAAAAGGTCAACGAGCCGTTTGATTGGTTCTTGTTCAAGTACGATACGGGCGCGGGCGGCAAGGGCGGCTTCATAGCCTTTCTCGTGTCCAACATAATCGCACAGATCTGCACCTTCGTGCTCAATCGCAAAAAGACCTTCAACGCGACGAACAACATAGTGATCTCGGGCATAATGTACGCGGGACTTGTGATCGTCATAATTTTGCTCAACACCTGGCTTGGCGGCGTCATCACGGACGCGATCGCAAACACAAAGCCCGATAACGACGCCATCGCGACTGTCGGCGGGTACGTCGGCAAATTCACGGGCAGCTTTTTGAGCTTCGTCATCAACTTTGTGGGCTGCAAGTTCCTTGTCATGCGCAATTGGGGCAAGAAAAAATCCGACGACATCGCGGACGTCACGGACATTCCCGAAGTCGATATGGCGGACGTCACGGACATTTCCGAACCGGACGCGCTTTCAGAAGCCGCCTCCGACGTCACCGAAGAATAACCTTTCCATTTCAAACCAAAAGCGGAGTTCCCCCTCCGCTTTTAATTTTGATTCTATATTAAATTATATTATAGATTAAAGCATTACGCTTCCCCGCTGTTGCGGTGCGCTTGCGCTTTTGCGTTGATCATTAGCGCTTTTGCGTTAGGCTTGCGATTTTTTGCTGCGCTTGCGCTTTTAGCGGAGTAATTTGGCATTTGAGCGTTCAAACGTCGAAGACTCATTCGTATTTGTAGCGCCCTTCGCTCTCGAGCTCTGAAAGATACTCTTTCACATAATACTTTGCCATGTTGAGGTTTTGCTCGAGGTAGTTGCCGCACTCTTCGGGTTTTGCGCCGGGAATTTCGCCCTCGAAGTTCAAGATGAAGCGGCACATATCCTTGACGAGCCCGCTCACGCTCTCGCTGTCAAGCTCGCCGAACATGACGAGATAGCACCCCGTCCTACAGCCCATCGGCCCGAAATATATTATCTCGTCCTTGTGAGGGCAGTTCCTGAGATACGTCGCGCCGAGATGCTCTATCGTGTGCAGCGCCGCCATATCCATGACGGGCTCGAAATTAGGCCTGCGCATGCGAATGTCAAACGTCGTGACCTTTGTCCCGTCCCTGCCGTCCACGCGAGAGACGTACAGCCCCTTTTTGAGAGTGAGATGATCCACCGAAAAACTTGCTATTTTTTGCATAATATCCTCTAAAAACGGCGTCTGCCGTGAATTTTTATTTGCGTGTCTTGGCTCGCTAAGATAACGCCCCGCTTTATTCAGCCATGCTCTTGTTCGCGCTCTCAACGAACTCTCCCGTGTCTTAGCCGCTTTCCGTTTGTTCGCTCAAAACGACGCTCTTGAAACGTCTCGCTACTCGCAGTCTTTCTCTTCTTCATCCGCGCGCACTTTTTCAAGACGCGCCTTTTCATATTCCACGAGCGCGGAATAAATTTTTTCCATCTCCTCGCCCGTCAGCGCGGGGTCAAAGCTCTTGATGTAGCTTGTAAGATCGCTCTTTGCCACCGCGTTTTTCGCCGAGATGTGCTCGACGTTGTCCCTTGCCATGACAACCACGCCGCTTAAACGAGCGGCGACGTCCTTTAGCGCGTCGACGCGTTCAGAGATTTGCTTGACGGGGTTCTCCATCGCGAGGGGCTGCTCTTCGGACTGCCGATACAAAAACCAACGCTTGGAGTTCTCGTTGCCGTACACCTCGCCCGCAATGTCCTTGACTTCGATGAGAAAAACGCCGTACGGGCAGATTAGGATATGGTCTATCAAAAAGGACTCGCCCGCGCCCGCGCAAAAGTCGCTGAGGACGTACTTTTTGCAATCGAGGCTATTTAGCGCGTCCCTCACGCTCGGCTCGCTCTCGCTTCCCCTCTCGGGTCTTTCTCTTTCCACCCGCACGACGCGCTCCGTCCTCTTGCCCTTTTTGCCTTTGAAGCGCAAATATCCTATCAAAAACACCGCGAGCACGGCGAAGATCGCGAAGACGACGAGAACGATCACGGTGAGCGGATTTAGAGTTGAAAGCGTTTTGGACATATATCGACCTCTTCACGTTCATTTTACCTTAAACGGAAATATATTTCAAGTTGAGCGGAAAGATTTTTCGGAGTTTGAAAAATATGATGGTATATGCAAAAAAAATACAAGTATGCAATTAGATTTACGGTTTGAAAAAAAGAGGTTGATAGATAGCGAAATTTGTCGGAAAAGCAAAATTCCGACAAACCGCCAAAAATCGACAAAACCACAATATATTGTGTTTCGCAAAAATGTTTCACGGATATTTTGTGTTTTTCCCTTGACATCTCGCGCTCAGTTGCTATAATGAAAAGGCAAATTTTCTTAAGAGGTCAAACTATGCTTAACGTAAAAAAGAGGGACGGTTCTATCGTTCCTTTCAATCTGAACAAAATCAAGGTGGCAATCGAAAAAGCGTTTGCCGCAGTCGGCAAAAATTATAACGACGACATTCTCGACCTTCTCGCGCTCAGGGTCACCGCGACCTTCAACGACAAGATCAAGGACGACGTCGTGACGGTCGAGGACATGCAGGACGCCGTCGAGGTCGTGCTCATTCAATCGAGCTACGTCGAGGTCGCAAAGGCGTATATTCTTTATAGAAAGCAACATCAGAAATTGCGCGACATGCACTCGACCATGATAGACTACAAAAACACGGTCGACAACTACCTCAAGGTCAACGATTGGCGCGTTAAAGAGAACTCCACCGTGTCCTATTCCGTCGGCGGACTCATCCTCTCAAACAGCGGCGCTGTCACGGCAAACTATTGGCTGAGCGAGATCTACGACGACGAGATCGCAAACGCGCACCGCGAGGCAAAGATACATCTGCACGACCTCAGCATGCTCACGGGCTATTGCGCGGGTTGGTCGCTGAAACAATTGATAAACGAGGGCTTGGGCGGCATACCCGGCAAGATCACGTCCTCTCCCGCAAGCCACCTCTCCACGCTTTGCAACCAGATGGTCAACTTTTTGGGCATCATGCAAAACGAGTGGGCGGGCGCGCAGGCGTTCAGTTCCTTTGACACATATCTCGCGCCCTTCGTCAAAGTCGATCACCTCACCTACAAAGAGGTCAAACAGTGCATCCAATCCTTCATTTACGGCGTGAACACCCCCTCGCGCTGGGGCACGCAAGCGCCTTTCACCAACGTCACCCTCGACTGGGTCGTGCCAAACGACCTCGCGGAGCTTCCCGCGATCGTCGGCGGCAAGGAGATGGACTTCAAATATAAGGATTGCGTGGACGAGATGCGCATGATCAACAAGGCGTTCATCGAGATAATGATCGAGGGCGACGCGAACGGCAGGGGCTTCCAATATCCCATCCCCACCTACTCCATCACGCGCGACTTCGACTGGTCGGACACCGAGAACAATCGTCTGCTCTTCACGATGACCGCAAAGTACGGCACTCCGTACTTCTCAAACTATATCAACAGCGATATGGAGCCAAGCGACGTGCGCAGCATGTGCTGCCGCTTGCGTCTCGATCTTCGCGAGCTTCGCAAAAAGTCCGGCGGCTTCTTCGGCAGCGGCGAATCGACGGGGTCTGTGGGCGTCGTCACCATCAATATGCCGCGCATCGCGTATGTTGCGACAACTGAGGAGGAGTTCTTCAAAGAGCTCGAGCATCTCATGAACATTGCGGCAAGGTCTCTCAAGATCAAGCGCAACGTCATCACAAAGTTGCTTGAGGAGGGACTGTATCCTTACACGAAGAGATATCTTGGCACATTCAACAACCACTTCTCCACGATCGGGCTCGTCGGCATGAACGAGGCGTGCCTCAACGCGCGCTGGGTGGGCAAGGACCTCACTCACAAGGAAGCTCAGGAGTTCACGAAAAAGGTGCTCAACTTCATGCGCAACAAGCTCAGCGACTATCAAGAAGAGTACGGCGACCTCTACAACCTCGAGGCGACCCCTGCGGAGTCCACGTCCTATAGGCTCGCAAAGCACGACAGGGAAAAATATCCCAACATTATTTGCGCAAAGAGTGCGGACAACACGCCCTACTACACCAACAGCTCTCACCTGCCCGTCGGCTACACTTCGGACATCTTCACCGCCCTCGACATTCAGGACGATCTGCAGACGCTCTACACTTCTGGCACTGTGTTCCACGCCTTCTTGGGGCAAAAGTTGGACAGCTGGCAGGCGGCGGCAAATCTCGTAAGAAAGATCGCCGAAAACTACAAACTGCCTTACTACACGCTCTCCCCGACGTACTCCATCTGCGCGGATCACGGCTATCTCGACGGCGAGCAATACACCTGCCCCATCTGCGGCAAGAAGACGGAAGTTTACAGCCGCATAACCGGCTACTACCGCCCCGTTCAGAACTGGAACGACGGCAAGGTCGCGGAGTTCAAAGTGTACGACAGAGGCACGTCCAAGTATCACGGCAAGCCAATAAACGAGCACGTCTGCTGCGAGGAAGCGCCCATGATCAAGGGCAAGCTCGACCTCGAAAAAGCCGAAGTCAAACCCGAAGAGCCAAAGCGCGCCGAGAACACCGAAGGCCTTTTGCTGTTCACCACCAAGACCTGCCCCAATTGCAGGATGGCAAAGGCGATGCTCGACAAGGCGGGCATAGGCTACGCCGTCA
>CANQAA010000019.1 GCA_947589395.1 uncultured Clostridia bacterium
GAGACGCGTTTGACAACGACGGCAACGAAATGACCCTCAGGGTGCAGATCCCAAAGGACAACCTTGCCGGCGTTTACGATTCAACGAACAGCGGCTCGACGGAGCGAGTCATTCTCGACGGCTACGGCGGAGCGAAGTTCGGTCATGTTGAAAACGGCGAGTTCGTTTTGGACTCCGAAGGCGCATACAGCATGGAGCTTGACGCCTCATACGACGAGCCGTACACCTCCGGCGACTATAGCGCAATCATAAATCACGACTATTACGCGCTCGTGTACACAAGCGGCGGCTCTTCCGTTCGTTTCAGGGTGCAATCCATGCCCGCCTACGACAGCGCGGCAAGAAAATGGAACAACGGCGAGATCTTCCGCATTGACGAGCAAAACGCCGCGATCGGAGCGTTCGATGTCGTCAATCCTCCCGTCGCGCTTGGCGAGACCGTCTCAAACGAGTACGGCGGAGTGCAATTCAACAAAATGTCGCTTTATCTGAGCGGCATGGACTACAAGGGCAATCAAGAGAGCGTCATGCAAAATTACGCGGAGCTTTGGGGATCTGTTGAAGGTTCACCATATTGGGAACTTTTGGCATACGGCTCAACGAGCGTCATAGACGCCGCAACCAACCGCTACGCGTTCACTATAGTTGAAAAGCTCAATTCCGCGCTATATTATGAGATAGACTTTATTTTGGCGGACAAAACGGCACAATTTATCGGCGTTGCGCACACCTTCGCGACTTCGGACGGAGCGACGATCAAGGTGGCGACGGACGGCGTGGCGACTGTCTCGGGCGGTCCGTTTGAGACGGAAATTTCGCTTGGGCACGACTACGAGGTCATCTCGCTCGACTCTGTCATGGACGGCGGCGTGCCGGAGATAAAGTATCCGGGATTTGTCTACAAGTTCCACATCTCGGACGCGCAAAACTATTACTTCTATTTGTCCGACACACACAACAGGGAGCTCACGCTCTTCACGCAGCTTGACCATGCGAACACTTCCGGCAATCAATATAGCGAGCTTTATCTCATAAAGAACAAAGAGGCCGACGATCCCGACGCAATTGTGCTCGTTTTTGAAGCGTCCTATATGATGGGCACAAACAGGCTTTACACCGTCATGGACGGCACGATCTCGTCTGTCGGCGACGGGCTCTATCGCTTTGACGTCGATCCCGACACGATAAAGCAGATGAAGTTCCCGTTTGGCAGCTACTATCAAGGAAAAACGCTTGGTGATGGCAGCTTCTGCTATAGATATGTTGGCGAAAATGAATTTTTGATGAGTGCGGGCGGCTACGTCTATCCCTCGTCTATAAAGATCCGCACCTACAGCGACAACGCTCAAATCGGCGTGCTTGAAAGCAACGAGTTCGGAGAGGCAACGCTCACTTTGAACGGCGACGAAATGACGGGCACTTTGAGAAGATCGATGAAGGCGTATCATATGAACCTCAATCAATATATCTCAGGCACAAAGTTTTCGGGCAATAACAGATATATCTATATGTTCACCGACGAAGCGGAGGGCGGAAAGTCTTATACCTTCATATCCTCCGACGCAATCGACGCATATCTCGTTGACGACGACGATCTGTTCGGCGCGTACGTCGACGCGACGGGAGCGGATACAAGTTATTATTACTTCTTCTTTGAAAACGAAGTGTACTATGCGACGATAGGTCCTCTCGGAATGCAGGACGCGTCCGGCTCATGCAGAACGGGCGGACACTTCGAGGCGGTCGAGGGCAAGGAAGGTTTGTACAAGCTGTCGCTTGTTCCTGACAGATCAGAGCCCGAAACCGTCACGCGCTATCTGCGCCTCGACGAAGAGCCTCAATCCGACGGCACAAACAAAAAGGTGTTCTACGTCTATCGCGAACAGCTCGATTTGAACTTCGACGTTTACGAGGGCAGAGACCTCGATACGGCAAAGAAGGTCGGCAATGTCTTTGGCGACGGATATCTCAACTATCTCTATACGGACGAAGAGGACAACGAGTTCGAGGTGTATTACACGCTTCTCACTGTCCCCACCGAGACTAACGGACTTGAAAATCCCGTCTTGAACATCGTATATTTCGATCAAGGCAATGAGGTCGCGATGATCTTTGACATCGTCGAAAAGGGCGAGCAGCAAGTCGCGTGGCTGAGAACGTCCATCAAGCAGGAGATAAGACTGAGCGCAAGAGAGCTTCGCCGTCCCACGAGGATCGTCACGGACGGACACGGCACGGTCGATTATTATCCCACAGGGACGGAGGAGACCCCCGTCGTAGGCTCTCTCGAGGATCTCGGCACAAGCCGCTTCCGCTTTGTTCCCGACGACGAGAGCAAGAGCAATCTGAGCTTTGTGTTTACGCTATACTACATGACCAACACAAACGGCGAAGTGACTTACTATTTCTACATCGAGTATTTCGAGAACTTCGTGGGCACGTTCGCTGCGGTGGACAACTACACGGCGCTCATCATGAACGGCTACGACGAGGCGACCCTCATCGACAACTACGGCGTGGCGTACAACGGCTACTTCTACATCTTGGGCGCGAAGGGCAGCGTGGTCACGTTCTTCAACCCCGCGCTCGGCTATCTCTACTACACAGTGCACTATTCTCAGGATGGCAAGATAGAGTCCCTCACCTCCTACACGGACGACTTCGTGGTCGAGGGCAACGTGCTGCTCGGCTATCAAGGGGAATCGAAAGACGTCACGGGCATTCCGAGCGGCGTGGACACGATCGAGGCGCTCACCTTTGTCAACGGCGACATCACTTCGATCGACCTCAAGGGCATCAAGCACATCGGGGAATATGCGTTCTATGAGTGCGAAACGCTCTTGAGCGTGACGAACACCGAGAGCATAGAGACCGTCGGCGAGTACGCGTTCGGCTATTGCGAGAACTTGGGCGGGGATCTCATCCTCACAAACCTCAAGCGCGCGGAGCTTTGCGCATTCTACGACTGCCTGTATCTTGAAAACGTCCATGTGGGCGCGCATGTTGAGCACATCGACTCGGCGGCCTTCGGTTGGATGGGCGGAAAGCTCGTGGGCGGCACGGGCAAGCTGGACTTCTTCCTGCACACCGACGCAAGCGCAAATTACGATACGATGATGTCCGAAGAGGTGTTCTACAACACGGATATCAGATTCTATGTCGACAGCGCTGAGGTCGCAAGGGCGATCTACAACAGCCAAATGATAGACCAAGTTGCAACGGTCGACGTCGACAGCAACAACCGCCCGTATCCATACTGGGAGGTCATTCGCATCGCGAACACCGTTGACGACGAGCTCTTTGGCGAGCACGGATATTATCTTAGCACGCTCATCACTCCCTCGACAGTCAACCTTCTCATCCACCTCGACGGGCAACTCACCGGCGGCGGCAGGGTGAGCAGAGTCGAAAACGGCTATCATTATGACGTCTACGAAATTGCGGCGGACGGCAAAGTCACCGTGCTCGACTACGATCCCGAGTCCGGCGAGATAAGCGCGTCCGAAGGACATTATGACAAGGACGAGCAGAAATTCACCATCGACGGCGTGGAGTATTGGTACTTCACGGACGGCGCGGGCTCGAGCAGAATGGAGTCCGACACCAAGATCTTGACCTTCACCAACAAGTTGGTCCCCACCGAAACGCTCGTTCTCGATTTGTGGATCACGCGCAACGGCGACGACATCTTTATGCTGAACGCAGAGGCGTACGAGGGCTTGCGATCGCTCATGACTCTCACCGACGAGGCGCACCACGTCAACATAGTCGGTCGCTACTATTCGTTCCGCGACAACTTTGCGATCGCTCCTCAAGGCATTCAGATGTATTCGCTCATCAATGCGGGTTCTTACATCTATTTCAACTTCAACGGCGACGGAACTTATACGATCACCAATCAGACCACGACGTATTATAACGCCGAAGGACAGCACATCGATTTGGTGAAGAACTTTAACGCGGGGAGCAACAGCTACACCTACACCTTCCGTCACAGCAACTCAACGCTCAGCGCAAACGACATAACCCTTGACCTGAGCGGCTACAACGTCAAGTCCGGCTCGTCTCAATTGCAAATGACCGACAACGGCTATGAGGGCAAGTTCACCGTGACGAGCAAGACCACCGCCGAAGAGTACGAGATCACGGTCGAGCTTGTGAACGAGTCCGATTTGAGCAATCATTGCTCGTTCACGACAAAGAGCATCGTAAAAGTGTCGGCGTAAGGCTGAAACTTGTTGCAAATTCAAAGAGAAAAGTGGGAGAGATCTCACTTTTTTTCTTGCAACGAGGGGATTTCATGCTATAATATTCAAGAGGTAATATATGGAGAGAAAATGCTGCTGTTCAAAGGAACAAACGGGCACTGTGCCGATAAAGCGCGTCATGGACAAACTGGACGCGCTCGCCGCTCGGGACGACGCCGACGAAATGGAACGCGTGCTTGACTATTGGGAGAGCGAGGCGAAGGCGCTCGGCGACGACAAGGGCTTGCTCGAGATATTGAGCGAGGAGATAGGCTTTTTCCGCAACGGCAAAAAGAGGGAAAAGTGTCTTAGGGCGATAGACGAGGCGACAGGGCTTCTCGCTGTGGAAAACGAAAACAGCGTCCCGCTTGCGACCATTCATCTGAACATCGCGACATCGCTCAAGGCGTTTGACAAGCTCGACGAGGCAATGCCGCATTACGAAGTTGCGAAGCGCATATACGAGAGCAAACTCGAAAAGGACGATTTTCGCCTTGCGGGGCTTTTCAACAACTACGCGTCCGCGCTCACCGATCTCGGCGACCTGAGCGGCGCGGAGGAGAACTACAAAAAGGCGATCGACATAATTTTGTCTCAAGACGAGCCTCAAAAGTTCTATCCAGAGCTTGCGATAACTTATGTGAACCTTGCGGGGCTCGAGTACGCAAAAGAAACCGTTGACGACGACAAGGTCGACGCGTACGTTGAAAAAGCTCGCCTCGCCCTTGACGACGAGAGGGTGGAGCGCGACGGCAACTACGCGAGCGTGTGCCGCAAGTGCGCGGACTCTTTCGGCTTTTTCGGATACTTCGCGCTCAAGGAAGAGTTTGCGACAAGAGCACAAAAAGTGTTTTCCGAGCACAAGTGAAAAGCAGACGCATTTTGCGTAATATATAATTATAACTGAAAAACAAGTTGATGAGTTGACTGTCGTGTGACGGAGCGATATGTTCCGAAAAACACGAAACACGTTTTGATATGAAGGGCATAGAGGAAGCTGAAAAATTTTATCTCCAAGTGGGCGCAAAAATGCTCGAGGACGAGTTCCCCGAGTACGTCTCTCGCATTGCGGTCGGGCTCGTCGGGCACGGGTCGGAGTGCTACGGCTACGACGACGCCGTCTCGCGCGATCATGATTTCAACGTGGGGTTTGCCATGTGGCTGACGGACGAGGACGAAGAGAAGATCGGCTTTCGCCTTGTGCGCGCGTATCAAAAGCTGAAGGAGGCGCATTTTTCATCCTCCTCCCGCTTGAGCGCGATGGGGGAGTCCCCCGACGGCGTGAGGAGAACAAGCGACTTCTACTGTCGCTACACAGGCAGTCCTACGGGGCCGAAGAGCAACCTCGATTGGCTGTATACGGACGGCGACTTCTTTTTTGAGGCGACCAACGGAAAGGTCTTTCGCGACGACTTGGGCGAGTTCAGCGCGATACGCTCCCGCATACTATTCGGCATGCCTGAGGACGTCAGGTTAAAAAAGCTCGCGGCGGGGTGTCTAAGCATGGCGCGCAGCGGACAATACAACTACTCCCGCTGTCTTGCTCACGGCGAGGAAGGGGCGGCGATGATCGCGCTTGCGAACTTCGTGAAGAGCGCGCTTGACGTCATCTTCCTTTTGAACAAGCGACATTGCCCGTATTTCAAATGGGCGTTCAGAGCGCTCGGGGAGCTTGAAAAACTTTCCGACCTCAAAGCGCCGCTTGAATATCTTTTGACGTCGGAAAACGACGCGCAGGGCAAAAAAGTCAAACAGGAGCTCGTCGAGGACATCGCGCACAGCGTCATAAAAGAGATAGAGGCGCAAGGGCTCGCTCAGGACGAGGACGACTACCTCGAGCCGTTCGCATACAAGATCCACGCCAAAATCAAGGACGCGGAACTTAAAAACATGCACATAATGATAGGATAGTTATGAAGATAGACGAAAAATATTTTCAAAGCGATATGAAGCAGAACTCCGTCGAGGATCTGCTCTTGGACGGGGAGCGCGTCCTCTTCAAAAGCAAGCCGAAAAGGTCGGCGTATATGTGGGCGGCGATACTTAAAATGCTCCCCTTAGCCGTCGTGTGGCTCGCGATCGATACGAGCTTTATCGTGATGCTCGCAACTCAGGTCGCAAGCGGCATTCCAAAGGCGATGATCGCGGTGATCTGCGTGTTTTTTGCCATACATCTCGCGCCCGTGTGGATGTGGATATACAATATAGTGAAGGCCTCTTTGGAGTTCAAAAACATAGAATACGCCTTCACGGACAAGCGCATTTTTGTGAGGAAGGGGATAATACCCGACATAAACTTCGTCTTTTATGAAAAAATTCAAAGCGTAAACGCGAAGGTGGGCGTCATAGACCGCCTTCTCAAGGTAGGTGACCTCTATATCACTGCGCCGTCGCAGGCGATCGTGTTGTTTGATCAGTCAAATCCCTATCAACTCGCGTCAAAACTTCAGCGCGTCGTGCAGGACATTCAGTCCGACGTCAACTATCCAAACGCTCTCCGTCCCCAAAACAATCCGGGCTACAACACGACCTATGAGCCCTTTGAGGAGTTAAATGAAAGCGTCCCCGCAAGCGTTTCGGCGGCGAGTGACCCGCTCGCAGGAGATAGCGAGGCGCCGCTCGCAGGGGATAATGCTGAGAATAGCTCTCATCCGGACGACAGAAAGCGCCGCCCATAGAGTAGAGCGCAAAGGGTGCAATGCCTCCCGTAGGCGAGAGTGCAACTACCCCAGAAGTTGAGCGTTCGAGAAATGTTCCGCCCAAAAACAGGGGAATGAGAAAGATTGCGTAGCGTTATCAGACGCTTCTTAAAATTATGATAGTATGCCATGCCAAAAGCCGTCCGAGACGGCTTTTGCTATTAAATTTCACACCTGTATTGGATTTTATTCCACAAATGCTTGATATATTGCGTTTATCGCTTTTTCGTAGTCGAAGGTGTCGACGCCGATGATGATGTTCAGCTCCGACGAGCCCAAGTCTATCATGCGCACGTTGATGTGCTTTTGCGCGAGCGCTGAAAAGAGCGTTGCCGCCGTGCCTTGCCTTGACGCCATATTGTGCCCGACGGTCGCGATCAGCGACAGCCCCTCGTGGACCTCTATCTTGTCCGCGTTGGTCACGGCCTTTAGCTTTGCGACGATCTTGGAGCGTTTGCCGCTCAGATATTCGTCGCAGATGACGATTGAGAGTGTGTCTATGCCCGACGGAATGTGCTCAAACGAGATGCCTTCCTCCTCAAAGACGCTCAGCACCCGCCTGCCAAAGCCTATCTCGCGGTTCATCATCTCCTTTTCTATGTTGATGAGTGTGACGCCCGTTCTTCCCGCGACGCCCGTGACCACGCGTTTTGTGCGACGGACGCGACTGTCCGGGACGATCATCGTGCCCTTGAAGAAGGGGTTGAAGGTGTTTTTGATGTTGATGGGGATCTTCATGCTCCTCACGGGGAATATCGCGTCCGGATGCAACACGTTCGCGCCCATATAGGCAAGCTCTCTGAGCTCCTTGTAGCTCAGCGCGTCGATGACTTTGGGGGAGTTCACGATCTTTGGGTCGGCGCTCAAAAAGCCGTCCACGTCCGTCCAATTTTCGTATATGTCCGCCTTGACGGCGCTTGCGACGATCGCCCCCGTGATGTCCGAGCCTCCGCGCGAAAAGGTCTTGATCTTGCCGTCCTCGCTCGCCCCGTAAAAGCCCGGAATGACCGCCAACTTCACGCCGTCAAGCCTCTTTGCAATGAGGGATTTGGACTTTTCGAGCATGAGCTCGCCCTTTTCATCGAACCGTATGCAATCTGCGGAGTCGACGAACTCCGCGCCCAATTTTTTTGCGAGGAGCAGGGCGCTCAGATACTCCCCGCGCGAGGCGGCAAAGTCCGAAGTGCCTATGTCGATCGCCCTCTTCACGCCATCGAGCGCGGATCTTATGTCAAAGCTCACGTTAAGTTCGTCTGCAATTTGCGTGAACCTCTCCTCGATGTCGCAAAAGTCGTTCTTTTTCAAAAAATAGCCGTACAGCGCGTCCGTGATCTTGACGTCGGAAGGGAAGCGCTTGCCCGGCGCGGACGCCACGACGTACTTGCGCTCCTCATCCGCGCCTATTATGTCGACAACCCGTTTTACGCTCGAAGCGTCCGCCATCGAGCTCCCGCCAAACTTGCAAACTTTCATATTTACTCCTTAGTATATTGTATTGTCCCACTTCAAAATTTGGCTACTTTCAAAAAATTTTGCTTGAAAATCAATTAAATTTTGAGTGGTCGCGTGAACTTAGTTTGAAAGACGCACGCAAGACGTGAGTTTGCGACTTGGAATTAAAGAGGATAAAAAAAACCGCGCGAGCGCTCGCGCGGAAGGTCATACAAAAGTTCAGATCGTCGTGACTTAAAATGCGGTTTTTGGCGGCGATTTGCGCCGTTAAACGTCAAAATCTGCCGTGACGACGCTTTTTCGTGTGCGGGTCGCGCATTGCGATGGCGTTGGGGGAGATGCCGTAGGCGTCCTCGATCTCGTCTTTTAGTTTGTCCATTGTCATATAGCGTTTGATCTCGCCGTGCTTGACGACGGAAATGATGCCCGTCTCCTCGCTGACGACGATAGAAAGCACGTCCGTGTCCTCCGTGACGCCTATCGCCGCGCGGTGGCGAGTGCCCATTTCCTTGTTGATGTTGCGCTGAGTGAGGGTCAAAAAGCAGCCCGCAGCGATGATCTTGTTGCCTCTGACTATAACTGCGCCGTCATGCAGAGGAGCCTTCGTGTTGAATATGCTCTCAAGCAAGGGAGCGCTGAGGTCCGCGCCGAGCTTCGTGCCCGTGTCGAGGATGTTGCTCTTTATGTCCCCCTGAGTGTCTATGATGATGATAGCTCCCACGTCCTGTTTTGCCATATCCTGACAGGCGTTGAGGATCTCTGCGGTGGCGTCTCTTAGCTCATCGTCGCTGCCCGGAACTTCGAAGTTCCTCGTCTTGGACACCTTTTGGAAGAGGTTTTTGAAGTCGTTTTGATAGACGACGCAGGTGACGACGATCTCAAATATCACGACGTAGTGCATTATGTATCTCGCAAGCGTGAGCACCTCTTTGGCATTCTTTTCGGCAATGATCTGAGCAAGAACGCAGATCAGGATCTCAAGCGCGAACCCGAAGAGAAGTATGAAGAAAATTTTGAGGTTGCGCCTGTAGATGAAAAAGCAAAACATCATGACGAGAGTCGCCACCAAAAGAACGAGGTCCACAATGGCGTACGCGTCGAAGTTTTTGACGTAATTCAAAAAATCATATTGCATAATCAAACCACCACTTAGATGTCAAACTCGTCGAAAACGTTTTTGTCGGAGTCGGAGTTGTCGCCGTTTTCGGAAAACTCCGGGAAGCTGTCGTCAAAGCCCGTTGGAGAGACTGTTTGCTTTTCGAAAAACTCCTCGCGAGTTTCGGGATTTCTGAATTTTGCGGCGTCCTTGCGCATGAGCTCGCCAAGCACTATGACCGTGACGAGCAAAGCGCCGTAGATCGAGAGCGCCATGATGCTCGCGACCTTGATCGGAGTGTTGACAACGATCGCGTAACCGAGCGTCTGCGTCGTGATTTCCTGAACCAAACTCGCATAAGTGCCGCCGCTTGCGATGATGAGGATGAGGGCGTTTTCTCCCACGACTCGTAATGCGAGAAACACCATATACAAAGACGTCCAGAAGCTGAATGAGTTGTACTTTTCAACGGGGTTGAACTTGTACACCCGCTTGAAAACCACAAAGAACATCACGAGCATAGCGACCGCGTGCAATGTGAAGTCGAAAACGCCGTGCGTGAACGCTTCCACGTTGGGGTCGAGGATGGCAAAGATGGAAGCGAGCCCCACTATAAAGCGGGACGCCGCCGTGAAGATCATCACCCAATAGCAAAAGTCGTTTCTCGAGACCGCTCTGACGTAGCGCCTGAAGCCGAGAGAGAACACGATGAGCGCAAAGACGTAGGTCAAAGCGGCGGAAATGCCGTTTTCGATGAGCCACACGACCACATCGATGGCTCTGTCCGCATTCGCCGTATAACTTACCGTCTTCATGTTGTAGTACAGCGCATAAAAGTTGTTGATGAGCGTCGCAAAGATGAGCCCCAACCATATCAGCGAATGATATTTTCTGTTGATCTTGTCTTGTACCATATTGCTCCTATATCAATGAGCAAAAGCCCATTGTTGACCGAATTTGATGTTTATGCGCGCGTTTTTGCATGATAAATGCCGTTACGCGCAGATGAGCTGCAAGATCGCCTCGTGCATCGCGCTCTCGTCCGAGCGTTTTCCCATCAGGATGTCGCACTGAAGCGAATGCAGATAGTCGCATATGTTTTTCAGCTGCACCTGAGAGTAGTTTTCGGCGGCGCGCTTTATATAGTATACCGCAGGGGCGCTGATATAAAACTGCTCCGCAAAGTATTCGTTGGGCGCGGACTTGTTGAGAGACACATGAAGTATGCGACGATATCTCTCGTACAAGCTGTCCACGATGACCTTCGGCTTTATGCCGCTATCTAATAGCGCGGTGAGGATCTCAAGAGATTGATTTGCCGATTTCGAACACACGGCTTCTGTCAACCTGAACACCTGATATTCTATGTCGGCGGCGACCATATCCTCGACATCCTTTTTCGATATGATGCCGCTTGAGTACGATTTGAGCTTGTTCGTCTCGCTCACTATGCGCGCAAAGCTCCTGCGCGTTCTTATAATAAGCTCGCCGAGCGCCTCGTCCGTCATGACGTGCGTGGGAGCAAGAAGGGAAACGACCTCTTCTTTTATCTCCTCGTCGGTGACGTCGGAGCATATGACGCTCTCGATGCCTCTTATCTTCAGCGACTTTGCGATGTCGGAGTCGCAACTTACGACCAATATCGCTGTGTCGACGGGAGTGACGAGATAGTTTTTGAGCTTGGCGACGCCCTCTTCGCTCGCCTTTGACGAGAGGGTGAGCACAATGACTTTGAAGTCCGCAAGCATGGGGAGCGCGTTCGTCTCGGCAAGCGCCGCGTCGATATCGTCCTCGATGACGGTGAGGTTGAAGTCCTTGAAGTCGCCATCAACGAGACTCTTGAACAATTTCAGCGCCTCAGACTTGAGATAGTCGTCCTGACCGTAGACCAAATATGCGGGTTTGAGAGCCCCGCCGCCCGATCTTATCTGCTTTTTCAGTTCCGAATATCTCATACTATACCAAACCTATCATACCACATTTTTTCGTTTATGTAAACAAAAATAATAAATTATAATGATATGGACATCCGCCCCGCAAAATGCTATAATGGCTGAGGAGGTAAACATGAAAAAAGTAGCGGTCGTCGGAATGGGACAGGGCGGAATGGTCGCCGCAATATATCTTCAAAGAGCGGGATTTTCCGTTACAGTATTCGAAAAGGCAAAAAGAGGGGAAGTTTCCTATCGATGGCACGACGACATAAGGTCGGACATCTTTTCTCTCACGGGATTGGATATGCCAAGCGAGGGGATATACCGTCAAAAGAGCAAGTGGCTGTTTGTCTCGCCAAACGAGAAGTTCACCTTGCCCGTGCCTCCCGCAAAGCCTATGGAGGAGATCTCCATATCCCGTCGCGGACTTTCGGACTACTTTGCAAACGCGTTTGAGAGCGCGGGCGGAAAGATAGAGTTTGAAACGCAAATTGACGACCTGTATTTGAAAAACGAGCGCGTTGCGGGCGTTATTTCAAACGGAAAAGCGTTTGAGGCGGACCTTGTGATCGACGCGAGCGGACTTGGGTCGACTTTGAGGGGGAAGTTGCCAAAGCGCTTCAACGTGCAGAGCGAGCCTCCAAAGTCCGGCGTGCTTTGCGGCTATAGGGCGTTTTTCAGACCCGTCGAGGGCGCAAAGACCGTCGAGGAGGGCATAGACAGCACTTTGATACTCAAACATCTCGGCGAGGAGGGCATAAGTTGGTGCAATCTGACAAACGAGGGCGTGGACGTGCTCGTCGGGCGAATAGGAGAGCTCACGGACGAGAACGTCAAGACAACGCTTGAGGATCTCAGAAAATTCAACCCGATTTTGAGCGAGGAGCTAATCTATGAAGAGCGGGTGAACATTTGCCTTCGCGCCACAATATCCAATATAGTTGCCGACGGCTACATCCTTCTTGGCGACAGCGCGTATATGACGATGCCGCTCATGGGCAGCGGGATAGAGGGCAGGCGGGCGACTTCGAGGCGTCGAAGATGTGGGGATTTTTCAGAAAATATATGGCAGAGTTCGGAGCGGATTTCGCCTTCATCGACGCCTTAAAGCGCTGGGCTCTCAAAAGAAAACCGCAAGTGATAGATTGGGTGTTCGGCGGAGGGCTCATTGAAAAGAGCGACCTCGCGCTCGTGAGCACGGACTCGGGCTCCGCTCCCAAGATCCCCGCAAAGTCCATTTTGAAAAAGATAGGCATACTTTTTGTTCATCCGTCCTTCACATGCTCTGTGATCGGCGCGCTATATAGGGCGCTAAAGGCAAAGAGCGTCGCCAAAAAGTGTCCGAAAAATTACGATATGAAGCGCATTGAAAAGTGGCAAAAAAAATATGAAGCGAGACTTGAAAAATGCTGAGGATCGCGCGCGCAGGCTTGCACTTTTTTGAAGAGCCGTGTCTTAGCGGCGAGGCGGGCAGCGGCACTATCTTCTTTTGCGGCTGTCGCATGAGGTGTCGCTTTTGTCAAAACTTCAAAATTTCGCGCGAGGGCGTGGGAGTGAACGTGAGCGAGGACGAGTTCGTTTTGCTCGCGAAAGATCTTGAGAGAAAGGGCGCTCTCAACATAAATCTCGTGAGCCCGTCCGATTGGACAAATCAACTCATTCCGGTGTTAAAACGCCTGAAATGCGAACTTAAAGTGCCGATAGTGTGGAACAGCAGCGGTTTTGAGGAAGTATCGGACTTAAAAAAACTCGAGGGGCTCGTGGACGTGTATCTGCCCGATTTCAAGTATAGCGACGACGCGCTTGCAAAGGAATATTCCTCTTGCGAGGGCTACTTTGAAAAGGCGTTTGAGGCGGTGCGCGAGATGAAGCGCCAGCAGCCCGCCGACGTCTTTGACGAGAGAGGCATAATGATGGGGGGAGTGATAGTGCGCCACCTTGTGCTCCCTTCGTCATATCAAAACACGGTCGGGGTGCTTAAGGCGATAAGCGAGATTTCAAAAGACACGATCGTGAGCCTCATGGGGCAATATTTCCCGACTCCTGCGGTCAAGGATCATCCGATATTGTCAAGGCGGGTGAGCGAAGAGGAGTACGACAGGGCTGTGGACGCGTTTTTCGAGTGCGGGCTGCATAATGGCTATTCTCAGTCCGTCGAGAGCGCGATAGAGGACTACGTTCCCGACTTCGACGCGGCGTCCTTGCGCCGCCTTCTTGAGGAACTCAAAGCGCGAGGTTAGAAAATTTTTCGAGAGTTGAAAAATTTGTCGAAATTTGATTGCCTTATTTTTTTGCTTGTGCTAATATTATTGGCAATGAGAGACAAAGTGCAAAAAAACGCTATCGCACATGAAACGTTCCTTTCAAATGCCTTTGACGAAGGGCTTGCGTTTTGTTCCCTCATTTTCGCGACAGACGGCAAAACCATTTGACAGGTGTCCCTTGTGGACATCTTTTTTATTGTCGGGCGCGATATAAGTTGTATCAAAAAAATTATATAAAGAGGTAAAAGCTATGGCAAACAACAATTTGGTTTATGACGTGCATGATGTGCCGAAACCGTTTGGAAAGTTGCTCGTATTCGCTTTCCAACAGGTCCTCGCCATCATGGCGGCGACAATCGCCGTACCTACGATCGTAGGCAGACCCGCCGATATCCCTGCGGCAATTTTGGGCGCAGGTCTCGGCACTATAGTGTATCTGCTCTTCACAAAGTTCAAGAGCCCGGTGTTCTTGGGCAGCTCCTTTGCATTCTTGAGTTCTTTGGGAGTCGCGGTCGCCTACGGGTATTTCGGCATTATCATTGGTTCCGTGTTCGCGGGACTTGTGTATGTGATACTTGCCATACTCATCCACTTTGCGGGCACTAAGTGGGTCAGCAAGCTCATGCCTCCCGTCATCATCGGGCCTACGGTCGCCCTCATCGGTCTCAGCCTCGCGGGCAGCGCAATGGGCGACATGGTCAAGGCAAACGGCGACGCAGTCAACGGAGGCTACAACCTCATCGGTTTGCTTTGCGGTCTTGTGACGTTCATTACCATCATCATCTGCTCCAGCCAAAAGAAATTCAAGATGCCCAAGCTCATTCCGTTCATCATCGGTATCGGCGTCGGATATCTCGTGGCTGCCCTGTTCTCCGCGATAGGCTACGGCGCAGACGTCGACTATCTCAAGATAATCAACTGGGATCCGCTCGTAAACAACTTCAAAAACATCACGGTGGAGTCCTTCATCACATATCCTCGCTTTGCGCTCTTTCACGGCATACAGGACAATGTCAACGGACATGAGTTGCTCACGGGAGCGGGCGTTGCGGAAGTCGCGCTTGCGTTCATTCCCGTCGCTCTCGTCGTCTTTGCGGAGCACATCGCGGATCACAAGAATCTCGGCACGATCATCGGCAGAGACCTCGTCGAAGGCGAGCCCGGTCTTGAGAGAACGCTTCTCGGCGACGGCGTCGGCTCCATCGTTGGCACAGTGTTCGGTTTCTGCCCCAACACGACCTACGGCGAATCCGTCGGCTGCGTGGCTATCACGCGCAACGCGTCCGTTGCGACCATCTTCATTGCGGCTTGCATGTGCATTATATTGAGCTTCATCAGCCCCATTATGTGCCTGCTCCAGACCATACCCAGCTGCGTTATGGGCGGCGTGTGCCTCACGCTTTACGGCTTCATCGCGGTTTCCGGTCTCAAGATGTTCAAGAATATCGATCTCGGCGAAAACAAGAACCTGTTTGTCGTCAGCGCTATCCTCATCGCGGGCATCGGCGGACTTGCGATCCAGATCCCGTATGCAGTTGACGGCAACGGTATGGTCACAAAGACTATCCAAGTCACGTCAATCGCTACCGCGCTTATCTTGGGCATCGTGACTCACGCCATCATCACCGCGATCGAGAAGAGGGGCGGCGAGACGGAAAAGCCCGAAAGCCTTATGTCGGCTCCCGTAGACGCGGACAACAACTACGAAGTCGGCGTCGACGTGACGGAAGATAGAGAAGCGATCACGACCGACACTTCCGAAGAGGAAGAGCAATAAAAATCTTTGCGGCATGCGGCGACCCCGCGCCGCTTTTATGAGGAAAACTATGAAAAACTATCCAAACGTAACGATTTTCAACCATCCTCTCATTCAGCACAAGATCGCGATTTTACGCGACGAGAGCACGGGAATGAAGGAGTTCAGAGAGCTCGTTGAGGAGATCACCACGCTCATGGTCTACGAGGCTTTTAAGGAAGTGCCCACGCAAAAGGTCATGGTCAAAACTCCGCTTGAGCTCACCGAGCAGACTATGGTCGCGGACAACGCGGTGACCATCGTCCCCATCCTCAGGGCCGGACTTGGCATGGTCAACGGCGTGCACACCCTCTTCCCGACGGCGAGAGTGGGGCACATCGGCATGTATCGCGACGAGGAGACTTTGGAGCCCCATCCGTACTATTGCAAACTTCCCGACGGAATCGAGAAGAGCAACGTCATCTTGCTCGATCCCATGCTCGCGACGGGCGGTAGCGCGGTTGCGGCGATAGACGAGCTCAAAAAGCGCGGATGCCACAACATAAGCCTCATGAATATCATCGGCGTGCCTCAGGGCATCGAGACTGTTGCAACGGCGCATCCGGACGTAAAGATTTATATCTCCACATTGGACAGACAGCTCAACGAGGTCGGCTACATCCTGCCGGGTCTCGGCGACGCAGGCGACCGCCTGTTCGGGACAAAATAACAACAACTCAAAATATAGCTGTGGCGATCCCACAGCTATATTTTTATGTCGGCTTCATAAAATATATTGCTATGGACGATCAATTTGAAGAAACTTTGAAGGAAAACTGCCTGTATCGGGGCAAAATTTTGAACTTGCGCGTGGACGACGTGCGCTTATCGAACGGAGCGGCAGCCAAGCGCGAGTACGTCGAACATCGCGGCGGGGCGGCAGTGCTTGCCGTGAAAGATGGCGAGGCGTATTTTGTGAGACAATATCGCTACGCCTATCGCGAAAGCCTCATCGAGATCCCGGCGGGCAAGCTCGAGGCAGGGGAGGACCCGATGCGTGCGGCGGCGCGCGAGCTTGAAGAGGAGACGGGGCTAAAAGCTAAGTCCATCACCCCGTTTGGCGTCATATATCCCTCTCCCGGCTACACGAACGAAAAGCTGTACATATTTTTGGCGACGGATCTTGAGGAGGGACAGGCGCATCCCGACGAGGACGAATTTTTGAGATGTATCAAAATGCCGATAGATAGCGCCCTGAAAATGATAGATAGCGGCGAGATGACCGACGCAAAGACCTGCTACGCCCTCTTGAGATACGCAAGATCACTGAAATAGGGAACGAGCGCGAAATTTCAAAATGTGAAAAATATTTTTTAACATCTTGTAAAAATAATTGACTATTGAAAGATAAAAGCATTATAATGTAGAAAATCAGGAGGATATTTGTATGAAAGATTTTGCAACAAAGTATTTGAATTGGTACAATGGCTTGAGCAAGGTCGTCAAGGCTGTGCTCTGCCTGCTGTGGGACGTTCCCACTTGCCTCGAGCGTTTTTCGAGAAGCGCTTTGAAGGACGACGTGCTTGGCATGGTGCTCGCAGTCGTGCTGTGCTTGTTCGGCGGCTGGATACTCTTCCTTGTTGACCTCATCACGATCCTCGCGATGGACAAGATCTTCTGGATGAGCGATCTGGGCGTTGAAAACGTCACCGCAAAGCTCGACGAAGCTCTCAAGTCCGACGGCGCAGAGGAAGCTGAGACAAAGACCGAAGAGCCCGCAGCCCCCGCAGAAGAGCCCGCAGCTCCCGCTGAGGAAGCCGCAGAAGAGAAAAAAGACGGCGAAGCGGAGTAATCAACAAAACTTATATTAAACGGCGCGAATTTCGCGCCGTTTAATATTTCCGATTTTTTCGACCTCGAGCCTTTTTACACATTCCGAGTTTTAACGGATATATTTTTGACGATAAAGTCCGTGTTGTTTTATTTAACGGAGTTTTGTTTTAGAATAGTTTTTGCATTTTTCGTATCTAAACGCATATCGCAGTAAAGATATCGGTTCAAAACTATTACGCAAATACGTTGACTTCAGCCTTGATTTCCTCTTACAGTCACTGCTCCTGTTCTTCGTCGGACTTTCTTTTTTGCTCGCTCTTCATATACTCGTCATAGTCCATCCAGCCGTTAGCGAGAGGGGAGTTGAAGCTGCCGTCCGCCATGTCCATGCCCGCCTCGATCTCAGCCGCCTCGCGGAAATTGACTCTGCCGTGATTGTTGGGCGTGAAGCCGTCGTATTCATATTCCGGGCGCTTTATATCCTCGCCCATCCAATACACTTTGCCGTTTAAAAAGAGCGTGACCATGTCGACGACAGCCGAGATCGGACCGAATGCGGTCATCGTGACGAGCGCGAGCGCCATTCCCAAAACGTTGCCGTCTATCTCGCTTTTGAAAAACCTGTACAAGTTGTTTGGGACGTTCCACAAAAGCGTGTACAAGAGCTTTGTGCCGGGCGACTTATCCAAGTAAGACGCGCAATATTTTTTTGCAAGTTCTCTCATAATTCCTCCTCTTTTAATATGCGCCCGCTTGAAAATTTTATGCGCGCGCTTTTGACAATATATAAATGCGGCGGGGCAATATCGCAAGAACGCTTTACTTTGCGCCGCAAATTTTTTATAATGTATATATAAATATTTCAGGAGTAAATTATGGGTTACAAATCCGACATCGAAATCGCACACGAAGCCAAGCTCAAAAACATCCTCGAGATCGCCGACGCGGCGGGAGTGGACAGAAAATACGTTGAGCAATACGGCAACTTCAAAGCCAAGCTCGACTACATCTCTCTTTTGAAAAACGCGGGAGGCAGACAGGGCAAACTCGTGCTCGTCACGGCGATCACCCCGACCCCTGCGGGCGAGGGCAAGACCACGACCACGATCGGGCTTGCGGACGGGCTGAGGCGCATAGGCAAAAACGTCATCGTGGCGCTTCGCGAGCCGTCGCTCGGACCCGTTTTCGGCGTAAAGGGCGGAGCGGCAGGCGGTGGCTACGCGCAAGTCGTGCCTATGGAGGACATCAATTTGCACTTCACGGGCGATTTTCATGCGATCGGAGCGGCAAACAACCTGCTCGCGGCGATGGTGGACAACCACATCCATCAAGGCAACGAGCTCAATATAGACATAAATCGCATCACTTGGAAGAGGTGCGTGGATATGAACGACAGGCAGCTTCGCTTCGTGCAGGACGGCTTGGGCGGCAAGGCAAACGGCACTCCGCGCATGGACGGCTTTGACATCACTGTGGCGAGCGAAATCATGGCGATATTGTGCCTGTCCACGTCCATCGACGACCTCAAAGAGAGGCTCAAGCGGATCATCATCGGCTACAACCTTTCGGGCGAGCCCGTCACGGCGGGGGATCTCAAGGCGGCGGGGGCAATGGCGGCGCTTCTAAAGGATGCGCTCAAGCCCAATCTCGTGCAGACTCTCGAGGGCACTCCCGCGCTCGTGCACGGCGGACCTTTTGCGAACATAGCGCATGGGTGCAACTCCGTGATAGCGACAAAACTCGCGCTCGCGCTCGGAGATTACGCGGTTACGGAAGCGGGCTTCGGCGCAGATCTCGGGGCGGAGAAGTTCTTGGACATCAAGTGCCGTCTTGCGGGGCTGAAGCCGTCGGCGGTGGTCGTCGTGGCGACGGTGCGCGCGCTCAAGATGCACGGCGGGCGTCAAAAGACGGAGCTTGCCACCGAAGATCTCGAGGCGCTCGAGAAGGGCATCCCCAACCTTTTGCGCCACGTTTCAAACATCATCAACGTGTACAAACTTCCTTGCGTGGTCGCCGTCAACAGATTCCCGACGGACACGGACAGGGAGATCGACTTCATCATCAAAAAGTGCAGAGAACTCGGCGTGAACACCGTTTTGTCGACCGTATGGGCGGACGGCGGCAAGGGCGGCGAGGAACTTGCAAGAGAGGTCGTGCGCCTCGCAGACGAGAAAAACGACTTCTCCTTCTCCTACGATCTGAGCCTTCCGCTCGAGCAAAAGATCGAGGCGGTGGTCAAGCGCATATATGGCGGTCGCGGGGTGATCTTCACGGACGAGGCAAGAGAGCAACTCGCTGCGCTCAAGGCCATCGGATGCGACAAAATGCCTATATGTATTGCAAAAACGCAATATAGCTTCAGCGACGACGCGACAAAATTGGGCGCTCCCGTCGACTTTGACGTGACGGTCAGAGGCCTCAAGGTGAGCAACGGAGCAGGGTTCGTCGTGGTGCTCACGGGCAACATCCTGACCATGCCGGGACTTCCCAAACGCCCCGCCGCAGAGCTCATCGACGTGGATTCCGAAGGCAACATCAGCGGACTGTTCTGATGTGCAACAACTTGAAATGACGGAGCGCGCTTTGCGCTCCTTTTCATTTTGCGAACAAATTGTTGCTCCTTTCACTTTGCGGTCGACCATCTGCTCCTGCGTTTTTTGATCGACCGTTTCCGCGTCAAGTGCAAAAATTCTTCCCGCGTGTGAATTGGGCGTTTGACAGCAAGTGATTTTGGGGGATAAAGCGGCGGCGCAAAATATTGTTCGCGCGCGTTAAAGGGGCTTTAGACAGAAAAATTTTTTTATCTCGTCAAAAATGCTTGTCAAAGCGAACAAATTAGTGTAAGATAGTAATGCTTCGGAGGCATAGCCCAGTTGGTTAGAGCGCTACGTTGACATCGTAGAGGTCATAAGTTCGAGTCTTATTGTCTCCACCA
>CANQAA010000020.1 GCA_947589395.1 uncultured Clostridia bacterium
CGGCAGCGAAACGCTTACGGCTACAGTTGCGCCCGACGACGCGACTGACAAAGGCGTGACCTGGACTTCCGACAACGCCGAAGTCGCGAGTGTGAAAAACGGAGTCGTCACCGCGCTGAAGGCAGGCACGGCGACCATAACCGCCAAGGCGGGCGACAAGAGCGCCGATTGCGTGGTCACTGTAAGCGCGATCGCCGCGAAGATGAGCGCGGATGAGTGGACGGCGTGCGTAAACGCGTTTGCAAAGTCCACCAACTACACCGAGAAATGGTCAAGCGTGGAAACGGGACACGTCACGACTGCGTATACCGTGACAGGCGCAACTTGCAGAGCAGACCATTTCGCATCGGCGGACGGTGAGTGGTGGAAGTCTGACATTTATCAAAAAGTGGGCGACGACTTCTATCATTTCATGAAAGATGACGATGACTACATATGGTATAGACAGCCCATCGGCGAAGAGGAATATAACGATGGTTACACGTCCATATCATACTTGACCGACGCCGCGAATATCCTCATCGAGAAATATGCCGACCTCAGCTTTGCCGACGGCAAATACTCATTGGCGACTTATGATTTTGACGGTATCGAAGTGAAAAATATCGAGGCGACCGTATCGGGCGGCGCGATCGTAAAACTTATGTTTACCGCCGAATATGTGGGAAATGTGGTCATCGATTCATTTGGCGCAACGCAGGTGGAAGTCCCCGCCGAATATACCGAGCTGGACGTTGTCGCAGGCAAGTCCTTCCACTTTGACAGACTTACTTGGGAAGGCGATGTGGAAGTGACGGAAGAAGATCTTGACCAATATGGTCAAACATATGGAGAGATGCACATCTTCTTTGGAAAGGATAAGACGGTCAATATAACTTTGGGACCGACCATGAGCGGCACATACACCATAAGCGGCAACACCATAACCATAACGCTGTCGGTTGCGGACGCGTCGACAATGCCCATTATGATCGTCGGCAATGAGTTAAAGATGCCTGTCGCCGGAAAAACCGCCGGCACGGGAGAAGGGCATTCCAGCACTATTTATGCAATTTTGCGCGACACAACCATTTAATCCATAGATAAATAAGCAAAGTTTTTCGTTATATCAAATCCAAAATTTCGGGCGGATGGTCTTTTATTGGACGCCGGCGAAAAAACCGTATGAGCCCTCAGGACATGCAATAAACCAAGTCCTGAGGGCAAATGCGGTTTCTGAGCGGATGAGTGGATCGTCATCTATTTTCACCGACAGGCGTAGCATGTATGGGCAGCTTTTATAAAGTATTCGTTAATTATGCTTCCCGCAATTTCTCGTTGTGCGCAAGCGATGCTATAAACGAGGGTGGATAGGGGTCAATAAAAAAACAGGCGGACGCCCGTTTTAGTTTTGCCTTTTGGAGATCTTCAGAATCGCTCGCAAAAAGAGTTTGACCGCTTTTGGCGGATTGACGCATATTATCTTGTTCATCTTGCCCTCCTGTTATTTCACATTATGACGCACATGGGCAAATTGTGAAGGGAAGGGCGCAAAAAAAATTGCCATCAAAATGGCAATAATTTTGTTTGACCTCAGGCGCGCTCAACTTTTTTGGCACGCAAGCAACGGGTGCAAACATAAGCTTCTTTGACGCCGCCTGTTGCTGTTTTGACCTTGACCTTTTGCACATTGGGGGTCCAACTGCGTCTTGTTTTTCTGTGGCTATGGCTGACCATATTGCCGCTCATACTGCCTTTTCCGCATACGCTACATACTCTGGACATATCTACCTCCTACTTTGAACAGGGGATATTTTAGCAAATTATAGAAACTTTTGCAACTGATTTTTATAACTTTTCATAACTTTTCGGATTTACTTGCAAAATTTGTTTATATATAGTAATATAAGACGGTAATTATGTCACTGTCAACACTCAACAGATTTGGGAAAATCACGATAAGTGATGAAGCTGTCAGGCTCGTCGCCTCTCACACGGCGGCAGAATGTTACGGCGTGGTCGACCTCGTGTCCAAGCGCTTCAGCGACAACGTGGGGCAGCTTTTCAACAAGAACAAACTCGGCAAGGGCGTGAGCGTGCAGACTGTGGGCGACGCCATGTACGTCGAGGTTTTTGTCATTCTCAAAGTCGGAGTGAACGTTGACGCGGTAAAAAAATCACTGTCCGACGCTGTCAGATTTTCGCTTGAGACCTTCACGGGAATGAGGGTCAAGCGCGTTCATGTCAACGTGTTGGGAATAAGAGTATAGGTATTTGATGAATAAGATAGACGGATTGAAATTCAAGGAGATGCTCGCAGGGGGAGCAAGAGCGCTCGAGATCAACAGGTCGACGATCGACAAGCTCAACGTTTTCCCCGTGCCCGACGGAGATACGGGGACGAACATGCATCTCACCATCGCTTCGGCGATGCGCGAGGTCAACGCCTCAGGCTCGTTGCTGGTCGATGAGATCGCAAAGGCTTTTTCTTCAGGCGCGCTCAGAGGAGCAAGAGGCAACTCCGGCGTTATAACGTCGCAAATTTTCAACGGATTTTCACACTCGCTCGAGGGAAAGGCGTACATAACCCCCAAAATTTTCGCGGAGTGTCTTAAGCGCGGCTCGCAGATCGCCTACGGCGCGGTCATGAAGCCGAAAGAGGGCACGATCCTCACCGTCATACGCATCATGGCGGAGGAAGCCGAGAGCGCGGCGCGTGGAAAGAGAGTGGAGTTCGAGTCCTTTCTTGCGCGAGTTATAGAAGCGGGCGAAAACGTTTTGCAAAAAACTCCCGAAATGCTTCCCGTCCTCAAAAAAGCGGGCGTCGTGGACGCGGGCGGCAGAGGCTTGCTGACCATTTTCGACGGCATGTACAGGACTCTCGTCGGCGAGGAGCTCGTGTTGCTTTCCGGCGAGTCCGTCACGGTTGAGCCGGCGACCGCTCCCGCGCTTGACAGCAGCGATATGCTCGAAAACGACTACGAGCACATCACTTTCCAATATTGCACGGAGTTTTTCATCACCCACCTCAAAAACGAGGTGACCACAACGGCGATAGACAAATATCGCGAATATCTTGCGACGATTGGCGATTGCGTGCTTGTCATTGGAAGTCCCGATCTTGTCAAGACGCACGTTCACACAAACAATCCCGACAGGGCGCTCAACGCGGCGCTCGCGCTCGGAGAGCTCGACGACGTGAAGATCGAAAATATGGTGGAGCAGCACAGACGTCTGCACCCCGAAGAGGAAAAGAGCAAGGCGGCTGAAAAGAAGGAGTACGCGCTCATCTCGGTGTGCGCGGGCGACGGAATGAGGGACATCTTCACCGATCTCGGCGTGGACATCACCGTGAGCGGCGGGCAGACGATGAACCCGAGCGTCGACGACATTCTCGAGGCCGTCAACAGGGCTTCGGCGCGCAACGTGTTCGTTTTGCCCAACAACTCCAACATCATCCTTGCGGCGGAGCAAGCAAAAGCGCTTGCAAAGGTCAACGTGTTGGTCGTGCCCACAAACGACATGCCTCAGGGCATAGCCGCGACCCTCGCGTTTGACAGCGAAGCCTCGCTCGGCGACAATATGGACAATATGTGCGACGCGATAACGGGCGTTTGCACGGCGGAGATCACTCACGCGGTCCGTTCCGCTCGCATGAACGGCTACACCGTGAGAGAAGGAGACATAATCGGCATCAACGCGGGCAAGATCATCGCAAAGAACAGCACCGTCGCGCACGTCATGAACGGCGTGCTCAAAAAGCTCTCGAGCGGCAAGCAAATGTGCACTCTCTACTACGGCGAGGACGTGAGCAAGAACGAGGCTGAGGCGCTCACGGCGTCGCTTGGCGAGCTCTATCCCGACCTCGAGATAGCTTGCTATTACGGCGGTCAACCGCACTATTATTACATAATTTCTTTGGAGTGAGATGCTGACTTTAGAATCCATCAAGGGCGTTGGCGCAGCCACGATAAAAAAACTGAATGAGCTTGACATAAGATCCGTGTTTGAGCTCTTTTCTTTTTTGCCGTCCAAGTATATAGGCCTTTCGGATCCCGTGAGCGTGGACGAAGCGCCAAACGGCGAGCTCGCGCTCTTTGAGGGAACCGTTGAAAAGCTCTCCGACCCAAGCCGCGCAAAAAAGACGTTTTTTGCGAATATGTTTGACGCGATAGGCAAAAAGCTCCACTTCAGAGTGACATTTTTCAACATGCCGTTTTTGCACGATTCGCTGAAAGTCGGCGAGACGTACAGGCTTTTGGGCAGGCTGTCAAAGGATGCGGACGTCTTCAACATAGTCAATCCGCAAATGGAGAGGGTGAGCAAAATTTCAAAGCTTGACGGAGTGTATCCCGTCTATCCCTTAAAGGGCGTCATGGGGCAGAACGCGTTCAAAAACATAGTCTACAGCGCGCTGGATTCGCTCTCGCCGGGCTCCTACGGCGGGGCGCTCGGAAAGATAAATTCCGACATGGCGAAATGCTTTTTGAGTTTGCATCGTCCGAAGACGGTGGCGGAGGGGCTCGAGGCAAAGGAAAAACTTGCGAGCCTCGACCTTGCGATCACGCTAAGAATATTTCAAAAACTCAAAAACGAGAGCGACAGAACCTTCAGATATGCCGACAAGCTCTCCTACGAGGAGTTTGAAAGCGCGCTTTCCTTTTTGCCAACCCCGTCTCAGCGCGCGGCGTTTGAGGACGTCAAAAATTCCTTGCTCTTGAAAAAGCGTATGAGTAGGATCGTCAGCGGCGACGTGGGAAGCGGCAAGACCGTCGTCGCGTTTTTCGCTTTGGCGTTTGCGGCGAAGAGCGGATATCAGGCGGCGCTCATGGCTCCCACCGAAATTTTGGCGGAGCAGCACGCGGCGTCGTTCGCGCAAATTGCAAAGACGCTTGGCATAAGTTTTGCATTGCTCACCTCGTCCGTCCCTCAAAAGGAGAGGGAGGGGATTTTAAATAGGCTTGAAAGAGGGGAGTGCGCCGTCGTCATAGGCACGCAGGCGATAATCTCTGACGGCGTAAACTTCAAAAACCTTGCTCTTGCCGTCATAGACGAGCAGCATCGCTTTGGCGTGGAGGACAGATCGAAGCTCGAAACTAAGGGGGCTGAGGACGTGCTCTCGCTCACGGCGACGCCAATTCCGCGCTCGATGGCGCTCACGTTTTACAACGACATATCCATATCCGTCATTCAAAAGCGCGAGGACGCCAAGACCAACATAAAAACGCACATCTATCCGCTTGAAATTGCGCTTGAAAAAGTGTTCGAGGGGGCAAGAAAGCACGAGCAGGCGTTCATCGTCGCGCCGTCCATATTCAACGCGGAGGGCTACGCGATGGCGTCGGTCGAGAGCTTTCAAAAGCAGTATAAGGACAGGCTCGCTGAGTTTTCCACCGCCGTCTTGCACGGCAGGATGAGCGCGGATGAAAAGACAAAAGCCATGCTCGACTTCAAAAACAAAAAGACGGACATTCTCGTCGCGACGACGGTCGTGGAAGTGGGCATAGACACGCTCGCAAAAAACATACTCATCCTCGACGCGGACAGGTTTGGGCTCGCATCGCTTCATCAGCTGAGGGGCAGAGTGGGAAGAGACGGGCGCGAGGCGCATTGCTATCTCGTTGCAGACGATCCCTCTCCTTCTGCGCTAAAGCGACTCGGCGCGCTCATAGATTGTTCGGACGGGCAAACGCTTGCAGAGCTCGACTTTCAAATGCGCGGCGCGGGGGACTTCATAGGAACTCGTCAGAGCGGCGTGTCCACGACTCCGATATTCGGGCTCAACGTGACTTCAAAGGCGTTAAGTCATGCGAAAATATATTGCAAAACGCTTGAAAATCTCAGCATGGACGAGCTTTTGTATCTCACCAGAAGATCCAAAGAGCGCGTCCTCGAGTTTTTGAAAAATCTGAACAAAGTGACTTTGAACAGCTGATCATTTGACGAGCGCGCAAAGATATTGCATCTCGCCCTCGCTCATTTGCTCGCTTATTTTTCGATAAACTTCCATGTCGAACGTTATCTTCACGCTCATATCAAGCCGCTCGGACAGTTTGCGCTCGAATTCGGCTTTCAGAGCGTCCCGCTCGCTTTTGAGATACATCGGCTCAAGAAGAAGAGCCATAATTAGCTCCCCGTCATATTCAAACGCTCTTGCTGCGCGAACCCGCGCGTCGGATAGGGCGTAGCCTACTGCGTACTCGGCGCTCGACGTGTTCAAAAAGTCAAGCTCTTCGCCGTCGTAGGGCGCGAGGGATATTTGCACGTCCTTCGAGATATACGGAAGAGGCGCGAAAGAGTTCGTATATACTTCCAAAATTTGTACGTTCATATATGTAAGATGAGCAAAATCGCTCATCTTATCAAAATGTCGTTGAAAAAATTTTGTAAAATGCAAAAATTTGTTGACATATAACGTAAGAGGGATTAAAATTTTCGTAGCTTCGGGGCGAGGTGAAACTCCTCACTGGCGGTAAAGTCCGCGAGCCCATTTGGGTCGACAGGGTGAAACTCCCTGACCAACGGTAAAGTCCGGATGGAAGAAGCGGCATAAAATCTGTCTTTTGCCGTATTTCGCCTCGAACTGTCGAGGTGTTTTTTTATGACAGTTGAGGAAGAAGTTTTTGCATCAAATTCGTCCGCAAACGAGGGCGGACAGCGTGAAAGTGCGATCGAAGGTAGCTGTAACGACGAAAAATGCGCTATGCCGAATGGCGAGAGCGCTCTATGCGAGGACGCGTCGCATGAGAATGGCTCGCCCGACGAGGACTCGTCGCATGAAAGTAGTGCTTCGGAAGAAAGCGTAGCGCAAAAGAGTAGTTTGTCTGAAGAAAGCGTAGCTGAAGAGCAAAGCTCGCCTGACGATAGCGCGGCGCAAAGCTCGCTTGAAAAGAGCGACGAAAAGAGCCTTTTGAATGAGGGCGAAAGCGACGAGATCTCCTCGTCAAAGGAGCAAAACAAGCTATCTAATAGGATAAAAGCCTATGGCGCGGAGTTTGTCGCGACGATCAAACAATTCAGGAACGTGAGATTTTCGGCGGCGTATCTCACGAAGATCGCGTTTTTGACAGCCATTGCGTTCATTTTGTACTCCTACGCGAAGTTCCCGCTGCCGATATTCCCGAGTTTTTTGGATATGCAACTATCCGAGCTTCCCGCGCTGCTTGCGGGCTTTTCTATGGGGTCTTTAAGCGGCGCGCTCGTCATAGTTTTCAAGTGCCTTCTCAAAATGCTTGCAGTGCCGTCGAGCACGGGCTTTTCGGGGGAGCTGACCGACATCTTGCTTGGGATATTGTTTGTCGTGCCGGCGTCGCTCGTGTACCATTTGCGCTCAAACAAGGGGAGCGCGAAGAGCGGAATGCTTCACGCGATCGCGGGGCTTGTCGTTGGGACGGTCATGCTCTCGTGCATGTCGCTTGTGATAAACAGATACATCTCCATCCCCATATATTCAAAACTCTTCGGCTTTGACAACATCGTGGGCATGGTCTCGGGGCTGTATGACGGCGTGACGGCGGAAAATTTTTATACATACTATTTGTTGCTCGGGGTGTTGCCATTTAACCTGCTCAGATGTATAATAGTCTCGCTCGTGACGTTTTTGATATACAAGCGGCTGAGCGTGATTTTGCATTGGGAGGGCAAGTCCTTGAAAAAGCCGTTGATCGGGGAACACAAGGTGAAGAGCGTGGCGGAGACGAATCGCCTTGCCGCGCGGCTTGCGGACGAGCTCGTCGGAGGCGAGATCGTGCTGCTTAACGGCGACTTGGGCGCGGGCAAGACCACTTTCACAAAGGCGCTGTTTTTGGCGCTCGGGGTCACGGAGGAGGTCACGAGCCCGACGTTTACCATCCTCAACGTCTATGAAGCCGGCGATCTCAAACTCAATCACATCGATTTATACAGGGTGGAAAACGAGGAGGAGATCGAGGAGCTCGGACTTTACGATTGCATGACCGACGCGAGCGTCACGGTCATCGAGTGGAACAAACTCGAAAACCTCTCGGGCGCTATATATACGATAGATTTTGTCTCGACGGGAGAGACGTCGAGGACGATAACGATAAAGAGACGGGACTGATATGAACATTCTTGCGATCGACACGACATCCGAACAGTTCGTCGCCGTTGCGATAAAGGGTGGCGAGAGCTTTTCGCGCACTCTGAAGGCGATAGGCGGGCACTCAAAAATGATCATCCCCGCAATTGACGAGACTCTGAAGGCTTTGGGTCTCGAAGTTTGCGATCTCGACGCGGTGGCGGCGGTCGTGGGGCCGGGCTCGTTCACGGGGATACGCATCGGAGTTGCGGCGATGAACGCGTTTGCGTTTGCAAACAATTTGAAGCGCATTTCCGTCACGTCTTTCGAGCTTGTCGCATACAGTAGGGAAAGAGTGCGCGCCGCCGTTGACGCGGGACACAACAACCTCTATGTCGCGGATTGCGTTGACGGAGAGGTGCGCTCCACATGCTTTGTCGAAAACGCGAAGGACTTCGAAGGCTTGGAGTTTTCGACCGTGCTCGATCGCGCCGAGACCTTGAAAGAGGTCGTGCTGAAAAAGGCGGCGAAGGGGGAGTTTTCAAACAGCCTCGTGCCGTACTATATGCGCAAATCGCAAGCCGAGAGGGAAAGGGATGGAGATTGAAAGGCTGTCGGAACAATTCATCCCTCAGGTGGCCGATATAGAGCGCGCGACGTTTGACGAGGCGTGGAGCGAGGAGATGGTGAGAAGCGAGGCGTCGCTTTCCACATTCATCGTGGGCGTTGAGGACGACGAGGTCATAGCGTATGCGTCATATCGGCGCGTCGTGGACGAGGCTCACGTCAACAACGTCGCGGTGAGAGAGGATCATAGGCGGCTCGGCTTTGGAAGGCAGATCGTGAAGAGCATGATCGAGCTTGCAAAAAGCGAGGGGCTTTGTCACATGACCCTCGAGGTGAGCTCGCTAAATGTCGCGGCGATAAAGCTGTATCAAAGTTTCGGCTTCAAAATCGAGGGCGCGCGCAAAAAATATTATTCTGATGGGGCGGACGCATTGCTGATGTGGCTGCACTTTGGGAGGGAAAGTGAATCAACGCCTTGAAATTGCAGACGGACTTTGGATGAGTTATTTGGATTTCGGCATTGGCAAAAACGTAATTTTCATGCACGGGTGGGGCGGCGACGCTTCCGCCTTTTTGTATACCGCAAGGCTGATTATGGACGACTGCCGCTGCGTTTTGCCGGAATTTTTGGGCTTTGGTGAGAGCGATGAGCCAAAAGATGCGCGCTCGGTGTCCGAATATGCTGAGGACATCGTGAAGCTCATGGACGCTCTGAATATCCCTTCCGCGACGCTTGTCGGGCACTCGTTTGGAGGAAGAGTCGCGATCGAGCTTGCCGCGATCAAAAAGGACAGGGTGGACGGGCTCGTGCTCGTGGACAGCGCGGGCCTCACGCCAAAGCGAGGACCTATATTCAAGCTGAAACTTTTTCTTCACAGGGTCCTTAAGAGGCTGGGACTAAAGGGGCTCAAGGGCTCAAAGGACTATAGAGCCGCGTCAGAGTCGATGAAGGGCACGCTCTCGCTTGCCGTAAACTACGACGAGACGCCGCTTTTGAAGAACATAACTTGCCCCACCGCGATATTTTGGGGAAGAGATGACAAAAAGACCCCTCCCTATATGGCAAAAAGGCTCAAGGCGGGGATAGCGGACTCCGAGATTTTCTGGCTCGAGGGCGGGCACTTTGCGTATCTCGACGATTTCAACAATTTTTTTGCCATTTTCAAAGCCTTTTTGAAAAACTGAACGAAAAACGCGCCAAAGCGCATACTTTTGCATATAATGTCGTATGACATTCTTGCGCGGAGATTGGTTTTATATCCTGCTCGTAGCGTTGGACGCCTTTTTCATGTCCCGCCCGTATCTTTACGCGATACAGCAGGACAACTACAGGATATCGGAAATTTTCAAAAGCAGGAGGCTGAGGTTCGTCTTTTTGTTCGACGTGATCGCGGTCGTCCTGTTTATGGGGATATATTTTGCGTGTTACTTTTTGGGGAGCAGAGCGTTTTGGGGGTTTTTAAGCGTGCTGTTCTTTTTCATATCCGAATTCGCGATGTACTTCATGGAAGATCTTCCCACCCGCAAAAAGCCGCTCAGATACACAAAACGCGCCGTCAGATGCATGATTTTTGTCACTTTGTTTGCGACTGCCGTCTGCACCGTCGCGTTTGGAGTTTTGAACGCTGCGCTTGAAAACTCGTATATCCGCTATGTCGTGCTCTTTTTGTATCCGCTCGCGTATCCCTTGCTCTTTATGATGGGCGCGAGCGTCATCAACGCGTTTGAGAGGCTCAACAACAAACGCTATATGAGGCGCACGGCAAGAAGGCTTGATAGAGCCGACCTCTTGAAAATTGCGATCACCGGGAGCTACGGCAAGACTTCGGTCAAGAACTTTTTGAACGCCATGCTCTCAAAAAAATTCAACGTGCTCGCGACGCCCGAGAGCTACAACACTCCTATGGGCATATCGAAGACCGTGAACGAGCTCGATGAGACGACGGATATATTTATCGCCGAGATGGGCGCAAGGCGCGTGGGGGACATAAGAACGCTCATGAAAATGGTTCGTCCAAAGCTGTCCGTCCTCACGGGGATAAACAATCAACATCTCGAGACCTTCAAAACTAAGGAGAACATAGTCAAAGAAAAGCTGAGAGTCCTCGACGTCGAGGGCGCTATTGTCAACAGTTCGCTAAAAACCACGATAGAGCAGGCAAACCTCAAGCGCAAGCCTCGTATTATCTACGCGGGGTTTGACGAGAGCGCGGATATAAGCGCAAAAAACTTGAGCGTTTGCGAGGTTGGCAGCGCGTTCGATCTGATCATCGGGGACAAGCAATATCCCGCCTTCACGCGGCTCATCGGCAAAAACAACATAGAGGACGTTTTGCTCGCGGCGGCGATGGCGTTCACGGTAGGCGTGGAGCCCCTTCTCATCGTGCAGGCGATAGAGGAGCTCGAACCCGTGCCGCACAGAATGGAACTCATCGTCGGAAACGGCATAAAGATCATCGACGACAGCTTCAACTCAAATCCCGACGGGGCGGAGCGCGCGCTCGAGACCCTTGAAATGTTCGAGGCGAGAAAGGTCGTGCTCACTCCCGGTCTCGTCGAGCTCGGAAACGAAGAGAGGGAGGAGAACTACAGGCTCGGGCGCAAGATCGGGGAGGTCGCCGACCTCGTGTTGCTCGTGGGCGTAAAGCGCACGGACATAATAAGGCGAGGGCTTCAGGACAGCGGCTACGGAGGGGAGATCCACATCTATGACAAACTCTCGAGCGCGGAGGAGGACTTCAAAAACCGCCTGCACTTGGGCGACGTCTTGCTCATTTTGAACGACCTTCCCGACATATATGACGAAAAACCTTGACAAGTTTCCGCATATTTTGAAAAGAAGTATTCCAAATTAATCCGAATTTGAGAATACTTCTTTGATTTTTTTACTGTGCATTGAAAAATTTTTGTATATGTTCAAATTCCCTCACCGTTTGGGCGCGCGCGGAATATTATAAAAAGAGGTGTTTATGCGAAAAAAGATTGCCGTTATATTCGGGGGAAGATCTGTCGAGAGCGACATATCCGTCATCAGCGCGATGCAGGCGCTTTTTGCGATCGACAAAAAGAGATTTATCGTCGAGCCGATATATTTGTTCGAGGGCGAGTTTTTTGCTAAAGACGTGGACGATCTCAAGGCGTTTTCGAACTTCTCGAAGCGGGAGCACAAGAGACTCGTGCTGCTAAACGGAGAGTTTTTCACCCTTCGCATGCGCAGACTGAAAAAATATTTCCATCCTGACGCGGCGCTCGTTTGCTGTCACGGCGGGGAGGGGGAAAACGGAACGCTGCAGGCGATGCTCGAGTTCAACAACGTCCCGTATACGTCCGCGCCCGTCACGGCTTCGGCGATCGCAATGGACAAGGTCGCGACGAAGAGATTTCTTCAAGCGCTCGACATAGATATGCTGGACTTCGAGGTCGTGAAAGCGGAGGAGTTTGAAAAGGACGAGGACGGCGCTCTTGAAAGGCTGAAAAGGCTTTCATATCCTCTCATAGTCAAGCCCGCCTCTTTGGGCTCAAGCATAGGCATAAGCGCGGCAAGGGACGAAGAGGAGCTGAAGTTTGCGCTGAACGTCGCAAAAAAGTTTGACAAAAAAATGATCGTAGAGCACCTGCTCGAAAATTGCGTGGAGATAAATTGCGCGGCGATAAAGCGCGGGGAAGAGATAATTCCGTCCTGCACGGAAAGGCCTTGCGCGAGCGGCAGTTTTTTGAGCTTCGAGGACAAATATATGTCCGAAAACGCCAAGACGGACTCAAAACATACCATTCCCGCAGGGGTGGATTGGGCAGAGGAGAGCGTGAAGGCAATCACGAAAAAAATTTATTCGGAGCTCGAGATGAGAGGCGTAATCCGCGTGGACTTTTTGGCGGACGAAAAAAAGAAGCGCCTGTATGTCAACGAGATCAACACCGTGCCCGGCTCGCTGGCGTTTTACCTCTTCGAGCCGATGGGAATGAACTTTTCAAACCTTCTCACGACCCTCGTCGACGAGGCGAGATGCGACGACTCAAACGTCTTTCGCCTCTTCAAAACTCAAGTCCTTGCGCACTTTCAAAAAGGGAGCAAGGGAAGCAAATATCGACCCAAGTGATGAAAGTTCACTTGTTGACCGATTTTGTGCATAATTATGCAAACGAGAGGCAAAGAGCGCGCGAAATTTGCCTTGAGATAATTAAAAAATTTTAATGTTTTTCGCTTGATATGCCATAGTAAACAGGCAATCTATGCGATTAGATTGCCTGTATAAAAATTTTAATTAATTTTTTTGAAATAATTTTTTCAAAATATTGCATATTTTTCAATTTGATGGTATATTTTTACCGTGTTTTGCCACCGACGCGCAAAAATTTTACTCTTTTGCGACCGTATAGTTTCCGACGATCTCAAGGGAATCCTTGAGGTATGCGGGGACGTAGATCAGAACTTGATTGCGCGAAGGGCGGCTGACAAACAGTCCTTTGAAAGCAAAAATAAGTTTGCCGGTAACGTCGTTGATTTTGGGTTCCTCGCCTTGCGTCAGCGTGAGCGTGCCGTCCGAAGAGCGAGAGAAGTTGAGCTCCCCGTCGAAAAAAACGTAGCCGTTCAGCACCACAAATCCGCTTTTGTCGCGGTCTGTAGTGAAGATGACGACGGCTCGCTTTGTCGAAAGGTCGATCTTGAGCGTTTTGAGATCGCTTGACGTGGGGGTGGACGCCGACACGCTCTGACGGGCGTCGAATTTGTGCGCTTCTTCATAGTAGCCGTGCGATGTCATAAAGTTCTTTGTTTCATTCACCCATTTGTCTTTGTTGACAGAGCCCAAAATTGCAGATAAGACGGTGCTCAGCGCTCCGACGAGCAGCACTGTGAGCGCGACGTTTGAAAGCGAAAAGAAGCTCTTCAAGCTGCTTTTTGAATAGACCGTCGTGCCCTCGTCCCGCTTTTCGGAATTTGCCGCTTTGCCAAACTTTTTATCGTAGCGCTTTTTGCATGCTTTTGAGGCGTAAACGAGCGCAAGCGAAAGTCCAAGCGTCAGCGCGCCCGCTCCGAAGAGTATGAAAAATATCATTGCGGATCTGAATGCCGCAATCGACACGAAGGAGTAGAACATCAAAAACGCGCTTGTCGCCATGAACGCGGCGGCGAGAACGGCAAGCAATACGACCGATAGCGCAAAAAGAAATCTTTTCATGATCAAATTATACTTGAGAGCCGCTTGAGTTGTCAAGAAGGGCGAGGAAAAAGAGATTTGAAAAGGTCATAATAAAAAACGCGCGGCATACACTTCAATAGACGATATTCGACCGGGAATGACAAAATTTGTCCTCCCGAAAGAAAGATTCGGGCTATAATTGAGGTGTGATGTGTTCTTAACAGTGAAAAGAAACAGTCTGCTTGCCGCATTGACTCTCGCGCTCGCGGGGATAATCCTCGCTTCATCCGTCTCGGCGACGAACACGGCGAAGGTGTTTTTCAACAAGACGGTGCGAAAGATCCCCGTCTACGGCGTTGAGGTCGAGGGGGATGAAAAACTTGTGGCGCTCACCTTTGACGCCGCATGGGGCGCGGACAAGACGCAGGGCATACTCGACATAATGCGCGAGTTCGACGCAAAAGGCACTTTCTTCCTCGTGGGGTTTTGGATAGACAAGTTCGAGGACGAGGTCAAAGCGATCGACGCGGCGGGCTTCGAGATCGGCAACCACTCGAGAAATCACCTCAACATGCCAAAGCTCAGCGACAGCGAGATGAGGCTTGAAATCGAGTATGTAAACGAGCGAATTTGCGCTCTCACGGGCAAGACGCCAAAGTTTTTCAGAGCTCCGTTCGGGGACTACAGCGACAGGCTGATGACGACGGTGGAGCAGATGAACATGGTGGGCATACAGTGGTCGATCGACAGCCTCGACTGGAAAGGGCTCGAAAAAGAGGCGATAATGGAAAGGATATTGCCTCGCGCAAAGAGCGGCGACATAATACTTTTTCACAACAACAGCGACCATGTGCTTGACGCGCTTCCGCTCGTGCTCACGGCGCTTAAGGGCAAGGGGTTCAAGTTTGTCACCCTGAGCGAACTTGTGAGAGTGGAAAACTTCATTGTGGATAACAACGGAATACAACATAAAAAACCATGATAAATATGACGCCTGCGGGCGTCGGAGGACATATGAGTTACGAACAGATGCAAAATAACAAAGTGTTTCTGACAGGCAATGTCGTAGCCGAACCGGTGTTTTCGCACTCCATGCTCGGCGAAGGATTTTACGAGCTGTCCCTCTCCGTCAAGCGGCTCAGCGGGCAGGACGACATCATTCCGCTCACGATATCCGAAAGGTTGATGGACGGCGTCAGCTTTGAGCCGGGCGCGCTTTTGGGAGTCAGCGGACAGCTTAGAAGCTACAACAAGATCGTCGACGAAAAGAGCAAGTTGCTGCTCAGAGTGTTCGTGAGAGAGATCGTCCCGCCCAACGAGGCGTCTCCGAACACGATAGAGCTCGAGGGCTACGTTTGCAAGCCGCCCGTCTATCGTCAAACGCCGTTTCAGCGCGAGATAACCGATATGCTTCTCGCCGTCAACCGCGCCTACAACAAGTCCGACTACATTCCCGCGATCGCGTGGGGCAGAAACGCAAGGTTTGCCGGCAACTTCACCGTTGGCGAGAGAGTGCACATCATCGGACGCATTCAGTCCCGCGTCTATCAAAAGCAGGTTCAGGAGGGCGTCATGGAAGAGCGCACCGCCTACGAAGTGTCCATATCAAAACTTGATGTGGTGGAGAATGGCAATCCGCCCTTGTCTCCCACTTACTCGGAGTCTTAACCTCACCCTAAGTTTCTGAGCGCGCTATTTGGCGCATTGCTTTGTCAGAGGCGTTCGACTAACCGTCATGTGCGAAAAGCACATTGGGCGGCTTGTCGAACGCCTCTTTCGCGCCCTGCATCCAAATATCGCGCTCAGGCTTCGAAGTGGAAGAGCATAGGCGCTGAATGGGACGCTCCTTAAATGGTGCGCCTGTCGGCTGAAATTTGATGACAATCCCCTCAGCCCATTCGGGCAGCCCCCCTAACTCCACCCCATAAAAACAGGCAGGCTGTTTTGATGGGGACCCCGTGAGGGCGGCCTTATGGGGAAGTATAAAGCGTGTTCTCTGTTTAGGCAAAGTTGGTCAATTAGTTTTATTTTCAAGATTTCTCAAGCAGGAATAGCTAATTTCAAAGAACTTCTACTTTCTCTTAGTTCTCATCAAAGTTTGTTTCAACGCGGTTGGTTGGTGATTTTTCAATAGCCTCCAATCGAGGCCGCCCTAAGTCTTACCCCAACAAACGAGGCAAGCTCATTTGTTGGGGACCCCGAATTTTACCCTAACAAATCGGCAAAGCAATTTGTTGGGGACCCCGAATTTTACCCCAACAAACGCGGCAAGCTCATTTGTTGGGGACCCCGAATTTTACCCCAACAAATAGACAAAGCAATTTGTTGGGGACCCCGAAGGGGGTTGGCTGCGCAGCTTGGGCGGTCGCAGACTGAGGGGATTGTCTTACAAACACTCATTCGAAGTTAAAAACCGGATAACAAAAACCGCGTGAGAGTTCACGCGGTTTAGAGGTTTTGGCAATTTTTATTTGTTCACACGCTTGAGAATTTCCGGGTCGCAGGTGTCCATGACGGAGCCGATCTTTTTCCATACGGCGTCCGTCTTTTTCTTCCACTCGGCGAAGTCGGCGGGGGAGGCGGGGTAGTTGTCGTAGAGCTTGCCGATCTTTGAGCTTTGGCTGAGTCCCTTCAAGACCCTTGAGACGGTGGAGATCTTTATCTTCCCGGTGAATATCCCCTTGAGAATGCCCTTGATGATGGCGGATATGTCGCTGTTGTCAAGCTGAATGCCGTTGGTTGCGCCGGCGAGTATCTTTTGGCTGAACAAGACATCGTTTTTGAAGAAATATTCCGCCTCGTCGAAGCTGATTGCTATGAGCCCGTAAAGAAGCGGACGCAGAGAGTCGAAATCCTTGCCCTGCGCTTTCATATAGCGGGAATTTATGCTCCACATATTCTCCTTTGTGAGAGGGGAGCCTGACTTCAGAAGGTCCGAGATGACCTCAACCGCTATCTTTCCAAGCACAAGCGAGGATGTGCACCCCTCGCCGCTCGTGGGTTTTGTGAGGCAGGCGGAGTCGCCGATGGCGATGAATCCGTCGTCCACAAAGGAATATAGCGAGCGCTTGTACGGCGTGAGCCCGCGCTCTATCTTTCCTACCGTGAACTCGGGACGCTTGACGTTTTTGAGGAATTGCGATTTGAAAACCTCTTCTGCATAGGCAAACGAGTGTCCCGCGCCGATGCCGAGAATAGCGTCGTAGCCGCCGCCCGCAGGCGCAGACCAGGACTTGTATTGCATGAAAAACCCGTCCAAACTTCTCGGATCGACGGATTTGTCGACATAATTGATATAGTAAAGCACCACATACAAGATGTCGTTCGCGCCCGTCTTTTGATTGTCCACGACGGAAGTTGCGGGCAACTTCGTTCTCGCGACGGCGGGAATGCCGGAGCAGTCCGCAACAATTTTTGCGTACGCTTTTTGTTCGCTTCCGTCCACGCCTTGATATATAGCGCCCACGACTTTGCCTTGCTCGTCAAAGAGAAGATCCTTGAAGGGCGCGCCGTACAAAATTTTTGCGCCCGCTTGCCTTGCGCGCTCCGCCATGAGCATGATGTAGTCGTGCTTGTGAAATCCGACCGTAGGGAAGTCCGCGCCCTGCTTGGGATAGTTGCCGTACGGCGACCACATGGGCGAGCTGCCAAACGCAAACTCCCTCACCGGATCGCCCTCTTCGGGCAGTTGCAGGTCAAACTCGTCGATCTCCGCCTTGCTCATGTGAAAAATGTCATACGCCCGCGACACTTTCTCAGGCAATTCCTTTTCAACGACGAGAACGCTGTGACCGCGCTTTGCCATTTGATAGGCAAACCAACAGCCGCTCGTCGACGCTCCGACGATCAATACGTCATAATTTTCCATTTGATACCCCCTTAGTTGTCCTTTTGTATTATTTATCTTAGCATAATCAATCCAAATAGTAAATACCCAAAATTTCGATCGGTCGAAATATTATGAAATGAGAGGAGATGCGACTTTTGGTTTCGCATCCGATCGAGGCTTTGAACGCGACGGGAACTTGTTTGAAGCGCAAGCAATATGAGAAAGAAATAAGCTTGGGGGAAATTAGCAAAAAATACGTTGAGGGCTATTTACTTTTTGTGATTTTCGGCGTATAATATCCTAAATTAGTCTTATCCTTAGGGGGAATTATGAATATAAAAGATTTTACGTTGAAACTCGGATATACTTATGAGGGAAAGGCGTATGCGGAATCGCTCGATTGCGGGGAAGTGGACGGCTTTGAAAACGAAAATTTGTCGCTGAAGATGAAAGGGGATCTGAAGATCTCCATAACGCCCAAAAGGGACGTCAAACTCAGCGTCGTCGAGATAGTCTGGGACAGGTTTTTCGAGCGCGACGACATATTTTTTGCAAACGGCTTCCAATCCTGGACGCTGAGCAGGGAATATAAAAAGGGCGACAATCAAGTGGGGCTGTACCCGCTTGCAAAGCTGCCCGTCTTCAAAAAGTTCGCGGGGGCGAGCGGAGATTATCACTTCACCGAGTACGGCAGGGATCTGTTCCACTCCTTCACTTACACCTATATAAGACGCGGCGACAAGGTGGAACTCATGGGTTCGCTCAACGAGCGCACGGGCTACACGGTGTTTTACGCCGACATGAAGGAAAATGTGTTCGTCGCCTCAAAGGACGTGGACGGGCTTGCCCTCAAGGGCGAGTACGAGCTGTTCGACCTGTTCTGGTGCACGGGGAGCTACGACGAAGCGTTCGACAAATATTTCGCGGCATATCCCAAAAAGCACACGGGCAGGGTGAAACATCTTGCGGGCTACACGTCTTGGTATAACTATTATCAAAAGATAGACGAAGATATCATTTTGCGCGACCTCGAGGGCTTGAAGCGCGCAAAGGGCTACGCAAACATCTTCCAGATCGACGACGGCTACGAGACGAAGATAGGCGATTGGGAGATAGACAAGACCAAGTTCAAAAACGGGCTTAGACCCATTGTCGACAAGATCCACGAACAAGGGCTGCTTGCGGGACTGTGGTTTGCGCCGTTTGCCGCGCAATTCAAGGCGGAGATCATCAAAAAGCACCCGGAGTGGCTCGTCAAGGACGCAAAGGGCAAGCCTCTTGTGAGCGGCATAGCGTGGGGCGGATTTTACGCTTTGGACTTCGAGCTCGAAGAGGTCAAAAACTTCATCCGCAATATCTTCAGACAGATCTTTGAGGAATGGGGCTTTGATATGGTCAAGCTGGACTTCCTCTATGCCGCCGCCATCTTGCCGAGAAACGGCAAGACGAGAGGGCAACTCATGTGCGAGGCGATGGACTTTTTGAGGGAGTGCTGCGGCGACAAGCTCCTGCTTGGTTGCGGAGTGCCTCTCGGTCCCTCCTTCGGCGTGGTCGACGCCTGCAGGATAGGCTGCGACGCGGAGATATCCTTCAAGGATCGCTTTTACGCAAAGCTCACAAATCAAGAGATCATCTCCACCAAAAACGCCATGTGCGACACGATTTTCCGCCGTCATCTCAACGGCAGGATAATGGCGAACGACCCCGACGTCTTTTTCCTTAGAGACGACGGGCTGAAGATCGCAAAGTACAACGAGATCCAAAAGCGCCTGCTCGCAAAGCTCAATCACATCTTCGGCAGCGTCCTGTTTGTGAGCGACAACGTGGGCAACTACGACGACGAAAAGCTGAAAATTTTGCTCGAGTCGTACAAGCCGTTTGAGGGCAAGGTGATAAGCGCGGAGTTCAAGGACTCCGAAAACATAAGAGTCGTCTACGACGACGGCGAGGAAAAGACCCTCGTTTTCAACATCTTCACGGGAGCGTACGGCGAGATTTAGTATGATCATATATGAAAATCTGAAGCGCGCAACAGAGCTTGCAAACGCGAGCGGCGCGACCATTGTTGCCGCAAGCAAGTTGCAAAGCAAAGAGACGATCGACGAGCTGATGAGTCTCTCTCCTTCTTTGGAACTCGGCGAAAACAGAGCGCAGGAGTTCACCGAGAAGTACGACGAGAGATACGTCTGGCACTTTATCGGGCGGCTTCAGAGGAACAAAGCGAAATACGTCGTGGGCAAGGTCAAGCTCATCCACTCGCTTGACAGCGTCGAGCTTGCAAGCGAGATAGACCGTCTCGCCTCAAAGCGCGCTTTGGTGCAGCATTGCTTGATCGAGATCAACATGGGCGAGGAGCAAAAGGGCGGCATAAAGCGGGAGGAGCTCGGCAAATTCGTCGAGGAGCTCAAGCGCTTTGACAACATATTC
>CANQAA010000021.1 GCA_947589395.1 uncultured Clostridia bacterium
GTTGCCCGGCATCGCTTGCCTCAACGAGTAAAACCGCGCTATTTGCCCAAATACAGCGTCAAAGCCCCTTTGGCTCGTCGTCATGTACGTCTATGTACATTAGGCGACTCACCAAAGGGGCTTTTCCTTGTCTTTGAACAAATATCGCGGTTTTACATTGTGGCGATCTTAATCCCGTACAGGCGGTTTTACTACAAACGAAAAGTGTGAATAGCTTTGTCAGAGTCGTTCGACCAACCGTCATATGCGAAAAGCACAGGCGCGTAAGTTCCGAACCTTTGGTCACGCTCAGCACTTTCCAGCCCTTTGCGGTAAATTTTTCAAGGCACTCCTGCAGTCCGTGTTGTGACGAGCGGATGTTTACAAACATTTGCATATATTCTCTCCCACTATTTCATCGATAAGCCATTCCAACCCGCGTTTGAGAATGCTGTCAACGCCTTGTTTAAGTTGCCTTGCGAAGCGCGAATGTTTAAGATTTTTTGCATAATACGTCTCCTTACTTTGGTAGTATTTATCCTACTTTATAGGATATGTCAAGATATTATAAGATTTTTGATATACTTTGTATGAGGTGATTTATGAAGCCGTTGAAAGAGAAGATTAGCATAACCATAGATTCGGATCTGCTCAAGGAGTTGAAGAGCGAAGCGGAGCGTGACGACCGTTCGTTGTCGTAATATATAAATTTGCTTTTGCGAAAAAGCATAAAATCTCAAAAGGAGAATTGAATTTGCCGCCTTCCGAAGAGGGAGGCGATTTTTTTTGTCCAAATGCTTAAAAGCCGAAGTGTGCGTGCGGTGACTTCATACCGCATTTTTGAGAAGGACAAGGCGAGGATGGTTGCGATATGGGCGGCGCATGAAGATATTTTGGGGCATTTTTTTTGCCTATTCGCTTCAAATGTTGCATTTGGAAATGCGCTGTGATATAATATGTAAAAATAAATTAGAGGTGAATATTATGGCAAGAAGAGCAATCATTGCAGGCAACTGGAAGATGAACAACACCATCGCCGAGACGAAGGAACTGGTTTTGAACCTCATCCCCCTCGTCAAGGACGCAAAGTGCGACGTGGTCATTTGCACCCCGTACACGGATCTGGCTACGGCGGTTGAGCTGACTGCGGGCACGAACATCCACGTCGGCGCGGAGAACGTGCACTGGGCGGAAAAAGGCGCTTTCACGGGCGAGATCTCCGCGAAGATGCTCGTTGAGCTCGGCGTTGAGTACGTCATCATCGGACATTCAGAGCGCAGGCAATATTTCGGCGAGACGGACGAGACCGTCAACAAGAGAGTCAAAGCGGCGCTTGCGGCGGGGCTCAAACCCATCATCTGCGTGGGCGAAACTCTCGAGGAGAGAGAAGCCGGCAAGGTCGAGGAAGTGCTCGTTCGTCAAACGAAGGCGGCGTTCGAGGGCGTCGAAAAGGAAGCGCTTGACAACATCGTCATCGCGTACGAGCCCGTTTGGGCGATCGGCACGGGCAGGACCGCGACTGCTGAGGTCGCAAACGAGACCATCGCCATCATCAGAAGAACTATGGCGGAGCTCTATTGCCCCAAGTGCGCCGAGAACAGAGTGCGCATCCAATACGGCGGCAGCATGAACCCCAAGAACGCTTCCGAGCTCATGGCGCAGGAGCAGATCGACGGCGGACTCATCGGCGGCGCGTCCCTCAAAGCTGAGGACTTTGCAAAGGTAGTCAATTATTGATAAAACGATGACCTGTGTGCGAAAAAACGCATACAGGTCGCAAATTAGACGGATATGAAAAAACTTGTTTTGGTTGTTATGGACGGCGTCGGAAAGTCCAAAACCGGGCTCGGCGATGCGGTCACGATGGCGCACACTCCCACTCTCGACAGACTTTTGAAGGAGTGTCCGCACACCTACATCAAAGCTCACGGCAGAGCGGTCGGGCTTCCGTCCGACGACGATATGGGCAACAGCGAGGTCGGACACAACGCTATCGGTTGCGGTCAGGTATACTCGCAGGGCGCAAAGCTCGTTGAGGAGGCTATAGAGAGCGGCGACATCTTCAACTCCGCCGCTTGGCAGGAACTGAAGAACGGCGTGCTCGCCTCAAACGGAACGCTTCACTTTTTGGGATTGCTCTCGGACGGCAACGTGCACAGCAACATCTCCCACTTGCTCGCGTTGATAAGACGCGCAAAAGTGGACGGGATAAGAAGAGTTCGAACGCACATATTGCTTGACGGCAGGGACGTTCCCGCGACCTCCGCTCTCAAGTACGTCGACATGCTCGAAGAGGCGATGGCGCAACTTAACGACGACTCGTTCGACGCGAAGATCGCCTCCGGCGGCGGCAGAATGAAGATCACGATGGATCGCTATTTTGCCAATTGGGAGATGGTAAGAGAGGGCTTTTTCACCCATGTGTACGGCGTAGGCAGAGAATTTGAAAGCGCGACGGAGGCGATCGAGACATACCGCTTGGAAAATCCCGGCGTGATAGATCAGGATCTTCCCGCGTTTGTCATAACAAAAGACGGCGAGCCCGTTGGCAAAATGCAGGACGGCGACAGCGTCATCTTGTTCAACTTCAGAGGGGACAGAGCCATCGAAATTTCAATGGCGTTTGACAGCGAGAATTTCGACAAGTTCGACAGAGGCGATATGCCCAAGCTCAAGTACGCGGGCATGCTGCAATATGACGGCGACCTCAAGCTCCCCACCCGTTTCCTCGTTGAGCCGCCAAAGATCAGATATACTTTGAGCGAGCAGCTCGTCAAGCAAAATATCAGATCCTACGCGGTCAGCGAAACGCAAAAGTACGGTCACGTCACCTACTTCTGGAACGGCAACCGCTCGGAGAAGTTTGACGACGACCTCGAGGTTTGGGAAGAAGTGCCGAGCGACAGAGTGTCCTTTGACGAGCGTCCATGGATGAAAGCCGCCGAAGTCACCGACAAGGTCATCGAGGCGATAAGGAGCGAAAAGTACGCCTTCATCCGTTGCAACTATCCAAACGGCGACATGGTCGGGCACACGGGCAACCTCGACGCGACCATCATAGGCGTGGAAGCTGTGGATCTTGGGCTTTCAAGGCTGCTGCCCGTCATCAAGGAGCACGACTGCGTCCTCATCGTCACAGCCGATCACGGCAACGCCGACGAGATGCTCGAAAAGAACAAAAAGGGCGTGATCACGGTGCGTACGGCGCACAGCCTCAACCCCGTGCCCTTCATCGTCTATAATGCGGATTGCGAGATAGACGAGGGCGAGTTCGGGCTTTCAAACATCGCCGCCACAGTGACCAAGCTCATGGGCGTGAAAGCCGACCCGCATTGGGACAGACCCATAATCAAATGAAGTTATTATAATGCTCAGAGCGCGCTTAAGGCGCGCTCTTTTTTTGTCTAAACAATGCGCCGTAAAGCGCCGAAAAGAAGGTATTTCGACGACAAAATGAAAATCCCGCAAATCGCGGGATCTTTGCACTATCTGACGTTTATCGTTCGTTTTTTTAAGTTAAAGCGTTTATTTTGTCATATAGTATTGCAAACTTTTTGCTCGTTCGCGACGGCGCGGACGTATTCGTCGGGATAGGATCTGAAGCGGAAGATGTGGTTGATCGTGTGGATAGCGACGGGTATGAAAATGAGAACGGACGCCGCTTCGGCGATCGGGAACGCCATCCAAAAGCCCGTGAAGGAGAGGGACGTGTATTTGCTGAGCACATATCCGAGCGGAATGAGGATGCCGATCTGTCGCAATATGGAGATGAGCATGGCTTTTATGCCGTGACCTACGGAGTTGAACATCGCGATCATTATGACGCCAAACGCGGCGGGAGGGAAGGCGCAGGCGCAAATTCTGAGCGCTTCTGTGCCGACATGTATGCGGCTTGCGTTGTCGCCGACCGAGAAGAGCGCGAGCAGTTGCTTTGGAATGGAGCAGAACAAAATGCAGGCGAACGCCATATATAAAAAGGCTATCGTCATCGCCATGCGGAAGGTCTTGTCAAAGCGCTTGCGGTTGTTCGCGCCGTAGTTGTAGCCCATGATGGGTATGCAGCCCTGATTGAGCCCGAACAGCGGCATAAACGCGAATGATTGCAGCTTGAAGTACACCCCAAACGCCCACACCGCGTCCGCGTCGCGATTGAGGATGAAGTTGGCGATCATATACATGACGGAGCCAATTGAGTTCATGACGATGGTCGGCAAGCCCACTCGCAATATGCCCTCCATGATGTGGCGCTTGAATTTGAAGCCCTTTTTGAAGAAGATGTCAATGTCGAGCGTGCGCTGTTTCAAAATGATGACGACGATGGGGATGAACATCGCAAAGATCTGCCCTATGACCGTCGCAATCGCCGCTCCAATCGAGCCGAGTTTCAACACGGAGATGAAGATCGGATCAAGAATTATGTTTGTGACCGCGCCGACGAGCTGCGAGACCATTGGAATTATCATATTTCCCATCGCTTGCAATATGCGGTTGAGCATGATCTCGATCATCATGCCAAAAGAGCAGCAGGTGCAAATGGAGAGATATTTGTAGGACATCTCGTAGACCACGCGCATGTCCGCGTCCCCCGCGTTGACGATGGGGCTGAACGTGTACGCCCTGACGAACGCCTCCGACACGAAGTAACCTATCGCCGCAAACGCGAGGCTGAATATGATGGAAAGCGCAAGTCCCGTCTGCGCGGTGAGCGACGCGTCCTTTTTGTTTCCTTCGCCAAGCAGTCTCGAGATGAGCGAGCCCGTGCCAACCGCGATGCCGATCGCAAACGCGTTGACGAGCAGCTGCACCGGGAGCGCGTAGGAGAGCGCGAGCACGCCGTTTATCGGGTCGAAAGAACCAATGAATATGCTGTCCACAATGTTGTAAAGCGCCTGCACGAGCATGGAGAGTATCGCAGGACCGCTCATTTTGAGGATGAGCTTGCCGATCGGCGTCGTGCCGAGCTTTTTAGATTGCAAATTTTCCTCTTCGAGGGTCTCGCCTTCAAAGTCAACGCCTTCAAACCCTTCGACATCGACGCTATCTTCAACATTATTGTCGAACTGAACGTCGCCGCTCAAAGAGATCGGCGCGAGTCGGTCGTCGGTTTGGAGGAGAGAATGGAGCTCATCGCTTTCGGAGGAAATTTGCATAGCGCAAGTCTCGTCATTTTCGTCTTGAAAGTCGCTTGACTCGTTCAAATTCAAAGGAGCGTCATAGCCGATAGGCGAAAGCTGCTCCGGGCAAGGTGCGGAGGATTTTTTCAAACACAGGTCGTCATTTTTGATCGTTTGACCGTTAAGTTTTGCGTTTTTATCTTCGTGTGACAAGTCGCTCATAAGTGTCTCGGATAATTAATCGCGTTAATTATATTTTATTGTGTTAAAAAAATCAAACGAATTACGCTTGTTTGCGCAATTTGTTTGAAGGTTTTTTCAAATCGCAGATATTATCGCTTCGCTTGCGCGCGCTCGTAGGTGGCGTCCATGAGGGAGGGCGCGTTGTCGTTTTTGTAGAGGAGCTTCAAAAAGAGCGGAGTGATGAGAGTGGAAATCAAAATGAGAAGCAAAACGAAGGGCATGATGGACGCGCTGATTATGCCGCTGTCTATGCCTCGCTGGGTGCACACGAGCACGACTTCCGCCCTTGCCATCATGCCTACTCCCACGCGCATGCTGTCCTTTAAGGAGTAGCGGCACAAAAGCGATCCCGTCGTGCAGCCCAAGAACTTTCCGAGCAATCCCGCCGCGATGAACGCCGCGCCAAAGCCTATAGCGGTGAGATTTATGGAAGAGAAGTCCGCAGTTATGCCGATGTTTGCAAAGAACACGGGCGCAAAGATCATATAGTTGCTGACCTCGATCTTTCTGTCGACGTACTCGTGCTCCTTGACTGTGGAGAGTATGAGCCCCGCGACGTACGCGCCCGTTATGTCCGCGACGTTGAACCACTCTTCCGCAGCATACGCAAAGAAAAAGCATATCGCAAAGCCGAGTATGGGCAGTCGCCTCGTGTGAGGATGGTGATGTTCGATGTATTGAAGCACGAAGTGTATGAGCACTCCGCAGCCGCCCGCCGCAGCGAAAAATCCTATCATTTTGCCTATCGTAACGCCGACGCTCGCCGCGCCGTTGCCGCTTTTGAGGCTGATCAGAAGCGAGAGCAACACGACGCCGATTATGTCGTCGAGTATCGCCGCCGAGATGATGGACGTGCCCACCTTCGTGTTGAGTTTGCCGAGTTCTTTCAAGGTCGCGACCGTGACGCTGACGGAAGTCGCGGCAAGCACCGTGCCATAGAAGAGATTTGTGATGACCGCCTGCGATGACATATGGCTGAAGCCGCCGTTGAAGAGCGCCGCCACGATAAAGCCGAATCCGAGAGGGAAGACGACGCCCATCGTCGTGATGAGAAGAGATGGCAACCCGCTGGACTTAAGTTGTTTGAAGTCCGTCTCTATGCCCGCCGAAAACATTATGAGAATGACGCCGATCTTTGCGAGAAACGACAGTCCTTCGAGGCTGACGTCCGTGAATATGGGCTGATTGGGAATGAGCTTGATGAGCCCGAGCAAAATGCCCGCGACGAGCATTCCCACGACCTGCGGGAGCCTGAGCTTTTTTGCAAGCAGCGACAAATATTTTGCGACGACGAGTATCATCGCCAAAGGAAGCAATATCTCGAAATATGCCATAACTTATCCTCGTTAATTATTAAAGTTATATCGCATTTTCTTGCCAAAGTCAAGCAAATAACGCCTATTGCGAAAAAGAAATATCGCCTTTGTTCAAAAGAATTTTTAACCGACATAACAAACACTTTACAATATCATTTTATGCAGTTAAAGTTTTGATAGTGCAATTTGAAGCGAATCAAAATTCACAAGGACGGACGCAATATGGATGTTCAAAACGCCTTAATCGGGTCATATTGCTTCAGATTTGTTGACAATTTGAATGATAACTGCTAATATGGGATATATTCATAAGAATGCGTTTTGTGTATGATAATATATTAAGATAATATTAATTTGATTGCACACTGTTCTTAAAAGGAGATATCAATGAAAAAGTTCAAGTGTATCATGTGCGGCGCGATCAACGATCTCGACGAGAGCAAACAGGTGGTCGAGTGCACAAAGTGCGGCGAGAAGTACAAAAATCGTTTTTACGTTGGAAGCGAAACCACTCTCGTGAAAGCGGGCATACCCGTTGAAAACAAGGCGGAAGACCCCAAAACGCTTCAAGAGCCCGAAGCGAGCGAGACGGAGGAAGTCAACGAGCATCTGTACAGCGCCGACGAGATGGCGGCAAGCTTGAGACAAGATTCAATGCTTGTCGTCAAAAGCCTTAAAAAGATTTATCCAAAGAGCGACAGAGTCGCGGTCGACAACATTTCGTTTTCACTTCGTCCCGGCGAGATATTCGGATTTTTGGGACAGAACGGCGCGGGCAAATCAACGACGATAAAGTGCTTGACGGGCATACTCCCGTTTGACAGCGGCTCCATCACCGTCTGCGGCTACGACATCGTCAAAGATCCCATCAAGGCGAAGATGAACATGGGCTACGTCCCCGACAACCACTCCGTCTACGAAAAGCTGACGGGCAGGGAATACGTCAACTACGTCGCCGATCTTTACAAAGTCCCATCGGACGTTCGTCACGAGAGGCTCACGAAGTTTGCCAAGCTCTTCAAGTTGGAGTTTGCGATAGACCGTCAGATCAAGTCGTACTCTCACGGCATGAAGCAAAAGATATGCATAATCGCGGCGCTCATTCACGACCCGAAGCTTTGGATACTCGACGAGCCCATGATGGGTCTCGACCCGCAGTCCACCGCCGAGATCATCGCGTATATGAGGGAGCATTGCGCGAAGGGCAACACGGTCTTTTTCTCCTCCCACAACCTCGACCTCGTCAAAAAGCTCTGCCACAGGGTGGCGATAGTCAACGAAGGCAGGCTCATCGACCTCTTCGACCTCGCGGGCAACGAGGAGAACAAGGCGAACCTCGAGGAGAGATTCTTCAGGATCACCGGCACATACGACGAGAGGCTGTTTGAGGACTACGTCGCTCAGGAGAGCGCGGATATGCGTCCCGATCTTCAAAAGTCCGACGCGTTAAACATCCAAAGCGAACCCGCGCAAGAGCAGTTGGGCAACGAATAAGGAGAAAATATGAAGGGAGAGTTTTCATTGCGCAGCGTGCGCACGCTTTTCAACCTTGACTTGCGTTCCCGCTTCGGGACCGTGCGCAAGAGGGGGATAAAATATCGCTTGCATCAAGTGGCAAACGCGTTTTTCTTCCTTCTCGTGTACGCGGTGCTCGTGCTCGGGATGTATTATATCACGAGGATATTCGTCTCGCGTTCGGGGCTGAAACTTGAATATCTCACGATAGTCGCCGTCGCAACGATGGCGATCGCGACGATAGTTTCGACCTCGACCGTCATCAAAAACCTATATCAGAACGGCGACAACGAGATGTTGCTCCGCTTCCCGGTGAGCGGCAAAGAGATTCTCGTGTCAAAGTCGATATACTGTTTTTTGCACAATTTGCTCGTTTGCGCGTTCATCATGCTTCCGATATACATCTCGTTTGGGATCGTGACCGGCGCGCCCGCCGTCGACTATGCGACGTACTTGGGCATGATGGTGTTTTCAAGCATATTGCCGTATTGCATAGCGAATATAATCGCTGTCCCCGTCATGAAGGTGATGAACAGGGTGAAAAACAAGTTCATCATCGTTTTGATATTCACGATAATCGTGCTTTGCGCCGTGTTCATCGTGTATCTCGTTTCTTTGAGCAACGTCCTTAGCTATATGCGCGACTCTCAGCAGAATTTCTTCTCCGCGAGCATGATAGACAGATATCGCGCCTTTGCAAGCAACGCCTATCCCTTCAACTGGTATGCGGAGCTGATAAGCGGCAGGCGTCTCGGAAACCTTGACGGTCACGGACTTTTGATGCGTTTTGTGTACCTGCTTGCGATAAACGTCGGTCTTGGCATAATCGCCGCGATCGTCACGAGCAGGGAATACTACAAGATGATCCTCTATGGAATAGAGACTCAAAAGGCGTCCTTCAGAAGAAAGATAAGAGACAAAAAGCACTCGAGATTTTACGCTTTGTTCAGAAGGGAGTTCTTCTTGATTTTGAGAAGTTTCAACTATTCCTTCCAATATCTCGCGATGGCGTGCGCGGCGCCCGTGATGGTGTTCTTCTGCAACCGTCTTGCGGCGACGATGGGCAAAAACAGCGTCGGCGGCGCGATCATGCCGGGACTGACTCTAATGGTCATCATCATCTTTATCACGATCACCGTGTCGTTCGCCTCGACCTGCATCTCGCGAGAGGGCAATTGTTTTTATCACACCAAAGTCATTCCCGTCAGCTATCCCATGCAACTGTTCGTCAAGTTCTGCCTGTACGCGGTCGTCGCGTCCGTATCCGTCGGGCTTTGCTGTTTGGTTTCGGGCTTATATTATACGTCTGAGGCGGGCGGAAAAGTGCTCACCGCGCTCGACGTGGGAGCGATTTTCGGAATATGCGAGACGATAGTCATTTCGCTGACCTGCCTTTGCATAATCTGCGACGTCAATTCGCCCACGTTCAATGTGTCCGGCGACGGAGAGCTTGTCGCCGCAAACAAGAACGTCACCCTCGCGATGATAATAGGAATCGTCGTCGCGATCGTGTTCGGCGTGTTCGCGATGCTGTTCAACTTCATGCCTCTGACATTGAACGGCAAGCTCATCTACACGCCCGGCGACATGAAGAACGTATATCTCACCCTCGCCGTCGTCAGCGGAGTTTTGCTCATAGGCTCGGTCGCGGGACTTTGGATCAACCTGAACAAAAAATATCAACGCATTGTGCCGTAATTGCGCTTTATATGGCGAAAATGAGGCAATAAAGAGTTGATTTCTTCAAATAATCTTATCTTTCGGCTTTTGAAAATCACATTTTCGGGAGCGAAGTGAGGAGGCAAAATGAAAAAAGTTATGATGGGCATATTGGTGGTTATCCCGATCATCATTCTGTTGATCGTCGCGGCTGTATCACGAATAGTGTCGGTGCAAGCCTGGATAGCGGTCGAGGACATGACCGTTTCGCTCAAAAGCGGCGGGGAAAATCTCACACTGGACTTTTCCGAGATAGAAGGAGTGCAAAACTTCTACGACTACGCGAGCGTGCAGGTCTTGCCGGAGCGTGCCAACAAATATACGATTGAGTGGGAGATAGCAAACGACATCGTGTGCACGGATTCCGAATATGAAGAGCGCTACAACAACTATATAGAAAACAAATATCTCAACGAGGACGACGATCCCGACAACGACATCCCGATCGAGCATCCCGCCGCGATGATGGTGGACGACGAAGGCAACGAGGTCGTCTCGAACAGCAGCGGCAAATTTATGATCAACTCGTACTGCTCATTCACCGTGAACGTCAGGGCGGAGCAGGTCGCTCGCTCCTTCACAGTGTCGGTGGTGGGCTACGACGTGGAGAGCGTGAAGCTCACGTCCCTTGAGGAGAACGTGCCCATGAAGGTGGGCGAGTCCCGTCTTTTGCACGCAAACTACGAGCCCATCGACAGCATAGTTGACAACGCGACTTGGGCAAGTTCGGACGAGAACGTTTGCTCGGTGGACGAAAACGGCGTGTTGAGCGCAAAAGGTCAGGGCAACGCGCAGATCACTCTCTCGACAGTGAGAAAGGACGGCGTAAAAGTGACTTCAACGCCTTACGAAGTGACTGTGAAAGCGGCGGCTTCCAAGTTCGGCGACGCAATTTCGACCTCTCAAAGCGAGATCTCGCTCGACATGCTCGGCGTGAGAGCAGAAGACATAACCGGAAAGAACGGCGTGAGAGTGGAATCGGGCAAGCTCATCGTCGAAGGCGCGGTGGCGTCGCTCGTCTTGGCGGACGGACAGACTCTAACGATCTCGAAATGCGACGAAAACGCGGTGAGCATCGAGCACGCGGAGCACTTTGGAGCGGAGAGCGGCTATGTGCTCGCTGTGGGCGACTTTCCCCTCAAACTCGAGGCGGCATGGACGGATATGCTGAAGGCGGGATCTCCCAGTGTTAGATGGACGTCTTCGGACGAGACTGTCGCTACGGTCGAAAACGGCGTTGTCAGCGGCGTTGCGAGCGGCAGAGCGACGATCACGGCAAGCGCGGGCGATCAGAGCGCGAGCGTGGAGCTCAACATCCAACACAAGGTGACTTCGATGAGGCTCAAGACCTCGAACAACTCCCTCGCTGTGGGTCTTGCGCTCGAGACTGTGCTCGCCTCATCCCGCTTTTCGGACGTAGCGGAAAAGACGACAGAGCCCAATAGCTTGAACATAGTCATTCAGGGCGAGCCGCAAAAGGAGAATATGAGCGACGATCAATATCGCGAGGCGCTTGACATATTCTATGATTCTTACACGTTCGAGATCGTAAATGGCGGGGAGTTTGCAAGCATTGAAGCTCCAAACGTGCTCGTCTTCAAGCCCGAAGCGCTCGACAAAAAGGGCAGACAGACGGTGTCCGTCAGGGTCAGCGCAAAATATCCCAAGTACGCGGGCGTGACAAAATATACGCGCGAGACGGTGAATGTCAACGTCATTTACGGCGTGGCGGTCAACACACTCGATGAGTTTGAAGCCGCAACGCAAAAGCAAAAGGACTATGCCTACGACGCGGAAAACGTGCACGGCAACTCCGTGAGGTTCGAGGCGTTCGACGAGGAGAACGGCGTGACCTATCGCGTGCAGGATCACGGATATAGCGATTATACTTACGCCATCTCGCTCGAGAGCAACTTCACTTATCCAAAGGGCTATTATCCAAGCGACACGACTTATCAACACATCTACGGCGACCTTTACGGCAACAACCACATGATCGTCGGAAACGGCATGATAGGCTATCAGCCGGACAGCAAAGACTACACCGGAAGCTTTGGCATGATCAACGTCGCCTGGAGCGGAGTGACCATCTCAAACGTCATTTTGAGGGCGACTGAAATGACCGACGACAATCTCTCATCGGGTGAGAACGTCGCGTCGCTTAAGGGCGCGTGCATTTCCGTGTACGGCGACGACGGTCCCGAAGATCCCGAAGGCAAAGTCACAAAGGGGCGCGAAAATACGCACCTCAAAGACGTTAACGTCGAGTACAGCATCATGGAGAACGGGCGTTGGGCGATATACAACCAAAACGCCGACATCAACATCAGTGGCACGGTCATGCGCAACATGTCAAGCTGCAGCATATACACCCCGACGAGAATAGTCGAGGATACGGACGACGACAGCATCGCATATATGTTGTATGCGGATATAACGGCGCACAACGCCGTGTGTTCAAACTCGCTCGCCACGTTCATGTCCAACGTCTACGAGCGCGTCACGGTGTGCCCGGACGGCGGCGCGCCCCGCTTCAGCGAAAACAGCGAGCGCAATCAGGAGTTCTTCAAAAAGAACTTTGTGGAAAACGGCTTTGCGAGCAGCTTCACTCAGACGGGCTTCCTTGACATCTACAACTGGCAAAGAGCGGCGGATGGCAGGCTCATCGACGTCGGCAATGACACATACAACAGTCTCATCGGCACGGTCGCGGGTCCGCTTGTGGAGACCAATCCGTCCTTTGCGCAGGGGAGAGTATGGTACGACGACGAGTGGTATTTCCATCTCGGCTTCGTGGTCTCGGGCATAAGTCTGGGCGAGGGCATCCTCAACGAGCCCATATATCTCAAGACCTCGTTTGAGGACGACAGGTTCTACAGCCTGTACGCGGGAGACATCGACACTGCGGGGCATACGTCCGGCACAGAAAACCTGATCAGGGGCTTGGGATTGTACTTCTACGGCTACAAGAATACGAGCAACATCCAACCCGGTCAGACTTACGAGATCAATTTGAATTTCATAAACCACCTGCATTCATATAAAGCGGATATTTGAGATTTGAACGGAGCAGTTTGGCGATTGTCAAACCGCTTTTTATATAACGCAAGAGCCGACGAGCCCGCTTTGACCGCGTTTAATTCGATAGGGCAGAGCCCGCCTGCCTGCATTTCGCGAGCTTTATCCGCATAAGACGCAAAGGGCGAGTTGAGATTATTTTGAAAATATTTTTCAAACCGCTTTAATTTTTGACGAATGTTTGTTAGAATATATTTAAGTTAATAATAAAATCAACCCCAAAAGGAGCGAATATGGATCAAGCAACAGTTTCGGCAGTGGGCAAATACGCCGCGATACTTCACGAAAAGGGATATCTCAAGAGCGGTTATGTGGCGGCAAAAGAGGAGGACGGCATCCTCATCACAAATCCCGACGCGGATTTTTGCAACGTGAGCGAGCAGAGCCTCACCTTTGTCAACGACAAAAATATCGAGAGCCTCGAGGGCAACTTCAGGGCGGCGGCGGTCATTTTGCTTTGCGCGATAAGGCAGAGCAAGGACGTCGCGGCGGCGGCAATCGTCGACAGCGACAGCATTTTGGAGTACTCCTCAAAGCGCAAACCCCTCAAGCCCATCCTCGACGACATGGCGCAGGTTTGTGGCATAACGGTCAAGTGCGCGACCAAAAACGTCGCGGCTGAGATCATTCCCACGCTTTCGGGGCTGAGGAACGCGTGTCTCATGCCCGACGCTGGCGCGTTGGTCACGGGACGCACACTCGAGGAAGTGTACACCTGCACCCTCGTTTTGGACAAGGCTTGCAATGCGGAGCTCCTCGCCTACGGCAAGGGCGGCACGAAGAGCATGAGCATGCTCAACGCGCTTTTGGAGCACGTCGTCTACAAGATGAAATATTCAAAGACCAACCTAAAGCAACAGGAGGAGGTCGAGGGCAACGCCAAAAAGGAGGAAGAGAAGGAGCAAAGAGCAAGCGCGGTCGTGACGGAGCAGGAAATTCAAGTTGCAAACGACATCAAGGCGGCGGGGCTGAGGATGCTCGACGAAAAGCTCGTGCAGGGCACTTGGGGCAACATCGCGGTCAAGTTGGACGACAAGTTCATGCTTGCGACCCCGTCCGGCATAGACTACATTCTTCTTAAGCCCGAACAGATGGCAAAGGTCGACATGGACACGCTCGAGTGGACGGGAACGGACAAAGCTACCAGCGAAAAGGGCATGCATGCCGTGCTGCTCAAAAAAGAGGGGATCGGCGCTACCATGCATTCGCATCCGTTTTACGGCTGCATTCTCGCGGCAATGGGAATGCCCATGCCCGTGCCTGAAAAATATAGGGACGTCTTGGGCGACGAGATCCCCTGCGCGGCGGCCGCGCTTCCCGGCACGAAAAAGCTCATCAAAAACGTTGAGAGCACGATCGGCGACGCTCCCGCATGCTTCCTTGCGCATCACGGCGTGATCGCAAGAGGCAAGGACCTCGAGGACGCGTTCAAGATATACAGGGCGCTCGAGGACGCCTGCCGCGACTTTTTGCTCGAGGGCAGGGAGGATAAGGGCGAAGAGCAAAGCGCCGTCGAGGAGTAAAATTTCAAAAAAATCGAGGCATATATGAAATTTCCGTGTTTGAACAGTGCGGAGGATATGGCGAAGCTCGTCGATGAGATGGGCTTCTTGCCTTTTTTCAGAAACGAGATCGAGGGCTTTTCCATCGAGGAGCTAACCCCCGCGAAATATTGGTTTTCGGACGAAGAGGGCGCGTGGGAGTGGAAGGGTCCCGCCATTCGCCAAAGCCACGCCGCCTACGGCAAATTTTTCAAGGGCAAGGCGATGTTCGTCTCCCGCGAGCTGTTTTCGGACTTCGCCAACTACCGCCGCGACGGCTACGACTTCGACTCCCGCATGGACGAGGGGCTCGTCAGATACGGCGACGACAAGCTGTATTTGTGCCTCGACGGCATGGGCCCCTGCTTGAGCCGCACGCTCAAGAGCTATTGCGGCTACGGTCGTTACGGGCTCAAGGGCTTTGACGGCGCGATAACGAGGCTGCAGGCGCAATGTTACGCCCTCATCTCGGACTTTGTGTACGAGCATGACAAGAGCGGCGCGACCTACGGCTGGGGCGTTGCGCAATATGCCACTCCGGAGCAATTTTTCGGCGAGGACTTCAAGGCGAAGGTCTATCAAAAAAAGCCCGCCGACTCCTACGACCTTCTGTTTGAACATTTGCGCCGCATACTGCCTGGCGTTGACGAAGCGAAGATAAAGAGATTGCTCGGTTGACTCTCAAAAAATAGACTTTTAAACGAGTAAAAATATGATTTATCAAATTATATAAACATCTAATGCAAAATTTTTTGCGTTTGAAATTCGATGGGGATCGCAAAAAGTAGCGCCTTTTTTTATCGGCGTATTTGATGATAAAACTATTTAAGATAATTTAATACTCCGATAAACCCAACAAATAATCGGCGGAACAATCCAAAGTCGTTGCCAGTTGCATAAGCGTTGCAAAATCGCATTCGCGCTGTCCCGTCTCCCAATAGGATATGCACCTCAAACTCACCTGCAGTTGCTCGGCGAGCTGAAGACGCGTCAATCCCTTTGACAAACGGGCTTCTTTCAATCTTTCGGCAAATTTTACCATAAAAATATTATGGAACAAATCGTTCTAAAATAATTGACAAGGAACATTTTGTTCCATATAATTATTTCAGAACAACAAAAAGGAGAAGATTTATGGCAACAGAAAAAGTATTTATGTCATCTGAAAAAGTCAGTGCTTTGGTAGAACAATTCCAAAAAGACATACCCGAAAACAAAGTTTTGGTATTGAGGCGTATGCTCGAGAACTCTTCCGCCGAATGTTTTGAATCCGTCAGCACATTGAAACTGAAAAGCCCCACCACAACGTTGCTTCTTTCGATCTTTTTGGGCGGGCTCGGCGTTGACAGATTTTATATCGGGGACGTTGGCGTCGGCGTATGCAAATTGCTGTTTGGCTGGTTGACATTGTTTATTTGGCCGTTCGTTGATATTTTTTGCAGTTACAAAAAAGCAAAAGAGCGCAACTTCAACAATTTGACCGTTGCAATTTTCTGATAAATAAAACGATTCACATTGTAATATCGAACGCAACAACAAGAAGTCGGGAGCAAAACTCTCGGCTTTTTATTTTATAGATAGCGCGCAGAAGTGGCGACTGCCATTATAGGGTTTAGAGCTTGAAGCGCGGTAAGGCGAATGTGATTAGACGGCGTTTCATCTCGTTTCGGGGAAAAGAGGCATAGTTCCCGCGCGGGCGAATGGGAATAATAATTGCGAAAATGGCGTAATTTTGTGCGTCGAGATGAATAATATGGATAGAACTATATATAAATATATAATCTAAATATACTTTTTGTGTTTTTTTGATTTTTTTGTCGAATACGCTCTCAATTTGTTTGACATGGGTTTGCATAATTTACTATAATGCACCTATCAATTCATTGGAGCGCGTATGCAGCTGTTGGAAGAGCGCATCCTGAAGGGCGGCAAGGTCTATCCCGGCAACGTCCTGAAGGTGAGCGGATTTTTGAACCACTTGATAGACGAAAGTCTCATCGATGAGATCGGCAAGGAAATTTCTGCGCGCTTTTTTGAAGAGCATATCACAAAAATTCTTACCGTCGAGGCATCGGGGATAGCAATAGCATGTGCTGCAGCACGCTATTTGCACGCTCCGGTGCTTTTTGCTAAGAAATCCAAAACCATCAACATCTCGGACTCCTGCTTTTCGGCAGAGGTAAGATCGTACACGCACGGCAACGTCAGCACCATCGTGGTGGAAAAGAGCTGTCTTGACAGTGGCGACGTCGTGCTCATCGTGGACGATTTTCTCGCAATGGGCGAGGCGGTCAGAGGATTGATGAGTCTCGTGTCCCAAGCGGGAGCAAAACTTGCGGGTTGCGCCATCGCCATAGAAAAGGGCTTTCAGCCGGGCGGAGCGGAGCTCAGAGCTCAGGGCGTGAGGGTGGAAAGTCTTGCCATCATCGAGAGCATGACGGACGACTCTCTCACCTTTCGTAAATGTAAATAAGCCGAAAGGCTAAAAAATAAGGAGTAACGAAATGAAAAAGAGAACTTTGGTACTTGTGCTTGCAGTAGCGCTTGTAGCAACACTCAGCGTCGGTTTGATCTTCGGACTTGCCGCGTGCAATTCAAAAGAGGCGGATCGCGAGGTAAAGCTTGATCAATTGACGAAGCAAAACGTGAAGATCGGTCTCATATGCTTGCATGACGAGAACTCGACTTATGACAAGAACTTCATCGACGCAATGGAAACGGCAAGAACAAATCTCGGTCTTGCTACAAACCAGGTCGTTATCAAGAAGAATATCCCCGAAGGACCTGAGTGCTATGACGCGGCGGTCGACCTCGTAGGACAAGGCTGCAACATCATCTTTGCGGACAGCTTTGGTCATGAGGACTATATGATGCAGGCCGCTTGGGAATATCCCACCGTGCGTTTTTGCCATGCGACCGGCACGAAGGCTCGCACCGCAAACTATGGCAACTACTATAACGCGTTTGCTTCCATCTATGAAGGCAGATATCTTGCGGGCGTTGTCGCAGGCCTCAAGCTCAAAGAGATGGGCTACGGCGAAGGCGGAAGCCTGAACAATGCAACTCCTAAGGTCGGTTATGTCGGCGCATTCACATATGCGGAAGTCATCTCCGGTTATACGAGCTGGTTCTTGGGCGTTCGCTCAATCGTTCCCGGCGCAACGATGGATGTTCGTTTCACCGGCAGCTGGTATAATGAGACTGCAGAGAAGGAAGCTGCAACGGCTTTGATCAATGGCGGTTGCGTTCTCATCTCTCAGCATGCAGACTCTATGGGCGCTCCTACCGCTTGCAAAGAGAAGAACGTTCCCAACGTCACCTACAACATCAGCACAGAGGCTGAGTGCTCCGGCACCTACATCGGCGGCTCAAGGATCAACTGGGCTCCTTACTATGAGTACGTTGTCAATCAAGCGATCGCCGGCAAGCCCATTGCATACGACTATGTTGGCACTCTCGCAACCGGTTCGGTCGAATTGCTTCAGCTTGGCACTGCTGCACCTCAAGGCGCACAGGATACCATCAACGCGCTCGTTGAGAAGCTTGAGAAGGGCGAACTCGACGTCTTCGATCTTGACAACTTCACGGTCAACAACGGACAAAAGCTCACCGCAGACTTCCTTGCAGACGTTGTCACAGACGACGCATTTGTGGCGGACACAATGGTCGTTGAAAACGGTCATGACGGTCTCGTGTTCAAAGAGAGCAACAAGCGTTCCGCACCTTACTTCGACGTGCAGATCGACGGCATTACTCTTATCAATAAAGAGTTTTAATCAAACATCAAATCAAATGAGGTTAGACGGAGCAGTGCTCCGTCTAACCAATTTATCTCAAATCATTCAGCGGAGGTAACAGCATGGAAAATACTGTTGCTATTGAGCTAAAGGGCATCACCAAAGTCTTTGGCGAGGTTGTTGCCAACAAAGACGTGGATCTCACTGTTTATAAAGGCGAGGTTCTTTCAATTTTAGGGGAAAACGGCAGCGGCAAAACGACGCTCATGAACATGATCGCCGGCATCTACTTCCCGGACGAAGGCAAGATCTTCGTGAACGGAAAAGAGGTCGTAATCCGTTCCCCAAAGGACGCGTTCGACTTGAAGATAGGCATGATACATCAGCACTTCAAGCTCGTGGACGTGTTCAGCGCCGCCGACAATATCATCTTGGGCGAGAGATGTCCGAAGTTTGACCTCAAAGAGGAAAAACAGAGGATAATTTCCGCGCACAGGGAGGAGAACGAGGCGTACGCAAACTACGACGAGAGCGAACATCCCGGCGTTTTGGCGTACACAAAAAAGCCCAAGTTCCACAAGCCCTCCGAGACCAAGCTCAAAATTGCGGCGCTCCCATTCAAAAAGATGGCGAAACATCTCAAATTCAATTGGCTCAAGCGCGGAAGAGAAAAGGACGTGCAAAAGATAGCCAACAGGTTTGGGTTCGACATCGATCTGAAAAAGAAAATATACGATATGTCTGTCAGCGAAAAGCAGACCGTCGAGATAATAAAAGTTTTGTATAGAGGCGCGGACATCCTCATTTTGGACGAGCCGACGGCGGTGCTCACTCCTCAGGAAATAGAAAAATTGTTCGGGGTGATACGCAACATGAAGGCGGCGGGCAAGTCCATCATCATCATCACGCACAAGCTCAATGAAGTCATGGCGATCTCCGACCGCGTCGCGGTTTTGAGAAAGGGAGAACACATCGCAACGGTCAAGACCTTAGAGACGGACGAGCAACAGCTCACCGAGATGATGGTCGGGCGCAAGATCTCTCTGAATATAGACCGCACCGAGCCGCACGACGTCAAGGAAAGGCTCGTCGTCAAGGGGCTCACCGCGACCAATCACGAGGGCGTCAAAGTGCTTGACGACGTCTCGTTTGAGGCGCGTTCGGGCGAGATCTTGGGCATTGCGGGCATCGCGGGCAGCGGACAGAGACAATTGCTCGAGGCGATCGCGGGACTATACAAAGTGAGCAGCGGCGAGATCATCTACAACGACCCCTCAAAGGACGACGCTCCCGTAGATCTGCGCTCCAAAACTCCCGTGCAAATTCGCGAGCTCGGCGTCCGTCTCTCCTTCGTTCCGGAGGACAGGTTGGGCATGGGGCTTGTGGGGAACATGGACCTCATCGACAACATGATGCTTCGTTCCTACAGAAAGGGCTTTGTGTTTTTGGACAGGAAGTCGCCAAAAAAACTTGCGGAGAACATCGTGAGCGAGCTTGAAGTCGTCACGCCGAGCACGCATACCGCCGTCAGAAAGCTATCGGGCGGCAACGTGCAAAAGGTGCTCGTCGGGCGCGAGATAGCGGCGGCTCCCACCGTGCTCATGGCGGCGTATCCGGTCAGAGGACTCGACATCAACTCGTCGTATACGATATATCACCTTCTCAACGAACAAAAGGAG
>CANQAA010000022.1 GCA_947589395.1 uncultured Clostridia bacterium
CCCCCGACGGGACGTATATGCTGCCGCAGGCGAGATACAAGCCTCTTAGGTATTCTTCCTTGCATCTTTCGCTGTCGATGAGTTGTTGAGGCGCGCCCTCGATGAACCCCGTGAGGCTGTCGCCGTCCATGCTCATGAGCTCCAGATCCGCGAGAATGTGCTTTGAAAAGCCGTTTGGAAGCCGAACTTCGCAAGTCTGCTTGCCGCCCTTTGCCTTTTCAAGTTTGAGCTCGACGTCGATTGGATATATCCGCTTGATGAGCTCCGTCATTTGAAGTCCCGCCTCCCAAGTCTCGAGTCTCAGGACGAGATTGAGCCTTTGACGGGACAGCTCTATGCTGCCCGCGACCCTTGCCACAGCCGACAAAAACGCCTTAGCTTCCGGCTCGGACGCGGGGAGCGAGCTCAACAACTCCTTTTTGGTCTCTTCCTTAAAGCTCATTTTTCCAACCTCTTTTGTCCTTGAACTTCGGCGCGTTCCCGTCAAGCCCGAACACCCTGCTCAAGGGCACGTCGAACTTTTTCACAAACGTCTCAACATTGCTTGCGACGCCGAGCTTTTCAAGCCTGTGCGAGTCCGTTCCGACGATGAAATTGACGCCTGTGTCGAGAATTTCGCCGATATGCTTCCCCATATCCGTGAAGAGGACGTGCTTTTCGTTGAGCTCGAGATACACTCCCCTCAAGGCGCACTCTTCGGCTATCTTTTTGTAGTCTACGGGCGTTCTGTGTCCGAGATGGGATATGACGTCGACGGGATATCTTCTCATCACCCCCAAAAAACTTTGGGTGTTGACGTCTTTCATATTCTTTTTCAACGCGTCGGGCAGATATCCGTTTTCAAAGACGTAGCGCCTCGCGCTCGCAAGTCCCGTCAGCTTCAAAAAGCGATGAAAGCCGAAAATCAAAATATCCGTCTTTCTTATCACGTCGTCGGGGACGTCTATCACGCCGTCCTCGCCGACTATGTTCGCCTCTATCCCGTGAAGGACTTTGACTTGCTTCGCCTCTTGCGCCGCCAGTCGAATCTCCTCGCTCTGTTCGTCGAATTTTTCGGCGGTCATGTGGCAATAAAGACTGCAAAAGGAGTGATCCGTGATGGCGATCTCGTCAAGCCCGAGCTCCTTTGCGCGCAAAACGTAGGACCTGACGTCCGTTCGTCCGTCGCTCAAAGTCGTGTGCATGTGATAATCGCCCGTCACTCTCATATCTTTGTCCTTTTCAAAAATTCAAACTCCCTCTCAAGAGTTATGCCGAACTTGTCCTCGACCTCCCGCCTCATAATTTCCGAAAGCGCAAGATAGTCCCTTGCCGTCCCGCCTCCGACGTTGACGATGACGTTTGCGTGCTCAAAAGATACCATCGCGCCGCCCATCCTTTTGCCCTTCAGCCCGCACATGTCGAGGAGCATGCCCGCAGGTCTCTCGCCGTTTTTGAACACGCTCCCAAGCGAGGGGAGTTTGGGCTGACGAGATTTTCTCCACTTCAGATACTCTCTTTTTTTCTCTACTGCGCCCTTGCCGTTTTCAAGTTTGAAGCGGCAGGACAAGACGACTCCGTCCACGCCCTTCCTGTAGCCAACTTTAGACTTGTCGGGAGGGGACGCCGTCACCCTTCCGTCTTTTAGCGTCTCCACTTCGAGCGCAAGATCGCACACGCAAGCGCCAAACGCTCCCGCGTTCATTTTGAGCGCTCCGCCAACCGTCGCGGGCACGCCGCACAAAAATTCGAATCCGCCCCGTCCCAAGCTCTCGCTCGCACTGATCAATGAGGCGATCCTCGCTCCGCACTCGCAAACTATCTCGTCGCCAAATATATCTATCTTGTCAAGCCGCCTCGTCGAGATCAAGGGATAGTCGAGCTCCCCGTCGTCGACGAGCACATTTGAGCCACCGCCGATGAGAGCGCACTTGCCTCGCAACATTCCGAAAAGCTCAACGAGCTCCTCTTTCGTCTTTGGGAGGAACACTTTCGCTCGTCCCCCTCCCCCGTAGGTGGAAAGCTCTTTTGCGCCGAGCAAAGCAAAATCATATCTGCTTAAGTTTTTTTCGCACATACGAAATTTTACGCGGCGCAGAATATATTATATAACATATTTTTTTATAAAACAATAAGGAGCGCAATTTTGACGACAAATTATCTCACTGTCCGTCCTTTTTTTCATCGAGCGCTCTTAGCCCTTCGAGAATTGCCTTTGCCTTTTCAAGCGAGATGCCTCTTATCTCGCCGAGCTCTTCGGGGGTCTTGTGCTTTATCTCCTCCGCAGAGCCAAACTCCTTGATGAGAAGCGCCGCCGTCTTTTCTCCAACTCCCGGCAGACTTCTCAAGATGGTTTCGCTGAGGCGTTTGCTTCTCAAATTTCTGTGGAAGGTGATCGCAAAGCGGTGCGCCTCGTCTCTCACCCGCTGCAAAAGCTGAAGCGCCACACTGTCCTTTGGAATGATGACGGGAACCGTCGGATTGCTGCCCAAAAACACTTCCTCTTCGCGCTTGGCAAGGGACAAAATTTCGATGTCCTCTCTTCCCGTCTCCTTTTGCGCCTCTTTGGCGTAGGCGAGCTGTCCCTTGCCGCCGTCTATCAAAAGAAGATCCGGCGTTGTCGAAAAGCTCTCGTCCTCGCTCGTCGCAAGCTCGTTGAGCCTTCGGGTGAGCACCTCTTTCATAGAGGCGAAGTCGTTGTTGCCCTCGACGGTCTTGATCCTGAATTTGCGGTAGTGCGCCTTTTTCGGTTCTCCGCCCTCGAACACGACCATGCTCGCGACCTTGTCCGTGCCCGAGATGTGCGAGATGTCGTACGCCTCTATCCTGTTTGGCAAATGCTCGAGGTTCAAAATTTCCTTGAGCTGACAAACCGCGCCCACAGTTCGCAAAGTCTTGCGCTCGTCCATTGTGCCGTGCTTGACCATAGCGTCGTACGCGTTGGAGTGAGCAAGCTCGAGGAGTTGTTTTCTCACCCCCTGCTTTGGCTCTATCACCCTGACCGTGCGCGAGCATAGCGCCGAGACCGCCTGCTCGAGGCTGAGCGCGTCATCCACGCCGTCCGTCACTATCTCGTCGCAAAGGGGGGCGTTTGCGACATAATATTGATATATGTACGACGCAAGATCCTCGTCCGCGCAATCCACAGTGAAGTTTTCGCCGCCCACGAGCTTTCCCGCCCTCACGACGAGCATGTTTACGGCGGATATTATGCCGTTGCTCTCAAAGGCGAATATGTCGAGGTTGAAGTCCTTTGGCAGGGCGCTGACCTGCTTTCTCACGATCTTGTCCAGCACCTTGAGCTTGTTGCGATAGTTCAGCGCGACTTCGTAATTCTCCTCCTCCGAAAACTTCATCATGCGCTCGTAAAGTATCCTCTCGACTTCCTTGTCGTTGCCTTTCAGAAAGTCTATGACCTTTTGCACCTCCGCTTTATACTCCTCCTTGCTCACGTTGCCCGAACAGGGCGCGAGGCATCTGCCGAGATGACTGCTGAGACACGGCCTCGAGCGCTTTGACAAGTCCCGTTTGCAATCTCTCACGGCAAACGCCGTGTGAATGAGATCGAAAATGTCCTTTATATTCACGGATTGCATATAAGGCCCGAAATATTTCGCGCCGTCGTTTTTCAAACGCCTCACGACCTCTATCGTCGGAAAGTCCTCTTTCATGTCGATCCTGAGGAAAGGATACGCCTTGTCGTCCTTCAAGAGAATGTTGTAGCGCGGCGAGTGCTTTTTGATGAGGTTGTTTTCGGTGACGAGCGCGTCCACTTCGCTTGCGCAAATGATATATCTGAAGTCGTCGACGTGCTCGAGCATCGCCATGACCTTCGCCGTGCGGTTTGCAAGATTGAAAAAGTAAGAGCGCAACCTGTTTTTCAGGTTTTTCGCCTTGCCGACGTAAATTATTTCCCCGTCCTTGTCCAGCATGAGATACACGCCGGGATTGGTGGGCACGTCCTTTAACTTCGCCTTGAAATCGACCATAGCTATATTATAGCCCATCCTGAAAAAATATCAAACTCAAATTTTGCCTATGTATAAATTATTTATATAACATGCCATATTGCGCGAGCGTGAAAAACCGCGCCGCCCATAAAACGCGACGCTCTTAACCTAAGCGTTCGGCGCATAAAACGCACGCTCAATTAAATTCGCGTGCGCCATGAAAATGCTATATCGGAGCGAGACGACGATCGATGCGTTTTTCCTTAATCAAAGCGAGTGCGGCTCGATACGAGCGTCGGAAAATAATATCATGAACTCGTTAGCAACGATAAATCGCGAGATATGGGACGCGAAAAACGAATGTGAAAAAGTCAGCTTACCCCGCGACGAAAGTCGAAAATGCCCCGCCGAAAGCGTTGGAAAATCACAAAAACTCAACCCGAGACGGTCTTAGGCGCTGTCTCGAAAAATCGCAAAACGCGAATTTTATATGTCAAAAACGCAATATAAACTTCTTGTTTTGTCAAGTCGTCGTGGAAGTTCTGTTGCCAAAGCAGGAAGTCGTTGAAGCGGTTTCGCTGCCGTTTGTGAGCGTGAGCGCAAAGAGTATTCCCAGCATGACGGTCGCCTCTCTGCCGTTTATGTCGCCGTCCGCAAAGAAGGCGAGCATGACGATGAGCAAAAACAAATACCAATTGTCGTTGAACATAATTACCTCTCTTCAAGATATGCAAAACAAATTTGTTTGACACAAAGAGGCAACACTATAGACATGCTTTTTGAAATTTTGAAGTTTTTTGACAAAATCTATCGCGCTACATCTATGCACATCTGCTAAAATGAAGCCATGTTGATGTCAAGCGATCTTGAAAACACAGTGAGCAACTATCTCCCCCGCACAGCGACGCTCTACTCCCTTGCGGAATTTTTTTCCGCCTGCAGCGACGTGACGAGGACGAAGATAATTTGCGCCCTCAGCATATGCGAAATGTGCGTAACGGACATTGCGCGCGTTTTGAATCTCAATCAAACCACCTGCTCCCATCAGCTTCGCCTGCTGAGAGCCGCCGACATCGTCAAACAGCGGCGGGAGGGCAAAGTCATCTACTACTCCCTCAAAAACAAGAAGATCGAGGACGTCCTGCTCGCCGGCGTTGAATTTTTGAATTTGTGATCTAAACTTATCCATAAACTCTTCCTTATATTGTGCCGTCAGGGCGAGAAAGCCGTCTCGAGCGGAGACGGCTTTCTCATACGCATTGTCTGCTTTCATTCTTCGTTGTCTTCTTCGCTATTGTCATCGTCGGGGGCGGGATGGGGATGGATGTCGGTGTAAAGGTCGTCTTCAAAGGGGTCGTCGGGCTCGTCGAGCTCCTCTTTTTTCTCTTCGTCGCGGTTTCTCAAAATCTTGCCGACGATGGGGATGAGCCTCGAATATATAAATTGCACGACAAAATCTATGCATATCAAGATAACGCTGCCTACGATCGCCACGAGATAAAACGGAATGACCGCGTTCACGTTGATGACGATCGTGTGAAGGACAAAATAAAGTAGCGCGAGCGCGCCGTTGATATACGCAAGTTTGATGGGCAATTGAAAATACCACTTGACCTTGAGGTTGAAAAACAGACCCGAGATGAGCGCCATAGGCCCGAAATACACGATGTAGCCCGCGACCGTGTACACGTCCCCCGCGATCAAAAATCCGAGCGCGCTCGAGGCGATATACGCAAATACGCTCGCAAGATAATACTTTTTTGTGAGCGGGACCATGAGCGCAAGCCCCGCCGCAATAAAAAAGGCAATCGTGCTGAAGCGGACGAGCACGCTCAGTCCCACAAACAGCAAGGCGATCGCCGAAGCTATGCCCGCAAGCGCGAGCTGATACAAAATTTCCCTACGGGACGGCTTTTTCATCAAATCAGCAACAACGGATGAGGTCGCCGCCCATGCACTCGCAGCAGCAGTCCAAGCACCAAAGCGTCTGACATGCGGCGCAGCAGCCGTCCGTCGCGTCCGCAGTCTGAGAGTAGGTGCGCTGAGTCGCCGTGCTTTGCGAATTGTACACGCCCTGACTGCCCTCTTTGTCGTACGGATTCGTGCCGTTCATGCGCTTTTTGATATTTTCGTACGCGTTCTGATACTTTTGATTTGAGGGATCCATCTGCATGGCTATCTCGAGCTGCTTTTTGCTGTCGTTCAGCCAATTTTTGAGATAGTAGATGGCGGATTGATAGTAGTGCCATTCCGCGCTCCTGTAGGTCAGCTTGTCGAGTTCTCGCTGAGCGGCGGCGGCGTCCTTGTTGCGCAAAGCGCGCTTGACCTCTTCGTAGGTGGACTCGCCCTCGCCCGTTACCGTCGCGGAATCGTGGCAATTTTCCATCGCCCTGTTGTACGCCTCGTTGAGTTCCTCGAGCTTTCTCGCCGCCTCAGCGCCCTCTTCGCCCTCGTCAAAGACGTGCTGCTGATAGAGCTCGCGCTTTTTCTTGTACGCCTCCTGGATCTCGTTTTGGGTGGCGTTTTCGTCCACTCCCAAAATCACATACGGGTTAAATGGCATTTTTCTTCTCCTTTGAGCAATCGCTCTATTTGCATTTTTATTCCGAGATACACCGTGTTTGAAAGCACGCCCTCGAACAGGACTATGTTCAAATTGTTGTAGCTCGCGACCAGCTTGTTGTAGGTCGAAAGCAACAAAAATTCGAGCTCGTCCTTGTTGTTTTTCAAATACAGGTCCTTGTTTTCACATTTTCCGTAGTTCAGCAAGATGGGATTGTATCTGCCCTTCTTGCTGTCCTTTTCGACGTCGTCCACCGCGTCCATGAGATACACGAGCCGCCCCAAGTTGTATGTGAACGTGTCAATTTCGAAGTCGGTCTGCAAAAACTCCTTAGTTATATCGCGCATTAAAGACGCAAAGCAGTCCGCCGCCATGTCTATGCTCTCGCACTTCTCCTTTTCAAGTTTATGAAGCCTTGAAAAGTTCTCTTTCATGAGCGCGTCCACGCCTTTTAGCCGCCTTGCCGCCGCGCGCTTTCTCGCGCCGAGCGCCCACTTGATCAAATTGCGCGAGGGCTTGCCGTCAAGCACGTCGTCCTCCGCGTTGTAGTACACGAGCAAAACGCTGAGATCCGCCATGCTCTTCATGAGGTCGTCCGCCTTGCAGGAGACCTTTTTTCTGCCGTTATAGAGGCACGCCTTGCTTTCAAACTCCGCCTCGTGATTTGTCAAGGAGTGTATGAGCACGCTATAAAACGTCACGTCGTAGTTGGTGCAAAGCCTCGTCGCCTCGCTGCCCGAAGCCTTGAGCGCCCTGCACAGCCCGCAATAGAAGGATTGGAACACGTTGAAGTCCCTTATATACATATTCTGCTTGTCGGGTATCACATATCCAAACATATCTATCCCTCAGATCGCAAATTATATTCCTCTCGACTTAAAGTTTTATTAAATCAAAAGGAAATCAGCCCAACTCTCTTTTTGACCTTGCGCAAAGTCTTTTCGGCAAGGTACGCGGCGCGCTCCGCTCCGGACTTCGCCACTTGCTCGAGATAGCCCTTGTCCTTGACGTATCTTTGATAGTCCTCGCGTATTGGTCTGAACTTTGCGGCGACCGCCTCGCCCACAGCGAGTTTGAATGCGCCGTAGCCCGAGCATGATGAAAACTCGCTTTCGACTTCGCTCACGCTCTTATCCTCTATCGCGGCGTAGATGGTGATGAGATTGCTTATGCCGGGCTTATCCTCCCTCACGCAAATTTCGTTGCCGCTGTCCGTGACGGCACGCTTGAACTTTTTGATTATCGTCGCCTCGTCGTCTATGACGGAAACGTACGCGTTGGGATCGGGATCGCTCTTTGACATCTTTGAGGTCGGGTCTTGCAAAGAGTTGATCTTTGCCCCGAGATTTGGAATGTACGCGTCGGGCACGGTAAAGGTCTCGCCGTAGCGGTTGTTGAAGCGGATCGCGATGTCCCTTGCAAGCTCGAGATGCTGCTTTTGATCGATGCCCACCGGCACGAGGTCCGTTTGAAACAGCAATATATCCGCCGCCATGAGCACGGGATAGTCCATGAGCCCCATGTTGATGTTGTCCGCGTGCTTTTGGCTCTTGTCCTTGAACTGTGTCATTCGCGCCGTCTCGCCGACGTAGGTGTTGCAATTGAGTATCCATTGAAGCTCGGCATGCTGATGCACATGCGATTGGAAGTAAAGTATGGACTTTTCGGGATCAAGCCCCATCGCGAGATATTGCGCGAAAAAGCCGAGCGCGGTCTGCCTGAACTCCTGCGGCTCTCTCTTTACGGTGAGGGCGTGAAGGTCCGCAATGAAGTATATGCAGTCAAATTGTTCCTGCATTTGCTTCCAATTTTTTACCGCTCCGATGTAATTGCCAAGCGTTATGACCCCCGTAGGCTGAATGCCGCTGAGGATGATCTTCTTTTTGTCTTCCATTATATCCTCACATTATCGGCGTTTTATCGTTGCGTTTTGGCATGATAAAGCGCGTTTTATGCAATATATTTCAAAAATTTGTCTATCTCGCCTTCAAGCTCGTGTTTGGATATCGTCCTTATCTCCTCAAACGGTTTGAGGTCCATTCTGAAAAGACAGTCCGGGCACTCGAGCGCCGTTGCGGATTGCAATTTCAAGATGGCCTTCAGCGCGTCCTTCTCGTTTGTGCCAAGTCCTTTCAGCGTCTCGCTTGCATAAAGATACGGGCACGCGGGCGACATGACGATCGTCGCCGTCTCGTCCTCCGCCTCGCAATAATAGTCGTTGTACACGCTCATCGCGACCGCCGTGTGCGGGTCGAGCACGCAGTCGTAGAGGTCGAAGGAGGTGAAGACGGTCTCCTTTGTGTCCTCCTCGTCCGCCCAGCCCACTCTGAAGAGGTTTTTAAGCTCGTCGCTCAAGTCAAAGCGCGCCTGTCTCTTCAAAATTACTTTGAGATATTTGTCGGCGAACTTCTCCTTTTCGTCGCTGTCCAAAAACAGCGCCGCCTCCAGCCATTCGGGCACGAGACAGTCAAGAAGAGGGCTCATCGTCCTGTACAGCGTCCTGTCGGCGTCAAGTTCTCCGCTCTCGAAGAGGTCTCTCAGCGCCTTGTTTGCGTTCTCCCCGATGACAAGACAATTGATGGGCAAACCCATCTTGTGCGCGTAATATCCCGCGAGCGCGAGGGGGATGTTGCCTGCGGGCATTGCAAAGTTGATCTTTTCTCCGCGCTTTATCTCTTCGCTCTCGACAAGATCGAGATATGAGGATATAAAGCACGCGACGAGCGGCAATATCCTCGCCGCGTTCACGTCCCTTGCCCGCGTAAAGCAATAGCCGTCCTTTTGCATTGCGTCCGTCGCCCTTCTTCCCAAAGTTTTGAGCTCGTCTGAGGGGCAACTCACCCCTATAGCCTTCACGTTTTTGAAGGACGAGGTGCAAAGCCTCCACTTGCTCGTCGCGTCCCGCGCGTCGTCCGCAAAAAAGCCGAGCATATCGGCGACGTTCGCCCTGTCGTACGCATCAAGCAAGGCTATTGAGGAGGCAAGGTCGTCAAATTGCATGACGAGAGTGGGCTTTGATATGTCTATCTTGCGCTTGCACGCCTCGTAAATGTGAGGGAAAATTGCCGCCGAGACGTCAAAGTACGTCCCCGTGCTCCCGTGCCACAGCTCGTCGAGATACAGCCCGTCGTCTATCTTCGTAAGAAGCGAGGGTTCAAAATCCCCGTACGCCTTGTTGACGATATCCAGCAGCTCCTCAAAGTCAAACTCGTCAAAATACAGGGACAATATCTTTGCGACCCTTTCTGAAAAGCTCATGTTGACGAGCTTGTCGACGAGCTCTTTCGCAAGATATGGGAAAGACGACGGAACAAGTATTCCGCCGCCCGCATTGTCCTTGACGACGCTCTCCGCCGCGCCGAAGGAGAGCAAACTTCTTGTCGAGATAAACTTCATATCGTTATATCAATAATACTTACGCAAAAATTCCGGGAAATTTTGCTCGTCCTCGCTGACGGTGAGGACTATCTTTGTGTCCGTCGCGTGAGCTACGTCCAGCATGTCGTCGAAAAAGTCCTCCATGGCGCGAACGGGTTTTTTGAGCATCCTGTGCGCGCCGTCGATATAGAGGGTCTCAATGTCGTGATTGCCCGCGAGCACGCCCTTTATAAAGCCGATGAGCGCCTGCTCGTCGATGGGATCGTCGCCGCGCTTCAAACACGACGCGTTGATGATGCGCACCTGATAGCGAAGCGAATACATATATCTGTCGGTGTCTGTGATAAACACGATGTCGCCCTTTGCGGTTTCGACGTTGTCGTTTGCCATGTCGATGATGATCTTTGTTTTGCCCGTGCCTTTTGCACCCGTGATAAGCTTTATCATAGCTCCTCCGATATATCTTACTGACTATTATATTAAACTATACGCGAAGATTTTTCAACCCCCAATTTGTTTTAAGGGACTTCTCATATTTTGATATTTTTGCGGACGCTCATTTTCTCTCATATTCGCAAAAATGCATATATGAGTGGAGTTATTCCTCGTTTTCGAGCAATTTTGTCTGAAGCGCGATGGAGAGCGCGTTTATCATCTCGTCCATATCCCCGAGCATAAATTTGTCGAGGGTATAAAGAGTGAGCCCGATCCTGTGGTCCGTGACCCTGCCCTGCGGGAAGTTGTACGTCCTTATCCTCTCGCTCCTGTCTCCCGTGCCCACCTGCGCGCGCCTGGTCTCGGCGTACTCCTTTTGCGCCTTAGACTGATAGAGATCGTACACGCGCGATTTGAGCACTTTTAGCGCCTTCTCCCTGTTTTTCAGCTGACTGCGCTCGTCCTGACACTCCACGACTATGCCGGTCGGAATGTGCGTCATGCGGATCGCGCTCTCCGTCTTGTTGACGTGCTGACCGCCCGCGCCGCCGCTTCGATATGTGTCCACCTTGATGTCGTTCTCATTTAGCTCTATCTCGACGTCCTGCGCTTCGGGAAGCACCGCGACGGTCACTGTCGAGGTGTGCACCCTGCCCTGTGACTCCGTCTGAGGCACGCGCTGCACCCTGTGCACGCCGCTTTCGAACTTGAGCTTGCCGTACGCGCCCTTGCCGGTTATCATAAACACGAGTTCCTTTGCGCCGCCGAGCTCGGTGAAGTTCATGCTGACCTCCTCCACCTTCCAGCGATGAAGGTCCGCGTAGTGGCGATACATCTTCATGAGCTCCGTGCCAAACAGCGCCGCTTCGTCGCCGCCCGCGCCCGCGCGGATCTCCATGATGACGTTGTTGTCCTCGTTTGGGTCTTTTGGCAAAAGCGCGATCTTCAAGGACTGCACGTCCTCGTCCATCGCGTCTTTGAGCTCCTCCTGTTCTTGCTTCAAGAGAGACCTCATCTCGGGGTCGGTCTCGACTTCAAGCATATCTTCGCACCCCTCAAACTCTCGCTTGTGAGCAAGATAAGCGCAATAGCGTTCGTGAATGGGCATGAGATCCGCATGCTCTTTGCTAAGAGCCTTGAACTTAGCCTGATCGCTCAATGCGTCGCCCGTCGAGAGCAATTGTGAGAGCTCCTCATATCTCGCATCTATCCTTTCGAGTTTTGTCAAAAAACCTTCGCTTGGCTTCATTTTTTCCTTTTTATTATCGCAAATCTATCTATGTTGCTCATATCCTTTGCAATTTCCACGTCGAAGTCGCAAAAGATGTCTCTTATCGCGTCCTGCTGATCTATGCCGAATTCCAAAAGCATGACGCCGTCCTCTTTCAAATGCGCCTCGAAGTTTTCCCTTATCACGCGATAAAACTTCAACCCGTCCTTGCCGCCGTCAAGCGCGAGGCGAGGCTCGAAGTTTTTGACCTTGTCGTCGAGCTTGGCGATGTCGTCGGAAGGAATGTACGGCGGGTTTGCGAGGATGACGTCGAACTCGCCCTCGATGGGCTCGAACATGTCGCCCTCGAAAAACTTTATCTCCGCTCCCGTCAAAAGCGCGTTTGCCCTTGCAAGCTCGAGCGCCGCGTGGGATATATCCGTAGCAGTGACGTCAACGCCCTCAACGCTCTTTTTCACGGCGATAGCCAAAGCGCCGCTTCCCGTGCAAAGCTCGAGCGCCCGCCTTTTGCTCTCGTCGCCCTTAAGCAAATTTATCGCCATCGTCGCAAGCTCCTCCGTCTCGGGACGGGGAATGAGCGCGAATTTGTTTACGCCGAGCCTGAACGACAAAAATTCGCAATAGCCGAGCGCATATTGCAGGGGACTTCCGTCTGCCATCTTTTTTGCTATGCTCTCGACGGTCTGCATTTCGGGCTTTGAGACGGTAACGAGCCCGCTTAGTTCGCTTCGCTTTTTCGACGTCGCCTCGACAAACATCCAATCTATGTCCGCTTCGTCCGCGCAGGGAGCGATCTCGGCGACCTTTTTTCTTGCGAACTCATAGGGCACGCTCACGTTGAAGTCGGTCTCGGGAAGGGAGCTGTCCTCGTCCATTGCCTGAACCGTCTTGAAAGCGGTTATCGCGACCTCGAGCATATCGTCGGTGGGCTCTTTCGTCGTCAGAAGCTGAAGCGCCATGCCGGGCGCGCGAAGTATCCTCACGATGAGCGCGTCGCTTTTTGCGAGCAGCTTCAAAAGCTCGTAGGATATGCCCGCGACCACAGGCAAAAACAGCAGCTTGAAACCGAGCCTGATGAGCGCGTTCAACAAATTTGCCGCCGTAACCGAGCTTGCAACGAGCAAGTGACACTCCGAAAGCATGAAGTTGATGAGCACGAACACGATTATGCTGACCGCGACCGTGAAAAACAAAAACGTCGTGCCGCAACGGCTGTGCTCCCTCTTCATCTTGCGGGCGTTTTCGACCGTGAGCTCGAGCCCATGCTCGAAGCAACTTATCGTCTTGTGCTCCGCGCCGTGATACATAAAGACCCGTCTTATGTCCTTGATGAGGGAGACGAGCACGATGTACGAAATGAATATGAGCAGCATAAAGCCGCCCTCGATGAGACTGTAATAAAGGCTCTCGAGCCTGTTGCCGTCAATTGCCGTGTTGTTGCAAATGAGGCTCGCAAACAGGTTCGGAAGCACGATAAAAAGTCCCACAGCGAATACGACGCCGATGAGCACTGATATGGTCATGAGCAGGTTCATCGGGTTGATCTTGAGCTTTTCAGCCATCCACTTTTCCGTCTTGGACGGCTCTTCGAAGTCGCCGTAGACCTCAGCGGAGCGCATGATTATCCCCGTGCCCTGCACGAGCTGCGTGAACAAATTGACGACGCCTCTCACAAAAGGCAAGCGGAAGAAGAGGTTTCTCTCCTTCGGGCTCTTGATATATTTGCTTTCGACGGTGATCTCGCCCGACGGGGCTCTGACTGCGGTCGCCATAGAGTGGTAACCCTTCATCATCACGCCCTCGAGCACAGCCTGCCCGCCGATCGAAGTGCGGCAAACCGCCTTATCCTGTTTTTTCATACGCCCATTCTAAGTCAAAAAGTAAAATGCAGACACCAAAGTGCCTGCACCTCGTTTCAGTTGAGATTGTATCTCTTTTTGAATTTATCAACGCGTCCGCCGGAATCGACAAGTTTTTGTTTGCCGGTGAAGTACGGATGGCACTTTGAGCAGATTTCAACTTTGAGTTCCTTCACGTCTTTGGTCGTGCCGGTCATAAAGGTGTTTCCGCAAGCGCAAGTCACTTGGACGTCGTGATATTTTGGGTGAATGCCCTCTTTCATTTTGCTACTCCTGTTCTCGTTTTTTTGCGTCCACATGCGCCGTAACGTCGCGCATATATGATACAAAGTTTCTTTATTATAAACAACAATTCGCTCTATGTCAAGCGGTGACAAGCAGATATTTATATTAAATTCACTCTCCGTAAAGAGTTCTGATGAGCTCGAGTCTGAACGGGTTGAGATTTTCGTTCGCGAGCTTTCTCTCTTCCTGCTTGTAGGGGATCTCGAAGCTCTTTTGCACGCTCGCGGGCGAGCCGCAAAAAACGTGGCATACGTCCGCCGTCATGAGGCACTCGTCGATCGCGTGGGTCACGAATATTATCGTGCGTTTGTCCATCGAGTGGAGCTTGATGAGCAAACTTATTATCCTCGATTTGAGCGCCACGTCGAGCGCCTTGAAAGGCTCGTCCATGAGCAAAACGTCGCTCTCAAACAAAAATGCCCTTGCAAGCGCGACTCTCTGCCTCTCTCCGCCGCTCAGATTGGTCGGCAGCTTGTTTTTGAGGGAGGATATCTCAAGCGTTTCGAGCATATTTTCGACGCGTTTTTTTCTCTCGTTTTTGTCATTGACAAAAGCTCGTAATATCAGATCAAGGTTTTTATACACCGAAATCGCGTCGATCAACCTGTCGTTTTGAAAAATGTAGCTCACGCGCTCGGGCTTGTTTTCTATCTCGCCGCCATATGGGACTAAGCCCGCGATCGCGTTCAAAAGCGTGGTCTTGCCCACTCCGCTCGCGCCCATGATGACGTTGATCTTGCCCTCCTCGACTTGTAGGTCGAAGCCGTCGAATACGGTCTTGTCGGGGTATGAAACACTCAAGTTTTTTATTTGCATCTTTTCGCCTCCCACAACTTTTTTGCAAGCAAGACCGCCCCCTCGAGGGCAAAGCTGAACGCGACGGCGACTATCGTCCAGGCAAAGAGTCCGCTTATCTCAAACGCGGAGTTTGCTATCTGCACGTTGTGACCTATGCTCACGGGCAAATTTACGATTATCTCGGCGGAGACGACGACCTTCAAAGTCAGCGACACAGTCGCCGCGCTCGTGTCGAAAAGCGTCCCCGCAACGGACGGAAGATAAATTGAAAATATCTTGTCCACAGTGCGCACTTTGTATATCTTCGCCATTTCGAGCACGTCGCCGTTCACCCCATCTATGGCGCTCAAAAAGGAGGAGTACAAAATGGGAAACGCGATCAAAAACCCCACCGCGAGCGTCATATCCTGCTTGTTCATGAACACATAAACGATCAAGATCACCGCAACAGTCGGCGCGGAGCGCAAAATGCTCACGATGGGCGCGAACGCTCTTGCAAACGGCTTGCACGCTCCCGCGATCGACGCGAGCGCGAGCGCGACGAAAAAGGAAAGCAAAAAGCACAAGAGAGTGCGAATGACCGTTGCCGCCGCCGCTCTCCAAAAAGCGCCGCTCCCTCCCAAAGTGAAAAACTCCTTCAGCACGACGGCGGGAGGAGGAAGAATGTTGGGCATGTTCTTTGCCGCCGCCCATATAGCCCAAATCGCAAGCGCCAAAGATAGCGCCAGCAGCGGAAAAAATATGTTGGCGGCAAGTCGCTTTGCCTTTTCGCTTTTTATGGCGAATTTTGTCATTTTTTGCTACCCTGTATTCGTTTATTCTCCGATCAAAAACAGCACGTCCTGCTTCTCCGTCCAACTCACGCTCGGCGCGACGTTTGAGAGGAACTTCAAAATTTCCGTCGCGTCTTCGGCGTCGATTTTGTCGAGATCGAGCGCGCATCTGTCGATCGAGCGACCGGGAAACTTTGACGCGCTGCCTATTTTTGCCGCCTCGTCGCTGACTCTGTCCGCATTTTTGTCTATCCAATTTTTGTTTTCGTCAAGCGCCTTGAAGAGAGCGTCCACAAACTCCTTGTCGTCTGCAAGCGCCTTTTTCACAAACAGTCCCGCCTGAGGGTAATTGTCGACGCCCGAAAGTCCGCTGACCTTGCCGTACTCTGTTTGCATGTTCATCTCGGCGTTGAGCCTTCTTGCATATTGCGCGTCGGTCGGCGCAAATGTCAACGATCTGACTTCTTGCGCGGTCGCGGCGGGCTCGCCCACGACGATGAAGTCCACGTCGCCCTTATAATACGCCTCTATCGCATTGGAGCCGTCCGCAACGTAATCCACGAACACCTGCGCGCTCGTCGGTTCGCCTTCGGTGACGATCTCGATGTCGTTGTGCAAAAGAACGTATCTGAACACGAGTCCGGGCACTCCCGTCTCGCCTATGCACGCCACTTTTTTGCCCTTGATGTCGTTGATGCTTATTGAAGCCACGTCGCTTCCTTCGACGTCCTTATGTCCCAAAAGATAGAGGCTTCCCTCCACCGCGACGGAGACGAGCTTGTAGCCCGCCTGTTGGTTTACGATCTGCGCCGCTCCCGCGTTGATCGGCATGATGACGATGTCCGCCTTGCCGCTTCCCATCTCGATCGCGATATTGCTTGGGCTCACGACGTCGTAGTCGACTTCGTAGTCCCCGATCTTTTGCTTTTGCGAAGCGAGCCTGAGCATAGCGAGCGCGGGCGTTCCGTCCGGAGCCGCAAATCTCAACGCGTCGTCCTGCAAATTGCAAGCGACGAGCATGACGCACATGGCGATGAGCGTCATCGCCAAAATGATCGCAACGCCAAATTTCATACATTTTTTCATATTGCACCTCACAAATTTGATTTTTCGTTTATGCGCCGTAGCCGTAAAGTCGCGCTCATTCGACTTCCGCCGACGTCAGCGCGGACTTCACCGATACGCTTTCAAGTCTCCCGAGTCTTCCCGTGAGAGCGGAAAGCCTCTCCTGCTCCCCCTCGACGATGAGCGCGATCGCGTTGAGCCTTTCGCGCGGAACGCCCATTCTACCAATAATGATATCCGCAAAATCGCTTAATATGCGCTGCATCTCGATGACGGGCGCGCCGTCCTTTTTTGAGATCACGATCCCAACAACTCCTATCCTTTTCATGACTCCTCCAACAAAAAATGCCGTCCGCAAGGACAGCACGAAAAAACTTTCTTCACCGTCCTACGCTCCGTGACCCCCACTATCATTGCGTCGGCAATGCCTTCGCTCCGATGCTCTCGCCTTTGGGGACTTTCATCGTTTCAGATCAGCATACATTTTATATCGCTTTTTCAAAATAGTCAACAAATTTTATATATTTATCCAAGTTGCGCCGGGCGAGTCGCTTGTGATTTTTGCGCGACTATGTTAAAATATTCGGTGCGAGAATGGCGACGCTTATGCGTTTGTACGCGCTCGCCGAGATTGGCAACATGCAGGAGAGACGATGAGATATTTGTTTTTTGACATAGAGTGCTGCGACGGGGCTCACATTTGCGAGTTCGGATACGTTTTATGCGACGAAAATTTCAAAACGATAAAAAAGCGGACGATCCTCATGAACCCCGAAAAGCCTTTCAATCTCGGCGGACGCAGATTCAATAGCGGTATCGTCCTCAGCTACCCCGAGAGAGTTTATCGCAAAAACCCCACTTTTTCTGCATATTATGAAGAGATAAAAGCCTTGTTGTGCGCAAACGATCAAATGGTCATAGGATTTTCGACGAGCAACGACGCAAACTTTCTCAATATCGCGTGCGAGGAATATGAAAAAGAGGCGATAATTTTCAAATTTTATGACGTGCAGAGAGCGTACAAAAATTTCTTTGGGGAGACGGCGTCGCTTGAAAACGCCGCAAAAAGCCTTGACGTCGCGCTCGAGGGCAGATTGCACGAAAGCTCCGACGACGCGCTCCTCACCATGCAACTTGCAAAAGCTATGTGCGTTAGAAAAAACGCGTCCTTAGGGGAGCTTCTCGCCTCCGCCGCTTCCGCAAACTTCGGCGGCGATCTCAACAAACAACTCGCCTGCCTCGTCGAACATCCCGCGTATTTCAGCGCGGCTGAGCTAAAGCGCATGGTCAGAGAATTTGCCGATAGGGCGCTGCCCGAAGGGAACATAACAAAGAACGTGCTTTTCAACAAGCGCGTGTGCTTCAGCGAGCGGTTTGAGACGAACGAAACGAAAAATTGCATCGTGCTCATGCAACAAATCATAAATCGCGGAGGACACATCGTCTCGAAGGCGTCCGAGTGCAAGTTTTTTGTGAAGCATGCAAGCGACGACGTAAAAATCAAAAAATCCCGCTATTACTACGCAAAGACCGCCGCGCGCAGGATCGTCAAGATCCTCACGCTCGATGAGCTTCTCTCCCTTCTCAACTTGACCTCTGAGCAGCTTGCCGCCCTGCCCGTCCCCCAAGTGTTACCCGACTCCCCCGCCTCCTATGTCTCAGTCCCCCACGCCACCTTCCATCTCGGCGACATCATCTGAACCCGCGCAAAACCTCAAAATACCTTTCACTCCTGGAAAAATCTTGCATTATATTGCCGTACCTTTTATATATCAATTTGAGTATCAAAATAAAAAATAAGTCTATTGAGACTTTCGCAAAAACTTTTGACAACTGATCACCACACAAAAAATTGCTTTAATGCTATTTTAATAGCTTCCTGTTGACTTTGGCAAGTTCGCGCTTTGCCGACCATTCGAGCGCTTGTTGCTCTTGCGATTTGCGCCGCTGAAACTCTGTGACTAAATACAACTTGAATTCAGGGCTTAACCAACTCGCAAACTCAAAGGCGATGTCTCTATGCGCGAATGTTCCGCCATTGTTTCCCGACTTTGAAACGATTCCAATCGCATTGGTGGCTTCTATCCATTTTTGTGGCGAAAGGTAGAAGCTGTGTCTGCCTGCCGCATTCTCAAAGGCCTCGAATTCGTGTCCTTTGAAATCGGGGTTGTGCAATGTCTCCCTCAGTCCGAGATAGGATATAACGTCCTTGCTACGCATCCATGTGGCAATCGGAACTTTCGGTTCGGTCGAATTTGTATAGCGCGCCAAATCGGTAAGAGATATGTAATCTTCTTTGTCTATATTCTTGTATCTGACATCTAAACCTTTGACAGTAATTTCTTTATTTGACATAACACCTTATCTCCTTGATGTTAGTCCTCAATCCTCAAAATTGCAGAACTTAATTTATATTTCTTCTATACCTATACTCTTCAAATATTGATAGGTGCCGTCGTAATATTCGGGCAAGCGAGTGCTATCCTCCCAAAAACCGCCGGCTGTTTTGTTTGCATTCCCGTAAGGAACGCAAATTACCATTCCGGCTCTTGCGCGTGTCAGCAAAACTCGATATGCGTTTAACATATATTTCATGAGTTCTTGCTTATTTTCAGTAGTTGCCGTCTGCTCCACCCATTTTGTTTGACCGTTAAAGCGATAGAAGTGCCACTCACTATCTATGCACCGCATATCGGCGTCCCAAAGCAC